>DASQPJ010000221.1:0-4906 GCA_035644015.1 Sporichthyaceae bacterium
GCGCACGTCGGTGAGCACCGTCGGGGAGTGGAAGAAGCCGCCGCCCTCGGGCACCGCGGACCCGGTCAACGCGGTCGCGCCTGCGTCGATACCGGCCTTCACGTAGCCGGAGACCCGCTCGAACTGCTCGGCGGAGACCAACGGGCCCATCATCGTGTCCCCGGCGAGGCCGGCGCCGACCTTGATGCCGTTGGCGATCTGGTGCACGCCTGCGATGACCTCGTCGTAGATCCCGGCCTCGATGTACAGCCGGGAGCCGGCGCAGCAGACCTGGCCGGAGTTGAAGAAGATCGCGTTGGCGGCAGTGGCCACCGCGCTCTCGATGTCGGCGTCGTTGAAGATGATGTTCGGAGCCTTGCCGCCGAGCTCCAGGGTGACCTTCTTCAGGTTGCCGCGGGCCGCGCCGACGATGAGCTTGCCGACCTCGGTGGAGCCGGTGACGGCCACCTTGTCCACGCCGTCGTGCGCGGCCAGAGCGGCACCCGCCTCGCCGAAGCCGGTGACGATGTTGACCACGCCGGCCGGCACGCCGGCCTCCTCGAGGAGGTGGACCAGGTAGAGCGCGGTCAGCGGGGTCTGCTCGGCCGGTTTGAGGATCACCGTGTTGCCGGTGACCAGGGCCGGCGCGATCTTCCAGGCCGCCATCAGCAGCGGGAAGTTCCACGGAATGATCTGCCCGCACACGCCGACCGGCTCCTTGCGGGTGTACGCGTGGAACTTCGCGCCCGGCGCGTAGGGCACCGACAGGGTCTTGGTATTGCCGTCGATCTTCGTCGCCCACCCGGCCGCGTACTGGAAGGTCTCGGTGGCCAGGGACATGTCCAGGCCCATGGCGAACATCTTCGGCTTGCCGTTGTCCAGCGACTCGAGTTCGGCGAGTTCCTCGGCGTGTTGCTCGATGAGCTCGCCGATCTTCCAGACGATCTTGCCGCGGATGTTCGGCGGGGTGTCTTTCCAGGATTCGAAGGCCGTGCGGGCGGCCTGCACAGCGAGGTCGATGTCCTCGGCCTGGCCGTCAGCGACAGTGGCCAGGGTCTGGCCGGTCGCCGGGTTCGGGGTGGTGAACGTCTTCCCGGCCAGCGCATCGACGTGCTTGCCGCCGATGTAGAGCTTGCCCTGCTGGGCGAGGAAGTCGTTCACGGGCTTGAGGGTGCTGAGATTGCTCACGCGGTTACTCCAGACGTCGACATTGACGATGAGCTAGGGGCAGACGATCACTCGCAAATGCGAGCAGAACATTGCTTTAGCCCTCACTTATGCCAAGTCAACCACCCGCAAGCCCCGGTCGCACTAGGGGTTGTGCCCGGGCAGCGCGAAATAAAAGCGTCGCCCCGGAGACGGGCTCCGGGGCGACGCTGCGGGGCCTGACAACCCCCCGTCCCGGAGGGGGTGTCGACGCGTCATCGCCGGTCGCGTCCGGCGGCGCTAGCGCCCGCTACTGCACGGTAACTCGAGGTCCCGGAATTTTGTTCCCCCGACCTGCGTGACCCACGCCACCCTGCGCCGAACGGGTCAGCCGGGCATCCCGACGTCTGCCCCGGAGCCGTGCGGCGTGCCGGTCAGGTCGGTCACGGTCGCGGCGGCGGTGACCTCCAGCAGGCTCTCCGAACGCATCTGTCGATGATGCTCGGCGGCACCGCCTCGGGCCCCGAACAACCGCTTGGCCAGGATCAGGTAGACCACTACCGCGACGTTCACCACGAACGCGCCGACCTTGGTCACGGTGGCGTGCTCGGTCATTTCGTAGACCTCCAGCGGCAGGAACGCCGCCGTGGCCACCACGGTCAGGTATTCGGCCCAGCGCTTGGCCAGCCACAGCCCGACCGCCTCCACCCCCTCCAGCACCCCATAGGCCAGCAGCCCGAGGGCGACCCAGGTCAGCGTGGTCTGCGAGGCGTGCAGGGCCTTGGTGGCCTCCCGGACCAGCACCGAGTGGTCCAGATCGACCCCGAGTCGGTCCGCCAACGGCTTGGCCGCGGGCAGCGCGTCATTGAACGAGCGGCGCAGCGAGGTCTGTGCGCTGGAGAAGCGCTTCACCCCGTAGGCGGCGACCACCAGCACCAGCGCGCGGATGGCACGCTCCACGGCAAGCAGGCGCAGCAGCGCCAACTGCCGCAACGCCTTGCCCCGCGGCGGCACCGGCGCCCGGTCGGCCGGCCCGGATCCGGCCGGGGGCCCCAGCGCCCAGTCACCGCAACGCAGGCAGCGCCAGGCCTCGCCCAACGCGGTCTGCGCGCGCAGACGTGTGGCGAACTCCGGTTCGGTGGGCGCGTAGGTGAGGTGCCCGAGCCGTCCGCACGTCCGTCGTTCGCGGCTGTCCAGCCGTATACCCACAAGCCCTCCCAGGCGCTGACCCCATCGTCCCGGATCCGGGCCCGGAACAACGGCACAACGTTTGAGTAACCGTCGGTGGTGCCCACTCGCGCCGACCCGGAACCGATACCCCGGATCGGTAACACTCGGGCCGGGCGGCCAATCCCCCTCCGGACGGAGATCGAAGAGCGCTCAGAACCTAGAAGGACCACGGGATCTCTCACCAGGGGAATCAACGTCATGCGAATTTCGCCCACCCGCTCCTTTGTCGCCACCTCGGTTGCGGTTGTCCTGATCGCCGGTCTCACCGGCTGCGGCGGCGGCGACAGCAAGGACGCCGCCAACCAGGCCCCGGCTCCGGCGAGCACCAGCGCGGGCGCCCCCGCCGACACGGCGGCGCCCGGCGACTCCGCCGCGGCGCTCACCGCGGCCTCCACCGGCAACCCGTTCGCCGACATCCGCACCGCCGCCCTGCACATGCCCGACACCGCCGACGCGCTGGCCGGCGGTATCGCGAAAGCCGCCAAGTACCCGGCCACCGTCGACTCCGACGCCTCCGCGCTGCGCTCCGGGCTGACCTACCTGCTCACCGAGCACGTGTACCTGGCCGGCATCGCGGTCGCCACCGCCTACCACTCCGGTGCGACCTCGGACGCTTTCAAGACCGCCGCGAAGTCCGTGGACGACAACTCCGTGGCCCTGGGCGACGCCGTCACCAAGATCGTCGGTGCGGATCAGGGCAAGGCGTTCCTGCAGGCCTTCCAGGCCCACGTCACCGACTTCGTGAATTACGCGGTCGGCGCCAAGACCGGCGGCACCAAGGGCGCCAAGATGAAGGTCCAGGCCGTCGAGGCGCTCAAGGGCTACGCGAAGGTCTCCGGTCAGTTCTTCAGCAAGAATACCAACGGCGTGCTGTCCGCCACTGCGGTGGAGAAGGACACGCTGACCCACATCAACACCCTGGCCGCCGCGGTGGACGACTTGGCGGCCGGCAAGGCCACCGCCTACGCCAAGCTGAAGACCGCGGCCGATCACATGGCGATGACCGCGGACGTGCTCGCCGGTGGCATCGCCAAGGCCACCAAGATGAAGGGCGACCCCGACGACAAGGCCGCGACCCTGCGCGCCGGCCTGACCGGCCTGCTCACCTCGCACGTGTACCTGGCCGGTGTGGCGGTGTTCACCGCGTACACCGACAAGGACTCGGTCAAGGGCACTGCGTTCATGGCCGCCGCCGGCGCGCTGGACAAGAACTCGGTGGAACTCTCCAACGCGGTGCAGTCGGTCTCCAACACGGCAAGCGCCAAGACCTTCCTGCAGGTGTGGCGCACCCACATCACCAACTTCGTGGACTACGCCGCGGCCGACGCCACCGACGACGCCGCCGGGAAGACCAAGGCGTTGGCCGACCTGGACGCCTACCGCGCCGCGGCCGGCAAGTTCTTCAGCACGGTGACCGACGGCGCGCTGCCGTCCGGCGCGGTGGCCGATGCGCTGAAGATGCACATCGAGTCGCTGGCCGGTGCCATCGACTCGCTCAAGGCAGCGCTGGTCACCAGCTGACCGCGTAGGACACGCGTGGTGCAGGCTGAGCCTCGTGGAATTCCCGATCCTGGGCTCGTTGAGCGAGGCGGATCGT
This sequence comes from Sporichthyaceae bacterium, assembly GCA_035644015.1. Taxonomy (GTDB): domain Bacteria; phylum Actinomycetota; class Actinomycetes; order Sporichthyales; family Sporichthyaceae; genus DASQPJ01. Next base: position 3,953 of record DASQPJ010000221.1, read on the forward strand.
CGTCGGGTGTTGGCCAGCACCTCACGGCGCACCTTCGCCCGGCGCGCGATGCTGTTCCACACGCGGGATCCCGGTAATTCCCTGCACCTGATCGCCAAGGGCCGCGTCGCAGTGCGGATCACCACCCCCAACGGCGAGCAGGCCACCCTGGACGTGCTCGGCGCCGGCAACGTGGCCGGCATCTTCGCCGTCCTCGGTGTCGGGCTACGGCGCACCGCATCGGTCGAGGCCCTCGAGCCCACCGAGACCCTGAGCATCAGCCAGGCACAGTTCCAGGCCCTGCGTCGGGCCCATCCCACCATCGACCAGTTCGTGATCGACGTCCTGCTGGCGGCGGTGCAACGGGTGGACCGGCTCCTGCTCGAGGCGCTGTACGACCCGGTCGAGTTACGTCTGCTGCGCCGACTGCTCGACCTCACCCGGGTCTACGCGCTCGACGAGCACGACGCAACGGTGCAGATCGCGCTCACCCAGCAGGATCTCGCGTCCATGGCGGGTACCTCGCGCAGCACGGCCAATCAGGTATTACGCCAGTTGGAGGAGGCCGGCGTGGTGCGGCTGAGCCGCAACCGGATCCACGTGCTCGATCGGGTGGCACTGCAGCAACGCGTCGGGTGATCAGGAGGGCGAGGGACGCTCGTGGCCCAGCAGACGGGATCGCCGGGCGGTCATCGCGCGGGCCAGGTAGTCCAGGGCGACCGGATCGTCGGGGATGGTCTCGACCACCGAACGCAGGGCGCGGGAGGCCTCATCGAGGTCGCCCGCGGCGAGTCGGCGCAGGCCCTCCTCCAGGGTGGCCCGGCTGGCCAGCTTGCCCGCCCGAAGTGACGGCGCATCACAATCGAAGACTTCGTGCACCGGCACCCGTTCGGCCTTGCCGCGCACGGACAGCGATCCCAGGGAGCGGCTGTCGTACGCACCGTCAGCGGTGGCCAGGCAGCCCTCGGTGGTGAC
>DASQPJ010000222.1:0-4632 GCA_035644015.1 Sporichthyaceae bacterium
GCTCCCCGGACCAGGTGCGCGCCAAGAAACGCGGCACCGGCACCACCACCGAACCCGCCAAGGTGCTGCTCGAGGAGTTGACCGGCGCGGGCTGGACCACGCTGTCCACCCGGGCGGGCGAGGCCGATCAGGAGATCGCCGACCGCCTGGGCATGTCCGCCGATCAGTTTTTCCAGGTGATCCTGCTGCCCCAGGGCGAGTTCGCCCGCTTCCTGCGCGCCCCGTCGGAGGAGCGCGCGATGCTGCTGGAGCGGTTGTTCGATGCGGGCCGGTTCGGCCGGGTCGAGGACTGGTTGGCCGGCCGTCGGCGCGAGGCCAACGCCGACCTGGAACGCCACCGCGACGCGATCGGTGTGCAGTCCGCGTTGGTCGCGCAACTCGCGGAGATTGACCCGCCGGACGAGGTGCCCCATCCGGTGTGGGGCACCGACCTGATCTGCCAGCACCGCGCGGCCGTGGAAACCGCGGAACGGGTGCTCCTCGCCGCGGCCGCAGCGGCCACCGCGGCGCGCGGGCGGGCCGAGGTCACCAGGAATCTGGCGGGGCGTCAGACGCGTCGGCGGGCCGCGCTGGCCCGCGCCGCGGAACTGGCCCGGGCCGCGGACACGGTCGCCGCGCTGGTGGCCGAGGAACAGCGGGCAAGCGCGGCGATCGGTCTGGTGCCGTTGCTGGACGCCGCGGTCAGCACCGCGGACGCGGTGACCGCGGTGCGGGCGGTGGCGGCGCAGGCCGATGCCCGGCTGTCCGCGGCGGACCGCGACGTCGCGCACTCACTGGCCGGGTTGCGCGCGGCGGCGGGCGCGCACGAGCGGCGCCGCGGCCGGCTCGGCGAACTGCAGAGCTTGTTGGACGGGGCGATCTGCGACGAGGGCGCGGGCAGCGCGGCGCAGGCGGCGACGATGGCGGCGCGGGCCGAGGCTGCGGCGGCGGCTGCGCGCATCCAATCGTTCACCGTGGCGCGCAACGCCCGGATGGAACAACGCGACGCAGCGCGGTCAGCGGTCGCGGACCTGCCGCATTGGACCAAGGTCGCCACCCTGTTGGCCGATGCGGCCAAGGTGCAGGCACTCGGCGCTGCGACGCGCACCGTGGCAGAGCGGCTGCGCGGCCACCACCTGGACGCCCGCGAGCGCTGGCAGAGCCTGGCCACCGCGCACTTGGAGATCCGCCGGGCCCGCTTCGACTCGATGGTCGCCGAACTATCCGCGCGGCTGGTCGACGGGGATCCCTGCCCGGTGTGCGGATCGGTGGAGCACCCGGACACCGCGCAACTGAGCGTGGACCGGGTCACCGTCGAGCAGGAGGAGCAGGCGTCCGCGGCTGCCGAAGCGGCGCGGGAGAAGGCCGAGGAGATCGGCCGGGAGTTGGCCGCGACCCGGGCCCAGGCCGACGCGCAGGCCACGCGGATGGCGGATCTGGAGACCGCCATCCGCGACGAACTGGACACGCTGCCCGACGACCTGCCGGCGGCGGCGGGCGCCGCCGCGACGGAGCGGGACCGATTGGCCGCCCGCGGCGTGGGACTGGCGGAGCTCGAGGCCGAGGTGAGCGTGTTGGACGAGGCGTTGGCCGCCGCCGTCGCGGCCCGTGTCGAGGCCGAGCAAGCAGCGACGGCGGCGACCCGGGAGGCGCAGGCGCACCTGCAGCGGGCTGCGACCGCCCGGTCCAAGCTGGTCGAGCACCTCGACGGTGCCCCGGACGTGGCCACCGCCTCGGCCGCCGCAGAGGCCGCGTCGGCAGCCTGTACCGCCGCCGCCGATGCGCGCGCTGAGCTGACCCGCGCGGTCGCCGAACACGATCACGCGATCACCCGGGCCACCGTGGCCGCGGTGGAGTCCGGTTTCGCCGACCTCGCGGCGGCGGCAGCCGCGGTGCGCGACGAAGCGTGGCGCACCACCACGGCGGCGAGGATCCGGGAGCACCGCGAGGCGACCGCGATCACCGACACCCAGCTGGCCGACCCGGACCTGGACGTGGCGATCACCCCGCCGGCCGACGTCGAGGGCGCCGAGGCGGCCGCTGAGTCCGCTGCCGACGAACACGAGCGCGCGGTCGCGGCGCTGGCGCACGCCAAGCGTCAGGTCCTCGGCCTGGAGCAGAAGGTGCCGGCGCTCACCACATTGCTCAAGGCGTTGCCGGGCATCACCGAACGCGCCGCAACCGTCCGCCGGCTAGCGGATCTGACGGCGGGTCAGGGGGCGAACACCCGACGCATGACGCTGTCCGCGTTCGTGCTCGCCGCGCGGCTGGAGGAGATCGCCGCGGTGGCCGGGCAGCGGTTGCTGCGGATGACCGGCGGGCGCTACTCACTCGTGCACACCGACGCCGGCCGCGGCGGGCGGCGAGCCGGGTTGGGTCTGCTGGCCCGGGACAACTGGACCGGAGTGGACCGGGACACCGCGACGCTGTCCGGCGGCGAGACGTTCCTGGCCAGCCTGGCGTTGGCGCTGGGCCTGGCCGATGTGGTGTGCGCGGAGTCCGGCGGCACCCGGCTGGATTCGCTGTTCGTCGACGAGGGCTTCGGCAGCCTCGACGAGGCCACCCTGGACGAGGTGATGGACGTGCTGGACGGGCTACGCGAGGGCGGCCGCTTGGTCGGCATCGTCAGCCACGTCGCCGAACTGCGTCAGCGCATCCCGACCCGCCTGCACGTGCGCAAGCACGAGACCGGCAGCACGCTGGAAACCGTCGCCTGACCCACCACCACCCCCGTTGCGTCCGACGAGGTGTGGGTTATAGCCCACGCCTCGTCGGACGTTACGGGGATTAGAGGTTGCCCCGGGCGTCCTGTTCGCGTTCGATCGCTTGGAACAGGGCCTTGAAGTTGCCCTTGCCGAAGCCCGCGGAACCGTGACGCTCGATCAGTTCGAAGAACACCGTCGGGCGGTCCTGCGCGGGGCGGGTGAAGATCTGCAGCAGGTAGCCGTCCTCGTCCCGGTCGACCAGGATGCCGCGGGCCTGCAGTTCCTCGACCGGCACGCGCACCGACCCGATCCGAGCCCGCAGCTCCGGGTCGGAGTAATAGCTCGCCGGGGTCGACAGGAACTCCACACCGGCGGCCGTCATCGCGTCCACCGAGGCCAGGATGTCGAGGGTGCTCAGCGCGATGTGCTGAACGCCGGGGCCGCCGTAGAAGTCCAGGAACTCGTCGATCTGCGAGCGCTTCTTGCCCGCGGCCGGCTCGTTGAGCGGGAACTTCACCTTGCGCGAGCCGTCCGCGACGACCTTGGACATCAGCGCGGAGTACTCGGTGGCGATGTCCTCACCGACGAACTCGGCCATGTTCGTGAAGCCCATGACGCGTTGGTAGAAGCTCACCCACTTGTCCATCTTGCCGAGCTCGACATTGCCGACCACGTGGTCGATGCCGGTGAATACCTGTGCGGCGTTGGACACGATCGGGGCGTGGGCGACGAACCCGGGCAGGAACGGACCGGAGTAGCGGGAGCGGTCGATCAAGGTGTGCCGGGTCTCGCCGTAGGTGCCGATGACCGCGCTGATCACCCGGCCGTGCTCGTCCTCGGTGACCGTCGGGGCGGACAGGCCGAGCGCGCCGCGGGCCCGGGCCAGTCCGTAGGCGCGGTGCACGTCGGGCACCTCGATGGCGATGTCCCGGACGCCGTCGCCGTGCTCGGCGACGTGGCGGGCCACGTCGGTGCCCGGCCGCAGCGCGCCCGCGATGACGAAGCGAGCGCCACCGGATTCCATGACGAACTCGGCGAGGTCGCGTTGGCCCTGTTCCGGCCCGCGGTACGCCACGCATTGCATGCCGTAGGCGGTGGCGTAGTAGTGCGCTGCCTGCCGGGCGTTACCGACCTCGAAGCGCAGGTGATCCAGACCGGTCAGCTCGAAGACATCCGGGGCCGCGGCACTCGGCTGCGGCCGGGTGATTTCCTCAACGTGCGGACGGGCCTTCATCACGGACCTCCGAGGGTCGGATCGTGTCCCGAGCATCCTCCGGCGGCCACATACTGCGCAATCAGAACGCGAAATGCTACACAATCTGTACAGTTAGCGGGCGTCCCCGAGGCGCTTTCTGTGCAGAATGAGTGTCCCCGACGTTACGAGGTGCCTGTGCCGGTCGACGACCTGGACGCCCGCCTGCTCGACCTGATGGCCACCGAACCGCGAATCGCGGTGTTGGAGGCCTCCCGTCGCCTCGGTGTCGCCCGTGGCACCGTGCAGGCCCGGCTGGACCGCCTGGAGCGCGAGGGCGTCGTCACCGGCTGGGGCCCGGACCTCGACCCGGTCGCCCTGGGCTATTCGGTGTCCGCTTTCGTGACCTTGCAGATCGTGCAGGGCCGCGGTCACGAGGCGGTGGCCGCCCATCTGGCCGGGATCCCCGAGGTGCTCGAGGCACACACGATCTCCGGCGAGGCGGACATGCTGTGCCGAGTGGTCGCGCGGTCCAACGCCGACCTGCAACGCGTGCTGGACCTGGTGCTCGCCGATACGTCGATCCGCCGCAGCGCCACCACCATCGCCCTGGCCAACCGCATCCCGCACCGCGTGCTCCCCCTGCTCCAGGCCACCGCCCACCGCAAGTAGCCGTTGGGCACGTCATCCCCTACGACCCAGTACACCCGGACAAACCGGGCGCGAATCCGTAACGACGTCTGACACGGGGTCGTC
>DASQPJ010000223.1:0-7681 GCA_035644015.1 Sporichthyaceae bacterium
CAAGCGCCCGGTAGTGATGGACGACCCGGAGCTCGGCGAGACCATCGCGATCCGGTCCATGGTCTTACTGGCGTTGACCTACGACCACCGTCTGGTGGACGGCGCCGACGCGGCCCGGTTCCTGACCACCGTCAAACAACGGCTCGAAGACGCTTCCTTCGAGGCCGACCTCGGGCTCTGATGCCCGTCCTCCCCCGTTGCGTCCGACGAACTGTGGGCTATAGCCCACGGTTCGTCGGACGCAAGCGGAGTGGGTGGGGTTCTCGGTGAAGGTCGTCGTCGCAGGATCCTCGGGGCTGGTCGGCACCGCACTGGTCGCGGCACTGCGTGCGGACGGGAACGATGTGCTGCGCCTGGTCCGTCGGGAGCCGAGCGGCCCCGACGAGCTGCGCTGGGATCCCGAGCAACCGCTGGACCCGGCCGGGCTGAGCGGCGTCGACGCCGCGGTGAACCTGGCCGGTGCCGGGGTCGGTGACCACCGCTGGACCGAGTCCTACAAGCGCACGCTGATCGACTCCCGGGTGCGGCCCACCCACGTTCTGGCCACCGCGTTGGCCGCGCTGGATCCGCGGCCGAGCGCGCTGATCAACGCCTCGGCGATCGGCTATTACGGCGAGGGCGGGGACGCCGAACTCGACGAGAACTCGCCGGCGGGCGACGATTTCCTGGCCGGGCTCTGCCAACGCTGGGAAGCGGCGACGGCCCCCGCCGAGGCGGCCGGCATCCGGGTGGTGCACGCCCGGACGGGGCTGGTGGTCTCCCGGCACGGGGGCGCGTGGGCCCGGATGTTCCCGATCTTCCGGTTCGGGCTGGGCGGCCGGTTGGGCTCGGGCAAGCAGTGGTGGAGCCCGATCTCGATGACCGACGAGGTGCGCGCCATCCAGTTCCTGCTCACTGCGGACGGGGTGTCCGGCGCAGTGAACCTGACCGGCCCGGAACCGATGACCAACGCCGGGGTGACCACGGTGATGAGCCAGGTGCTGAACCGGCCGGCGCTGTTCCCGGCGCCGCGGTTCGGGCTGCGCCTGGTGCTCGGCGAGTTCGGCAGCGAACCGCTGCGCAGCCAGCGGGTGCTGCCCCGCAAACTCACCGCGGCAGGCTTCACGTTCACCCACCCGAGCGTCGAGTCCGCCGTGCGCGCGGCCCTCGCGGATTAGACTCCCTGTATTGAATTGAGGAGCAGCGTGCCCGACCTGAGGTTTCTGCACGTCACCTTCGACGGGGGCCCTGTGCCCTACACCCCCGCCTGGGACTTGCAGCGACAGTTGCACGCCGAGCGGGCGGACGGGCACATCGAGGACACAGTGCTGCTGCTGGAGCACGACCCGGTGTTCACCGCGGGCAAGCGGACCCAGCCGGAGGACCGGCCCTGGGACGGCACGCCGGTGGTCGAGGTGGACCGCGGCGGCAAGATCACCTGGCACGGCCCGGGCCAGCTGACCGGGTACCCGATCCTGGCGCTGCCCGACGGGATTTACGTCGTGGACTACGTGCGCCGGTTGGAGGCCGCGATCATCGCGGTGTGTGCGGATCTCGGCCTGGCCGCGGACCGGGTGGCCGGGCGCAGCGGCGTGTGGCTGCCGGGCACGCCGGAGCGCAAGGTCGCGGCAATCGGCATCCGGGTGGCCCGCGGGGTGACCATGCACGGCTTCGCGATCAACTGCGACGCGGACCTGAGCTGGTTCTCCCGGATCGTGCCGTGCGGCATCACTGATGCCTCGGTGAGTTCGTTGAGCCTGGAGCTGGGCCGGCCGGTCACGGTGGCCGAGGTGACGCCACTGGTGCACCGCCGGCTGGCCGAGGTACTCGGCGCCGACACCTTTGACGTCGCACCCATGAACCTTGCGTCCGACGAAACGAGGGCTATAGCCCCCGCTTCGTCGGACGCAAGGGTTGTGGGTGTGGGCGGTGGGGCGGCATGAGCGTCGATCCGGACGGTCGGCGGATGCTGCGCCTGGAGGTGCGCAACGCCGAGGTGCCGATCGAGCGCAAACCGCCGTGGATCCGCACCCGCCTGCGCACCGGCCCGGAGTACACCGCGCTGCACAAGCTGGTCACCTCCGAAGGGCTGCACACGGTCTGCCAGGAGGCCGGCTGCCCGAACATCTTCGAGTGCTGGGAGGACCGCGAGGCCACCTTCCTCATCGGTGGCGACCAGTGCACCCGACGCTGCGACTTCTGCCAGATCGACACCGGCAAGCCCGCCGACCTGGACCGGGATGAGCCCCGCCGGGTGGCCGAGTCGGTGGCCAAAATGGGCCTGCGCTACGCCACGATCACCGGGGTGGCCCGCGACGATCTGCCGGACGGTGGGGCGTGGCTCTACGCGCAGACCGTGCGCGCCATCCACGAGGCCGTGCCCGGCTGCGGGGTGGAGCTGCTCGCGCCGGACTTCAACGCGATCCCGGAGCTGTTGGCCGAGGTGTTCGCGTCCCGACCCGAGGTGTTCGCGCACAACATCGAGACCGTGCCGCGGATTTTCCGGCGCATCCGGCCGGGGTTCCGCTACGACCGGTCGTTGGAGGTGCTGGGCGCGGCCCGGGCGGCGGGTCTGGTCACCAAGTCCAACCTGATCCTGGGCATGGGCGAGACCCGGGACGAGGTCGAGGCGACCATGCGGGACCTGCACGCGGCGGGCACTGACCTGCTCACCATCACCCAGTACCTGCGGCCCAGCCTGCGTCACCACCCGGTACTGCGCTGGGTGCCGCCGGAGGAATTCGACGAGCTGGCCACCTTCGCGCGCGAGGTCGGCTTCCTGGGGGTGATGTCCGGGCCGCTGGTGCGTTCGTCCTACCGGGCGGGCCGGTTGCACCGCGACGCCATGGCGGCGCGAAGCACCCTCGCAGCCGAATAAACTGCCTCCTCATGGCGAAGAAGAGCAAGGCCCCGGACGGCGCCGAGGGCGGCCGGATCAAGCAGATCATCACCGCGTACAAGATCACCGCACGGACCGACAAGCTGCTGCCGCTGTGGATGCTGGGTGCGTTCGCGCTGGACTTCGTCGTGGTGTTCGTTCTCGGTCTGCTGATCGGGCACGTCATCTTCGGCGCGATCTTCGCCGTGCTCACCGGCTTCCTGTCCGCGCTGGTGGCCCTCGGCTCGCGGGTGCAGAAATCCGCGTATGCCCAGGTGGAGGGGCAGCCCGGGGCGGCGGCCGCGGTGCTCAACACCATGCGCCGCGGCGGGTGGACGGTCACCCCGGGAGTAGCGGTCAACCGCAACCAGGACGTGGTGCACCGGGCGGTCGGCAAGCCCGGCATCGTGCTGATCGGTGAGGGCGATGCGCGCGGGGTGGCGGTGCTGCTGGAAGCCGAGCGCAAGCGGATGAACCGCTTCGTGATGGACGCCCCGGTGGTCGAGGTCACCGTCGGCTACGACAAGGACCAGGTGCCGCTGCGCAAGCTGACCAAGCACATGATGCGGCTGAAGCGCACGCTCAAGGGCGGCGAGGTCACCGACATCAACGACCGCCTGCGCGCGGTCGGCGACGTGATGAAGAACGCGCCGATCCCCAAGGGCCCGATGCCCAAGGGCGCCCGCATGCCCAGGGCGCCCAAGCCTCGTTGACCTCACAGCGATCGATCGTCCCCGAAGCCTGCTCGTAATACGGACGACACAACAGGTGCCTTGACCGCGGATAGCTTCGCGGGACCAGGTCCCGCCGCCGCTGCCGAAGGTGACGTCCATGAGTGGTAACCCGATCCGCCTGCAAGCCATCCGCGACGTCGAGGCGTATGTGCCGCCCACCGTCAGCTACTCGGCCCACGAGGCGCCCGGGGAAATCTTCGGTCTGAACGTGTTCAGCACCTCGGTGATGCAGAAGCGACTGCCGAAGTCGGTCTACAAGTCGGTGCTGGCCACCATCGAACGTGCTGCCCCACTTGACCCGATGATCGCGGACGCCGTCGCCTCGGCGATGAAGGACTGGGCCCTGGAGAAGGGCGCCACCCACTACGCGCACGTGTTCTACCCGCTGACCCACGCCACCGCGGAGAAGCACGACAGCTTTCTCGAGCCGGTCGGCGACGGCACCGCGCTGGCGGAGTTCGCCGGCAAGACCCTGACCCAGGGCGAGCCGGACGCGTCCAGCTTCCCCAGCGGCGGGCTGCGCAACACCTTCGAGGCCCGGGGCTACACCGGCTGGGACGTCACCAGTCCGGCGTACGTGCTGGAGAACCCGAACGGCAACACCCTGTGCATCCCGACCATTTTCGTCTCGATGACCGGCGAGGCGCTAGACCACAAGACGCCGTTGCTACGCTCCCAGCAGGCCATGGCCACGCACGCCGCGCGCATCATCACGCTGTTCGGGCACGACCCGGGCACCGTGGTCTCCTACTGCGGCGCCGAGCAGGAGTACTTCCTGATTGACCGTCACTTCTTCCTGGCGCGGCCGGACCTGCTCAACGCGGGCCGCACCCTGGTGGGCGGCAAGCCGCCCAAGGGCCAGGAGTTCGACGACCACTACTTCGGCGCCATCCCCGAGCGCGTGCTCGGCTTCATGATGGACACCGAGCGGGAGCTGTTCAAGCTCGGCATCCCGGCCAAGACGCGGCACAACGAGGTGGCCCCGGGCCAGTTCGAGATCGCGCCGATGTTCGAGCGGGCCAACGTGGCCGCCGACCACCAGCAGCTGCTGATGACCACGTTCAAGACCATCGCCAAGAAGCACGGGATGGAGTGCCTGTTCCACGAGAAGCCGTTCGCCGGCGTCAACGGCTCGGGCAAGCATGTCAACTTCTCGATGGGCTCCTCGACGGTCGGCAACCTGCTGCTGCCCGGTGACACCCCGCACGACAACGCACAGTTCCTGGTCTTCTGCTCCGCGGTCATCCGCGCGGTGCACAAGTACGCCGGCCTGCTGCGCGCCTCGGTCGCCTCGGCGTCCAACGACCACCGCCTCGGCGCGAACGAGGCGCCGCCGGCCATCATCTCGATTTTCCTCGGCGACCAGTTGGCCGACGTGTTCGACCAGATCGCCAAGGGCGCGGCGACCTCGTCGAAGGGCAAGGGCACGCTGATGCCCGGCGTGGACACCCTGCCGACGCTGCCCACCGACCCGGGCGACCGCAACCGGACCTCGCCGTTCGCGTTCACCGGCAACCGGTTCGAGTTCCGCGCCCCTGGTTCGATGCAGTCCGTGGCCGGCCCGATGACCACGATCAACACGATCATGGCCGAGGCGTTGGACTACATCGCCTCCTACCTCGAAGCCGCGGTGGCCGATGGGACCGAGTTCAACCTCGCGGTGCAGGCGATCCTCACCGAGATGATCACCAACCACGGTGCCGCGGTGTTCAACGGCAATGGGTACTCCGAGGACTGGCAGATCGAGGCCGCCGCCCGCGGGCTGCCGAACCTGAAGACCACCCTGGACGCGCTGCCCGAGCTCATCTCGGAACCGGCCATGGAGCTCTTCGAGAAGTACAAGGTCTTCAACCACCGGGAGATGCACAGCCGCTACGAGATCGGCCTCGAGCAGTACATCCTGTCGGTCAGCGTCGAGGCGAAACTGACGCTGGAGATCGGCAGCACGCTCGTGCTGCCCGCGGCGGTCCGGTACCAGACGGAGCTCGCGGCGAACGTCGCTGCGCTCAAGGCCTGCGGCCTGGAGGCGGACCTATCCGACCTCGAGGCGGTTAGCGCACCGATCGCGACGCTCCGAGCCGGACTGGCCACGTTGGCCGCCGGCCTGGCCGAGGACGCCGGACACGACGCCCTGACCGAGGCCACCTACGCCGCGCAGGCACTCCTGCCCGCAATGGCGGCGGTGCGGTCCGCGGCCGATGCCCTGGAGGGCATCGTCGCCGACGACCTGTGGCCGCTGCCGACTTACCAGGAGATGCTTTACATCCTCTGATCAGCGCATGACCACGACGGTCTGCGCGAAACGATCATGCAGCCCGCGGCCGTCCCGGTCCCAGATCAGCGCCGGGACGGCCAGCATGATCAGAAACGTGCGTAGCAGCACGGAAACGAACGGTGGGTTCGTGCCGTCCAGCCGAGCCACCCGCGTGCGCAGCAGCAGGCCGCCCATCCCGGCGCCCAGAGTGGTGATCAGGGCAAGGTTGATCAGGGCAAACGCCACCGGGGGCAGCCACAGCTTCTCCACCCAGTTGGGGTGGGGCACGAAGGCGCGCACGATCAACGAGCCGATCATCCAGTCGATGAAGGTGGCCAGCAGTCGGCGCCCGGAGCCGGCGACGGAGTTGACGCCGTCGGGGGGCAGGCCGAGGCGCTGCCCGGGGTAACCCAGCTCGATCCCGGCGGCCCGGGCCAGCGAACGCGGCCCACCCAGCCAGGACCCGATCATCCATCGGTCCACGGGGGAACCGTAAACCACCGGGAAATCCGTAACGTCGCCGAAACATCCGGACCCGACCCATGCTCAACATGGACCCCAGTGGCGCGCGCAGCGAGCGGAACGGAAGAATGCGCCCAGCCACCAGCACCTAGTCATCGAGGGTCGTCCGGGCGCGCCGGGCAAGGAGGACGAATGTTCAACAACGCCGATGAGGTCATGAAGTTCATCAAGGACGAGGGCGTCCAGTTCGTTGATGTGCGCTTCTGTGACCTGCCGGGCGTCATGCAGCACTTCAACGTCCCGGCGAAGTCGGTCGGTGCGGACTTCTTCACCGACGGCCAGATGTTCGACGGGTCCTCGATCCGTGGCTTCCAAGCCATCCACGAGTCGGACATGAAGCTGATCCCCGACCTGGACACCGCGTACCTGGACCCGTTCCGGGCGGCCAAGACGATGAACATCAACATGAGCATCGTCGACCCGTACACCGGCGAGCCGTACAGCCGTGACCCGCGGCAGATCGCCGCGAAGGCGGAGGCCCATCTCAAGGCAACCGGCATCGCGGACACCGCTTATTTCGCCCCCGAGGCGGAGTTCTACATCTTCGACGACATCCGCTACGAGACGAAGCAGAACGCCGGCTACTACTACATCGACTCCATCGAGGGTGCCTGGAACACCGGGCGCGTCGAGGAGGGCGGCAACCAGGGCCACAAGACGCCGTACAAGGGCGGCTACTTCCCGGTCCCGCCGGTGGACCATTTCGCGGACATGCGCGACGAGATCACCACCGCGTTGGACGCCCTGGGCATGGAGGTCGAGCGTGCCCACCACGAGGTCGGCACCGCCGGTCAGCAGGAGATCAACTACCGCTTCGACACCCTGGCCAAGTCCGCGGACAAGGTCATGCTGTTCAAGTACATCGTGAAGAACGTGGTGGCCCGCAACGGCAAGACCGCGACGTTCATGCCGAAGCCGCTGTTCGGTGACAACGGTTCGGGCATGCACTGCCACCAGTCGCTGTGGAAGGACGGCACGCCGCTGTTCTACGACGAGCTCGGCTACGGCGGGCTGTCGGACATCGCCCGCTGGTACGTCGGCGGCCTGCTGCACCACGCACCGTCGCTGCTCGCCTTCACCAACCCGACGGTCAACTCGTACCGGCGCCTGGTGCCCGGCTACGAGGCCCCGGTCAACCTGGTCTACTCGCAGCGCAACCGGTCGGCCTGCACCCGCATCCCGGTGACGGGCAGCAACCCGAAGGCCAAGCGCGTCGAGTTGCGCGTGCCGGACCCGTCGTCGAACCCGTATCTGGCGTTCGCCTCGATGATGATGGCAGGCCTGGACGGCATCAAGAACAAGATCGAGCCCCCG
>DASQPJ010000224.1:0-4741 GCA_035644015.1 Sporichthyaceae bacterium
CTTGACCCGACGGGTCGTTGAGCGGCTCATGCGACTACCCCCTCCGCCGCGCGGGAGGAGGTCCCGTGCGGTCCATCTGTGGCGGCCCGCCCACAGGGGCGGTCAGGGACGAGGGTGGACCGGACAGATCCGGCGACAACAGTCGATACCGCCGAACGGTGGACAACCGGACAAGGGTTAGGTTTCGGGCGTTGTCGCCGAAAGGAGAGACGTGGACGCGCTGCGGCATGTGTTGTTGCTCGTGCACCTGGCGGGCATGGCCGTCCTGCTCGGCGGTTTCCTCCTGCAGGCGATGTCGAATGACCTGCGGATCACCGCACCGATCTTCATCGGCGCCCCGGCGCAATTGGTCTCCGGCGCGTTGCTCGTGCTCGTCGACCACCACATCGACCACCACCTGGACGCGGCGAAGATCAGTACCAAGTTGGTGATCGCGTTAGTGGTCACCGGGATCGTGCACGCGACCCGGCGTCGGGTGCCCTCACCACCACCGGTGTTCTACGGGGCGTTCGCGCTCGCCGCGGCCAACGTGGTCATCGCCTACGCGTGGAGCTGAGCGGGTGGCCGAGCCGTTGACCGAGGTGCTGGTCGAGCTGCGCGGGTTGTTGCTCGATGCCGGCCTGGTGCACGCGGTGGCCTCCGGCCGCCGCCACCGGGGGCCCGCGCCGGACTGGCGCCGGGTGGAACTGCGCCCGGTGCAGTTGAAGAGTGGGCGGCGGTTGCAGGAGGTGCGGGTGGACGACCTCACCGCGCACACCCGCAATCTCGACGACGCCGAGGTGGCTACCGCGGTGGATGACCTGTTGGCCGCACCGTTCGGCAACTGGCACGTGGTCGGCGCGACCGGCACCGTGCAGGTCCGGGTGACCAAGAAGGGCGAGGCGCTGGTACACCGCAGCGGCACCGGCGCGGTGGCGCAGGTATCGCACGACCGCACCAAGAAGCGGCTGTTGGCGCCGGACGATCCGTTGTTCACCGAACTCGGCGCGGATGCCGGCAAGCGTCGCCAGGTGGACGCGTTCCTGCGGTTACTGGCCCCGGAGTTGGCGGCGGTGGCCGGGCGGGATCCCCTGCACGTGGTGGATCTGGGCTGCGGGCACGCCTATCTGAGCTTTGCCGCGCAGCGGTACCTGAGCACAGTGTCCCCGGGCGCGGTGACGCTGACCGGGGTGGACCTGCGGGAGGCGGCGCGGGCCCGCAACACCGCGCTGGCCGCCCGCTTGGGCGTGGCCGGGGTGACGCGCTTCGCGGCCGCGGGCATCGCTGAGGCACAGGTGCCACCGGGGGACGTGGTGCTCGCGCTGCACGCCTGCGACACCGCCACCGACGAGGCGTTGGCCCGCGCGGTGGGCTGGTCGGCGCCGCTGGTGGTGGCCGCACCGTGCTGTCACCACGAGACCGCGGCGAGCTTGCGGGCCGGTGGTGCGGCGGAACGGTACGGCTCGTTGTTGAAGCACGGCATCCTGCGCGAACGATTCGCCGACGTGCTGACCGACGGCCTGCGCGCGCTGTTGCTGCGCCTGGTCGGTTACCGGGTGGACGTGATGGAGTTCGTGTCCACCGAGCACACCGCGCGCAACGTGGCGATCCGGGCGGTGCACACCGGCGCGCCCGCGGATCCCGCACTGGTCGCCGAGTACCGTTCGATCACGACGGAGTGGGGGCTGCGGCCGCGTCTGGCCGTGTTGCTCTCCGAGGAACTGACGCGGCGTCACGGGGGCGAGTGGTGAGACGCGGGCTGCTGCTCGCGGCGGTGGCGTCGGCCTGTGCGGCGTTGGCCGGGTTGGGTGCGCCCGCCCGGGCCACCGACGACGGGCGCAGTGTGCTGTTCCGCTACACCGACCAGCGGATCACCGAATCCAGCGGGTTGGCGGTGAGTCTGCGGCACCGCAACGTGGTGTTCACGCACAACGACTCCGGCCACCCGCCGGAGGTCTTCGCGGTGGACATCAGGACCGGCAACACCACCGCGACTTTGACCCTGCGCGGTGCCTCCGACCGGGACTGGGAGTCGATCACCGAGTGCGGCGGGCCGGACGGTCCGGCGATCTGGGTCGGCGAGATCGGCGACAACCTCGCCATCTACAAGACATATCGGCTGTTGCGGGTGGGTGAACCGGCCGAGCTGACCACCGGCGAGGTGCCGTACCTGTCCTACGACGTCTCCTACGCCGACGGGAAGGCGCGCAACGCGGAGACGTTGCTCTGCCGCCCGTCGGACAACCACCTGTTCGTGGTGTCGAAGGAGGAGGCGGGACAGGCCGCGGTCTGGGCGGTGCCGACACCGATGGCGGCGGGCCGGGTGAATGTGCTGCGTCGGGTGGGCGGTGCGCCGCCGATCGTCACCGACGGCACCTTCCTGCCCGGCTCCAAGCACGTGGTGCTGCGCGGGTATAGCGAGGCCTGGGTGCTGGACGCCACCACCTGGCGCACCGTGGCCACGTTCACCCCGCCGATCCAGATCCAGGGCGAGTCGGTGACTGCGTTGTTGGACCGCAGCGCGTTGTTGTTCGGCAGCGAGGGCCTGAATTCGGCGGTGTGGCGGGTGCCGTTGCCCGCGGACCCGGTGAAGCTGGGCGGCACCGGCGGGCCGAGCCCGGGCGACGGCGAGCCCAGCCCGACACCGTCGGCCACCCCGCACCACTCCGCACACGCCACCCCCAAGGCCACGCACGCGGTGACCGGCAAGCCGGTCGGCGACTCGCACGGCCTGCCCGGCATCGACGGACGCTGGGTGGCGCTGTTGTCCGCGCTCGGCCTGGGCGCCTTGGTGCTCACCCTGGCCACCCGCCGCGACTGAGGTGGCTGCGGTTCTCACCCGAGTGTGTAGTTGTGCAGCCCGGAGGGCCGAAAAAAGCTGCGCGACTACACACTCGGGGGACTAATGCAGCGCGTGGCCGCCGAGGTGTTGCGGCGGGCGGATGCCGGCGGGCGCATCAGTGCAGCGGGCGGATCGTGTAAGTGTGCTTGGGGGGGCGGATGGTCGGGTGCGATCCGGTGCTGCCCTTGGCGCAGGCCGCGGTGGCCGTCGTCACCGAGCCGGAGACCTTGCTCATCGTCTTGGAGCCGGGGCCGTCGAGCAGCGCATTGATGAGGGTCGCCTCGGGCAGTGCGGTGCGCAATTTGGCCAGCACACAATCGGCGGCCTCGGCGGGTGCGCCGAAGGCATGGAACTCGTCGCGCAGGCCCTTCTCGAAGCTCGCGCGGAACGGGGACTCGCCGCCGGGTCCCTTGCTTGCGCACGCGGCGAACACCGGCCCGGCCAGCGAGTTGTGGTCGGTCGTCATCTCGACGGCGAGTTTGCGGAAGGTGGCATCGTCCTTGGCCAACATCCCGTCCCGGATGCACAGCCGATAGGCGGCCACGGCGAACGGGTCGCCGGCCTCGCTGGACTTGTACTTGGGCCCGAAGTTCGCGTCGACCTGGGACCGCATGTAGTCCACGCCCCACTCGGCCAGCTTCCAGATCTTGCCGGTGCGCTCGAAGTGCCAGGTGCCGGTGGCCCCGTCACTGGAACCGCCCTTGTCGGTGACGATGGCGGTCGCTTTGTTGCCGTTGACCGCAACCGTCGCGACGGTGGCCCCGGTGGTGGGGGCGTCCTGGTCGTCGGTCGCGACACAGTTGGCCACCGTGCCGAACGTGGTGCTGATCATCGTCGTGGTCATCAGCGTTGTGCAGACCAGTTCCGGCTTGTTGGTGTCGATCGCCTTGGCCAGTTTGATGATCGCGGCGATATCTGTTTTGGAGCCGGTGGAGGGGCCGGCCGGGTTGGCGCTCGGCTTGGTGCTCGCCGCGCTCGGGGTGGCCGCGGTCGGTGCCGTGCCGCTGCTCGCGGTGTTGTCGCTGCCCCCGCTGCTGCCGCAGCCGGCGGTGGCGGCCAGGGTCAGCGCGAGGATCGTCGGGCCGAGCACACGCATGACGGTCTCCCTCCGTCGTACCTGTCGTGATCAGAATGTCAGTTGACGCCCCGTTACCAGCCGACTTCCTCACAACCGGTGTGGTCGGTCGGCTCGACCTGCAGGGTGGCGTGCTCCAGGTGATGCTCCCGGGCCAGCACCTCGCGGGCGGCATCCAGCACCGCGTGCGTGTCGGTGCCCGGTTGCACCTGCAGATGGGCGGTGGCCACCTCCATTTGCGAGGTCAGCGTCCACACGTGCAGGTCGTGGACGCCGACCACACCGGGCAGGGCGGCCAGATCCGCGTGCAGGTCGCTCAGGTCGATGTGCGCGGGCGCGGCCTGCAGCAGCACGCGCAGGGCAGCGGCGCCCAGGCGGAGCGTGCGCGGCACGATCCAGACGCCCAGCGCGATCGCGAACAGGGGATCGATCCAGTCCTCGCCGGTGATCGCGATCAGCAGTGCGGCGATGATGACCCCGATCGAGCCGACCAGATCGGCGAGCACCTCGAGGTAGGCCGCGCGCATCGCGAGGGATTGCCCGGCGCCCTCGCGCAGCAGCAGGAACCCGGCCAGGTTCACCGCGACCCCGACGCAGGCCACCGCGAGCACCGGGCCGGCCGAGACGTTCACCGGGTCGTTGAAGCGGTGCACGGCCTGCCAGAGCACGTAAGCGGCCACGCCGAGCAACGCGACGGCGTTGGCCAACGCGGCCAGCACCTCCAGGCGGTACAGCCCGTAGGTACGCCCGCCCTGCCCCTGCCGGGCGCGATCGGCGGCGCTGATCGCGGCCAACGCCATGCCCAGTCCGGCGGTGTCGGTGAGCATGTGCCCGGCGTCGGAGAG
>DASQPJ010000225.1:0-8523 GCA_035644015.1 Sporichthyaceae bacterium
GGGGTTCTGAGCCAGAAATAGGCCCAAAGGGCGACCCTTCGCCACTCCATTGCGGGTCGCGCCGGCAGGTGCTACAGCCGCTCGATGATGGTGGCGTTGGCCATGCCGCCGCCCTCGCACATGGTCTGCAGGCCGTAGCGGCCGCCGGTGGCTTCGAGCTGGTTGACCAGCGTGCTCAGCAGTCGGGTGCCCGACGCGCCTAGCGGGTGGCCCAGCGCGATCGCGCCGCCCCGCGGGTTGAGCTTGTCCGGGTCGGCGCCCAGTGCCTCGGCCCACAACAGCGGCACCGGTGCGAAGGCCTCGTTGACCTCGTAGGCGTCGATGTCGCTGATGCTCAGACCGGCCCGCTTCAGCACCTGCTCGGTCGCCGGGATCACCCCGTCGAGCATGAGCAGCGGGCTGGAGCCGGTGACCGCGAACGAGTGGAACCGTGCACGCGGGCGCAACCCCAAGCGGGCAGCCAACGCGGCGCTCATGATGAGCGTGGCCGAGGCACCGTCGGTCAGCGGCGAGGAGTTGCCCGGCGTGATCACCCAGTTGATCTCGGGGAATCGCGCGGCGTACGCCTCGTCCTGGAACGACGGCTTGAGGCCGGCCAATGCGGCGGCAGTTGTGCCCGCGCGCACGGTTTCGTCGACGGCATGCGTCCCGGTCACGCCGTCGACTCCGGTGATGGACACCGGCACGATCTCGTTCGCGAAGCCACCGCTGGCTGCGGTGGTCGCGGCGAGACGGTGGGAACGCTCGGAGTACTCATCGAGGGTCTCCCGCGAGATCTTCCAGCGGGCGCTGAGGATCTCGGCCGAGATGCCCTGGTTGACCAGGCCCTCGGGGTAGCGCTTGGCCAGCGAGGCCCGGTTCGGGTCCGCGCCGGCGATGGAGGCGAACATCGGCACCCGGCTCATCGACTCGACGCCGCAGGCGATCGCCACGTCGTAGGCGCCGGCCATCACGCCCTGGGCCGCGAAGTGCACGGCCTGCTGGCTGGAGCCGCACTGCCGGTCGATGGTGGTGGCCGGCACGTGCTCGGGCAGCCCCGCGACGAGCAACGCGCTGCGCCCGATGTTCAGCGACTGCTCGCCGACCTGGGAGACGCAGCCGGTGATCACGTCCTCGACCAGGCCGGGGTCGATCCCGGTGCGCTCGATCAGCGCACCGATCACGGTGGCCAGCAGGTCCACCGGGTGCACCCCGGACAGCGCACCACCGGGCTTGCCCTTGCCGGACGCGGTGCGGACGACATCGACGATGACTGCGTCGTTCATGGCGGGCCTCCTGGGTGATGCGCTGGGCTACCTAGCGCTCGCTAAGTACCCTAGAACGCACGCAGGAAGGACGTCAATACCCGTCGGTAGGAAAGTTAGCGGCGATGTACGAAGTGCGGGGCGATGATCGAGACCAGCACGCCGAGGATCAAGTAATAGGCGAACGGCCCGGGTGCGGCCCGCAGCGCCAACCTGCGGGCCTGGTGGCGCGACCCGGAGGACCACGCCCGGTCATAGGCGCAGACGTAGGCGACGACCCCTGCTATGCAGCCGCCGATCACCGACAGAGCCAATAGCTCGTTCATTCACCCCCCAGCGTGAACCTCCGCAGACGCCCTGTCGAGACGTATGGCCCCCGGAAGCACGACTGCATTCACCATAACCGCCGTCCCGTTGAGCCAGGCGCTTCCGGACGGGCGGTCGATTGAGGCGTCAGCGAGTTTGATCGCCGCCCATGAGCCGGGCGTAACCCGGGCCGCCAGGTACCGTCTCCACGTGCCCGACCGCGACGCCCTGATCATCGACTACGCCGGGGTGCTCACCAGTTCGTTGACCGAGGCCTCGTTGCACTGGATTGCCACCGAGGGCTTGGACGTGGTGAAAACCCGGGCCTTCTTCCAGGGGTTGGTCGATCAGTACCGGACCACCGAGGAGGGCCCGGTCCACGGCCTGGAAGTGGGCAGTTGGACGCCGGGGCGCTTCGAGAGCGTGATCGCCGCCCAACTCGCCGAAACCGGCATCGGTGTGGTCGCCGCCGAGGGGCTGCTGACCCGCATGTTCGGCACCTTCCGGGTGTTGCCCGAGATGACCGAGGCGGTCGCCGCCCTGCGTGCGGCGGGGGTGCGCACCGCGCTGCTGTCCAACTCTTTCGGCCTGGATTACGACCGCACCGACTGGGCCCGGCTCTTCGACGTGACGGTGATCAGCCACGAGGTCCGGATGCGCAAGCCGACGCCGGAGATCTTCCTCCTCACCTGCGAGCGCCTGGGCATCCAACCCGAGCAGGCGGTGTTCGTCGACGATCTGGAACCCAACGTGGTGGCCGCCCGCGGCCTGGGCATGGAGGGCGTCCACCATGTCGAGGTCGGCCCGACATTGGCCCGGCTCAGTGAGGTGTTCGGCGTCTCATTCTGACCCCGCGTCATAAGGGTTGGCAGTGCGGGCACCAGAAGCTGCGTCGCTCCTGGCCCGGTGGCCCGAAGATCTCCAGCGTGATCGTCGTCCCGCAGCGCCGGCACGGTCGCCCGGCCCGGTCGAACACATGGGTGCGCTCACCCGGTCGGGTGTCCCCGGTGGTGGTCTGCCAGGGCCGGTCCAGATTGGCCCGCAACAGTGCCCGCGCCTTGTCCACCACCTTCGGTAGGTCCCGCATCTCGCCCACCGGCCGACGGGGGTGGATGCCGCACAGGTACAGGGTTTCCGCGCGGTAGAACGTGCCGATGCCGGCCAGGTTGCGTTGGTCCAACAGCGCCTCCCCGATGGTCCGGTCCGGCTCCGCGCGCAGCCGCGACAACGCCTCGTCGAGGTCCCAGTCCGGGCCGAGCAGGTCCGGCCCGAGATGGCCCAGGTTCGCCTCCTCCGCCGCGGTGGGGAACAGTTCCACCAGCGGTAACCGGTAGCCGACCGCCTGCACCGTCGCGGTGGTCAACAACACCCGGATCTGATGCTCCGGGCCGGCCGAACGCCGGGCATCGGCGGCAAACACTTTCCACGCGCCGTCCATGCGCAGATGGGTGTGCAGGGTGAGCCCGTTGTCGAAGCGGAACAGCTGATGCTTGCCGCGCGGGCGGACCTCCCGCACCCTCACCCCGCGCAGGTCCACGGTCGCCAACGACGGCACCCGCAGGTCCGCGGCCACCAGCATCTGGCCGGCCAACGCCGCGTCCAGTTGACGACAGGCGCGCCACACCGTGTCGCCCTCCGGCATCGCCACCCCCTTCCCGCTCCCAGCCTCAAGCTTTACCAGCCGGGCAAAACCGTTTGCGCGCTTCCGGATGATCATGGGGGGGATAACGGCGAACGGGGGGTCAGCGTGCGGTTCACCGACCGATGGCTGCTCGTCCTCGGGCTGGCCGCGGGGCCGGTGGTGGCGCTGGGCCTGGCCCGGTTCGCCTACTCCCTGCTGCTCCCGGTCATGCGCACCAACCTGGGCTGGGGGTTCACCGAGGCGGGCGCGATGAACTCGGCCAACGCGCTGGGCTATCTGATCGGGGCCATCGCGACCGGGCCGGTGGTCGCCCGCTTCGGCGCCCGCCTGCCGTTCATCCACGGCCTGCTGGTGACCACGGCACTGCTCGCCGCGTCCGCGGGCACCGGCAACCTGGGCGTGCTGCTCGTGCTGCGCCTGGCGGTCGGCATCACCGGGGCGCTGGTGTTCATCGCGGGTGCCGGGTTGGCCGCGCGGGCCGCGCAGGGGATGTCCGGTACCGCGTCCTCGGCGTTGTTCGGGCTGTACTTCGCGGGCGGTGGCGCGGGCATCATGCTGTCCGCAGGGCTGGTGCCGCCGGTGGTGGACCGCGGCGGGGACTCCTGGCGCGCGGGCTGGTTGGTGCTGGCCGCGGCGTCGGTGGTGGCGCTGGGCGCGGCCATCCCCGCGGCCCTGCGCTGCCCGGACGTGCACACGACGCCGGCCCGTCGGGTGCTCGGCTGGCCCGTGCGGGACTTCACGCCCTCATTCATCGCCTACGCGTTCTTCGGGGCCGGCTACATCGCCTACATCACCTTCGTGGTCGCGTACTTGAAGAGCGATGGGGCCGGACCGCACACCATCGCCGGGTTCTGGGCGGTGCTCGGCGCGTCCGGGGTGGTCGCCGGATTCGCCTGGGGTCCTGTCCTCAACGCCCTGCGCGGCGGCCGCGGCCCGGCCGTCGTGCTGGCCACTACCACCATCGGCGCGGCGCTGCCGCCCGCGCTGTCCGGCAGCCGCATTGCGGACTACCTCTCCGCGGTGCTCTTCGGCGGGTCGTTCCTGGCGGTGGTCACCTCGATCACCAATCTGACCCGCCGTGCGCTGCTGCCCGCTCAGGTGCCGGCCGCCATCGCCATCGCCACCGTGTGCTTCAGCGCCGGTCAGGCGCTGGGCCCGGTGCTGGCCGGGGTGCTGTCCCAGGGTGCGTCGGGCACCCGGGCCGGGCTGTGGTTGGCGGTGGCGTTCCTGCTCGCGGCCACTGTGGTCGCGCTGGTCCAGGAGGAGCTCGCCCCGCCGCCCGTACTACTGTGCAAAGAGCCCTCGGCCGGGGGCATTCGGTCAATGACGACTGAGAGGATTTTCCTATGAGCCAAGCAGTATCGGCGGTGGAGAGTTTCTTCACCGCCCTGGAGACCAAGTCGATCGAGGATTGCGTGGCCGCGTTCGGCGA
The DNA here is from genome assembly GCA_035644015.1 of Sporichthyaceae bacterium. Classification (GTDB taxonomy): domain Bacteria; phylum Actinomycetota; class Actinomycetes; order Sporichthyales; family Sporichthyaceae; genus DASQPJ01. Next base: position 4,625 of record DASQPJ010000225.1, read on the forward strand.
GCACGTCACCGACGACGTGGTGTGGGAGAACACCGGGTTCCCCACCCAGAACGGTCGCGAGGCCGCGCAGCAGTTCTTGCACAGCTTCTCCCAGGCGATGCCGCTGACCGGCATCAGGGTGGAGGTTCTGGCGATCGCCGCTGCGGGCAACAAGGTCGTCACCGAACGCATCGACCACCTCATCGATGCCACCGGCACCGCGCTGGTGTCCTTGCCGTTGGCCGGCGTGCTGGAGGTCGCGGCGGACGGTCGCATCTCCGCGTGGCGCGACTACTTCGACCCGCGCCCGTTGCTGGGCGGCTGAGACACCGCAGCGCACATGGCCGCGACACTGCGGGTGCGGGGGAGTCTGCGGCAGATCACCGGCACGCTGGTGATGGGCGTGGTCAACGCCTCACCGGACTCCTTCTCCGATGCCGGGCAGTACAGCACGCTCGACGATCGGATCGCGCTGGCCGACCGGTTGATCGCGGACGGCGCTGACGTCATCGACGTCGGCGGTCAGTCCGCGATCACCGGCGAGCCGGAGGTGCTCGCGGTGCTGGAGATCGAGCGGGTGGTGCCCGTCGTCGAGTGGGTGCACCGCCGGCACCCGGACGTATTGATCTCGGTGGACACCTACAAACCACAGGTGGTGGCGGCAGCGTTGGCCGCGGGTGCGGACATCATCAACGACGTCAGCGGCCTGCTGTACCCGGAGGTGGCCGCGCAGTGCGGGGCCGCGGGGGCCGCGTTGGTGGTCATGCACAATCGGGCCCGGCCCAAGGTGCGCCTGCAGGATCCTGACCTCTACGACGACGTGCTCGCCGACGTGGTGGCCTTCCTGACGGCCCAACTGGAGCAGGCCGTGGCGAGTGGGATGTCGCGCGAGGGCATCGTGCTGGACCCCGGCCCGGACTTCACCAAGACCCCGCAGCAGACGTTGACGGTATTGCGTGGCCTGGATGCCGTGCGGGCGCTGGGCCGACCGTTGCTGCTCGCCCTGTCCCGTAAGGACTTTCTGGGCGCGATCCTGGGCAAGCCGCCGCGCGCCCGGGATGCGGGCTCACTGGCCGCATTGGCGTTGCTCGGCGCGCCCGGCGGCACGATCGCCCGGGTGCACGACGTGGCTGCCTCGGTGGACGTGGTGCGCACCGTCGAGCACCTGATGGGGCGTCAGGAACTGACGGGGACCTACCTGCTGCCCGACGAGCTGCGGCACGACCGCGGCGCCGGGTCCATCCCACGCTGATGCAGCACATACTCCGGCTGCTTGAGCATCGGCGGCCGCTCGTCGAGGTTCACCTCGTGCGGGCGCGGCACGATGCGGCCGGCGTCGCGCTGGTACTGGGTCAGCGTGAATGCCTCGACGTTCTCCGACGGCTTCGCGTCCGGTAGGCGTTGCAGCATCGCGTGCCAGACCTGCACTGCCATCCGGCCCAGCGATGCGTCGTCCTGATGGCGGTGACGCCGCATGCCCAGGTCCACCTGAGCGATGGCGTCCAACCCGCTGTCCGCCAGGGTGTCGATGAGCACCGCAATCTCCACCCCGTAGCCGCAGGGGAATGCCAAGCGCTCCAACAGATCGCGGCGGGCGGCCCATTCGCCGGCCAGTGGCTGCACCATGCCGGCCAACTCCGGCCAGTGCAGGTTCAACATCGGGCGGGCCACCAACTCGGTGACCCGGCCCCCACCGGCGGGCAGCACCGTGGCGCCGGCGTGCAGCGGACGGTCGTAGAGGCCCTTGACCAGTCGGACCCGCTCATCGGCGAGCATCGGGCCGAGCAGGCCGGTGACCATGTCGGTGGAGAACTGCTCCAGGTCGGCGTCCACGAACACGATCAGGTCGCCGGTGGTGCCCAGCAGCGAGCGCCACATGGCGTCGCCCTTGCCGCGCACCGGCGCGGTCCGGGTCATCAGGTCGTCCGCATGCAGCACCCACGCCCCCGCGGCGGCGGCCATCGCCGCGGTGCCGTCCGTGGATCCGGAGTCGATCACCACGATCTCGTCGACCAGGCGGACCGCTTCCTGCAGTTCCCGACGTAGCGCGGCCACGATCGGCCCGACGGTGCCCGCCTCGTTCAATGCGGGCAGCACCACGCTTACCGACAGCCCGGTGCAGGCCTTGGCGCGCACCAGCTCATCCACGGGCCAGTCGGCCACGGTGCTGGTGCGCTCAACGAACCACTTCTCAACGTGAGGAAGCACGTGGCCCCGTCACTCCCCGGCCGGCAGCGTCGCCATGCCTCAGACGCTATCGAACGATCCATGAAAAAACGGCGGGCGGGACCCGGATTGGATCCCGCCCGCCACTCTCTCCCCACCTGACACTTTTGAAACAACAGCCTCAGGACTGGACGTCCCAGTTGTGCCAGCGGTGCGAACGGTGATGGCGGTGGTGGTGGTGTCGGTGGTGGCGGTGCCAGCCCCAGTCGCCGTCCCAGTCGTCGTCCCAGTGGTGATGTGTCTGCATGGCCAGCAGCGAAAACTTGATCATGGCTTCTCCTGACAGTGACGGTTCGTCAGTCCACCGGTGGTTCCGGTGCCGCTCGACCGTGTGATCCCGACATCGAGAAGCCTCTCGGGAATGGAGCGGGAGCGCGGTCGCCCGCGCGACAGCCCAACTGTCAGCTTGCGAACACGTGCCTAGCCCGACCCGCCGACGTCGGGACAGAAGCGCGGATGTCGCGCGCAGTCCACCGTCGGTTGGGTGGACGCCGATGCCTCGGGTGTCGGTTCCTGGGTCGGTTCCTGCGTCGGTTCCGGGGTGGGCGTTGGGGTCGGCGTCGGATGGTCGCCACCGCCGCCGATCGGCGGCAGGGTGAAGGGCGGGAAGGTGAACCCACCGGTCGGCTTGCTGGTGATCACTGCGCCGCCGGTCTCGGTCGGCGACGGGGTCGGGGTCGCGGTGCCCTTCACGCCCGCGCCGATGTCGAAGTCCTTCACCGGCTTGCCCTTGAGGGCCTCGGTCATGAAGGTGGTCCAGGTCTGCGTCGGGTAGACCGCGCCGAAGAACGTGGGCAGGCCCGCGACCCCGTCGAGGGAGTCGGTGCCATCACCCTTGAAATACAGCACCGATGCGGCGATCTGCGGGGTGCAGCCGTTGAACCAGGCGGTCAGGCTCTGGTGCGTCCCGGTCTTGCCCGCGACGGGGCGGCCCAACGCGCGGGCCCGGGCACCGGTGCCCTTGGGTCCGTTGACCACGTACTCCATGGCGCGCAACGTGTCCGAGAGCACCGGCTTGGAGAACACCGGATCGGCCGAGATCTGGATCTTCTTGATCACCATCAGCCCACCGTTGGGTCCGCGGACCTCCTGCACGATGTGCTGCGGGGCCTGGATGCCGCCGCCGCACAGGGTGGCGTAGCCATCGGCCACCTCGGTGGGCCGGATGGAGGCCACGCCGAGCGCGATCAGCGGGTAGTCGTAGAGGCCGGGCGCGTTGCGCGGGATGCCCGCCCGGGCCATCGCATCGTGAATCTTGGGCGGCCCGACGTGCTGGGTCAGGTCGACGAACACGGTGTTGATGGACTGCTCGAGTCCGTCGTAGAGGGTGACGTGTTTGCTGTAGGACTGGTTGAACTCGTTCTGCACTTTCTGCCCGTCGGGCAGCACGTACGGGGACTTGCCGGAGAACTTGCTGTCCAGGTCGAAGCCGTTCTCCAGGGCTGCGGCCACCGCGAACGGCTTCATGCCCGAACCGGGCTGGATCGGCGTGGTCGCGGTGTTCACCTGGGCGTACTTGTCCTTGCCCAGGAAGTCCTTGCCCCCGTACATGGCCAGGATCCGACCGGACCCTGGTTCCACCGCGGCCAGGCCCACCCGTACGCCCTTGGCCTTGGTCTTGGGGAACTCCTTGGGCACCGCGTCCTCGGCGGCCGCCTGCGCCTGGGCATCCAGCGTGGTCTTGATCTGCAGGC
>DASQPJ010000226.1:0-16314 GCA_035644015.1 Sporichthyaceae bacterium
TTCGGCGAGGCCTACCTGGCCGGGGACTGGACCGCCGAGGACCTACCCGCGGTGCTCACCGTGTTCTGCAACCGCATGGCCACGTTGATCCCGCCACCATTGCAGCGCCTGCGCGACATCGCCGTGCACCGCCACCCGCGCACCGAACGGGGCACCGAGGCCAACGCCCGGCGCAACATCTCGCGGCACTACGACCTGTCCAACGACCTGTTCACGCTGTTCCTCGACGCGACCATGACCTACTCCGCGGCGTTGTTCGGCCCGGCCGACGGGTCGGTGCAGATCGCCGCGACCGCGCAGTTCGAGGACCTGGCCGATGCGCAGCGGCACAAGATCGACCGACTGCTCGACGCCGTCGGGGTCGGCCCGGGCTCGCGGGTGCTGGAGATCGGTACCGGCTGGGGCGAACTTGCGCTGCGGGCCGGGGCCCGGGGCGCCACCGTCCGGTCGATCACCCTGTCCGAGGAGCAGCGCACGCTGGCCCTGGCCCGGATCGAGGCGGCCGCGTTGAGCGACCGGGTCAGCGTCGACCTGTGCGATTACCGCGGCGTCACCGGGTCCTACGACGCCGTGGTCTCGGTGGAGATGATCGAGGCCGTCGGATTCGAGTTCTGGCCGGCCTACTTCGCCACCCTGGACCGGGTCTTGGTGCCCGGCGGCCGGGTCGGGTTGCAGGCGATCACCATGCCGCACGACCGCATGCTGGCCTCTCGCGACACCTACACCTGGATTCACAAGTACGTCTTCCCCGGCGGGCTGATCCCATCGGTGGATTCCGTCGAGCAGTGCGTGGCCGAACACACCTCGCTGCGGGTGGTCTCCCGGCACGGCTTCGGCCTGCATTACGCGGACACGCTGCGGCTGTGGCGGGAGCAGTTCAACGCCCACGCCGTGGTGGTCGACGCGTTGGGCTTCGACGAGACCTTCCGCCGGATGTGGAACTTCTACCTGTCCTACTCCGAGGCCGGTTTCCGGTCGCGGTATCTCGACGTCTACCAGTTCGTGTTCGCCAAGGGGAACGCATGAGAAGCATGGGTCGTCGAGGTGGGGTGGCGCCGCGGTTGGCGACGCTGATCGAGCCGTTGTTCGGTGGGGAGCTGCCGCTCCGGATCCGTGCGTGGGACGGCAGCGAGTACGGCCCGGCCGATGCCCCCGCGGTACTCATCCGGTCGCGCCGGGCGCTACGCCGGCTGCTGTGGAACCCGGGTGAGCTGGGCCTGGCACAGGCCTACGTCACCGGGGAGCTCGACGTTGAGGGCGACCTGACCGAGGGCTTCGCGTTGGTCTGGGCGGCGATCCGGGAACGCAAGCTGACCGCGCCGCGACTGACTCCGCGTCAGATCGCGACGGCGGTGGGCACCGCAGTCGGCCTCGGTGCGATCGGGCCGAAGCCCTCCGCGCCGCGGTCGCAGGCGAAGCTGTCCGGGGTGCTGCACAGTCGGCTGCGTGACCGGGCCGCGATCTCCCACCACTACGACCTGTCCAACGACTTCTATGCGCTGCTCCTCGACGAGCACATGGCCTACTCCTGCGCGTACTTCACCTCGGACGACCCCGGCTACACGTTGGCCGATGCGCAGCGGGACAAACTCGACCTGATCTGCGGCAAGCTCGGTCTGCAGCCGGGTTCGCGGCTGCTGGACATCGGCTGCGGGTGGGGTTCGCTGTCCCTGCACGCCGCCGAGCACTACGGCGCCCGGGTGATCGGCGTGACGCTGTCCCGCGAGCAGCAGGACTTCGTGCTGGCCCGGGTGGCGCAGCGCGGGCTGACCGGGCAGGTGGAGATCCGACTGCAGGACTACCGCGAGGTCCCCACAGTGTCTTCTGGGTGCGGAGGCTTCGACGCGGTGAGCTCCATCGAGATGGGCGAACACGTCGGTGCGGAGAACTACCCCACGTTCTCCCGCGTGCTGCATGGCGCGGTGCGCGAGGGCGGGCGAGTGCTGGTCCAGCAGATGTCCCGGCGCGACCGGCCCGGCGGCGGGGCGTTCATCGAGAGCTACATCGCCCCGGACATGCACATGCGCCCGGTGGGGGAGACCGTCGGCCTGCTGGAGGACGCCGGCCTGGAGGTCCGCGACGTGCACGCGATGCGCGAGCACTACGTGTGGACGGTGCGGGCCTGGTTGGAGACGCTGGAGAAGAACTGGGAGGCCGTCGTCGATCTGGTCGGCGAAGAGGTGGCCCGCGTCTGGCGGCTGTACATGGTGGGAGGCGCGCTGGTCTTCGAAGAGGGCCGCATGGGCGTCGACCAGATCCTGTGTGTGAAGCGTTCCGCGGCCGGCGCGTCCGGCATGCCTGCGGTCCGACGCGACCTGCCCGGGGCACGCTGACGGCATGTACTCGTTCGACGGCGGCAGTTATCGACTGTCCTCCTTCGATGGCGGTGGGTTCACACTCGGCTTGATCCTGTGCGCCGCCGGCCTGGTGGTTTTGCTCGGCGCGACGTTCGCCGTGGCGCGACGCCTGGGCAAGCACAGCGTGGTCGACGTGGCCTGGGGTCTGGGCTTCGTTGCCGTCGCGCTGATCAGCCTGTTCGCTTCGGCCGGCTCGGGTACACCCGGCCGCCGGTATCTGATCACGGCAATGGTCGTGGTCTGGGGTGTCCGGCTGGCCTGGCACATCGGGCGGCGGAACGCTGGGCATGGCGAGGATCCGCGCTATGCGGCGATGCTGGAGAAGGTCCCGGACGACGGGCGCAACGCCTACGCGTTGCGGATGATCTACGGGCTGCAGGGTCTGCTGGTGCTGTTCATCTCGCTGCCGGTGCAGGTCGCGCAGTACTGCCGGGCCTTCAAGCTCAGCGGGCCGATGCTTCACCTGCCGCCGGGGGTGCGGGTCAACGGGTTCGGAATCCACGCCGACGAGCGGGGTCTGGGCCTGATCGCCGCTCTCGGGGTCGTGGTCTGGGCGATCGGCCTGTTCTTCGAGGCGGTCGGGGACTGGCAACTGAAGGCGTTCAAGGCCGACCCAACAAACAAGGGCATGATCATGGATCGGGGGCTGTGGCGCTACACCCGGCACCCGAACTATTTCGGTGATGCCTGCGTGTGGTGGGGGATCTGGTTGGTGGCGGCGGAGACCGGTGTCGGCGCGTTCACCGTGCTCTCGCCGATCGTGATGACGGTGTTCCTGACCAAGGGCAGCGGGGCGGCGCTGACCGAGAAGCGGATGGCCGGACGGCCGGGGTTCGATGAGTACGTGGCCCGCACCTCCGCGTTCATCCCCTGGCCCCCGCGACGGGCATGAGCGCACTCACCCAACGGATCGGGGCCGCCCTCGGGTCGCTCCGCAAGACCGTCCCCTGGCTGCTGGCCGCAGCGTCGGTACCCAGCGTGGTGCGGTTGGTCGGGGACCGCGGCATGCCGTGGGCGGTCATGCTCACCGCGGTGCTGCCCCTGATGGTGCCGATCCTGGTGGTGTTGACCCTGATCGCGGCGCTGCTGCGCAACCGGGACGCCATGGTCGCCGGGCTCGTGGTGCTGGGGTTGAACGCGATGTGGCTGGCCCCGTTGTGGATCTCCGACGACCCACCGCGCAGCGGGACGAAGATCGTCGCGATGACGTTGAACATGCGCTACGGCCTGGCGGCGCCGAGCAAAATCGTGGATCAGGTGGAGGCCAACAAGGTCGAGCTGCTGGCGCTCACCGAGCTGACCCCGCAGGCGGTCTCAACGTTGCAGGCCGACGGGCTGAACAGGCTGTTGCCCTACCAGGTGCTGAGCCCGGGCGATCACGCCCACGGGTCCGGGTTGTGGTCGCGCTGGCCGTTGACCCGCGGGCCGGACTGGAACGGTGTGCACCACATGCCCGGCGCGACCGCGCGCATTGACGGCCAGGACGTGGTCATCCGGGTGGTGCACCCGTTCCGCACGTCCCGCTTCACGGCCGTGGCCTACCGGCGCGACTACCGCGCGCTGACCGCGCACGCCAAGTCCCTGGACCCGAGCACCCCGTCGATCATGATGGGCGACTTCAACGCCGGCCGGGACCAGCAGGCCTTCCGGACGCTGATGGGCAGCCGCTGGCGAGACGCACCGGAGTACGCGGGGTCGGGGTTCACCCCGACCTGGAACTGGTGGACATTCCTGCCGCCCGTGCTGTCGCTGGACCACGTTCTGATCAGCCGTCAGTTCGGCGCCACCCGCACCGCCACCTTCCGCGCCCCCGGCAGCGACCACCACGGCCTGATCGCCTGGCTGGTGCTCCGACCGGTTTGAGCGGCGCCCTCACCGGGAGGAACGACGGCGGGCGATGACCAGGCCGCCACCGATCAGCGCCGGGGTCAGCAAACCCAACCCGACGACGCCGGCCATGGTTGTGTTCGACGAGTGGTCCGCCGGCAGCGGCGCGGTGTATGCCGCGTCGAATCCGGTGTCCCAGCCGTCGTCCGCGGTGTCGCAGTTGTGGATCCAGAAACCGGGGTCGCGCCAGTCGCCGCAGTCTCGGTCCCGCCGCTCGCCATCGTGGTGATTGCGGTGGTGACACTCGCCGGCGATGGTGATGGTGGTAGCCGCGCGGTCGCCCGTGGCGCCCCTGGCGAGGACCGTGTGCTCGCCGCAGGCGTCGGGCACCTGGAAGGTCACGGTCGCCGACCCGTCGGCGTCCGTCTGGACGGTGAAGATGTGCCGCGGGGTTGAGAGGAGCAGCCCGGTGACGGTCTCGTTCGCGGCGAAGCAGCTCAACTGGTCGGTGACCGTGTCACCGGATTGCGGGGTCTCGGTGCTCAGGGCCTGTTGCGCCGCTTGCCCCGTGCAGCTGTACGGGACGGCGTGCGCCACCCCGGTGCCGACACCCATCAACGCGGTGCAGCCGACGGCGACACCCAACGCCCCTCGTGCAAACCCGGTCATGTCCCCGCCTCCCCTGCGGGAGATGTCTTTCCCGCGACGTGTCGACGGTACGAGGCCGAGGTGCCTCCGTTCAGGAACTCTGCGTCAGATCACCCGAAGAGCCCAACCTCGGCCGTGTCCCCGCGCCGATCCCGCAAGCTCGAAGGACAGCGCCTGGAGGGCGACCATGAACGAGGGATCGGAACCCGCTCCGGGGCGGGTCGGTGTCCGACTCCGCCGACGGCGCCAGTGGCTGCTGATTGCCTGCCCCGCGCTAACCATTGTCGCCATCGGCTGGTTAGCCGTCACCGCGTTGATCGCGCGAGCCGACCTCGCCCATGCCCGTGGGGACCTCGTGGCGATGCGCACTGCCGTGCACGGCGCGGACATGTCTGATACCCGGCAGCGCGCGGTCGACTTGCGTTCCCGGCTCGGGCGCGCCCACCTGTTGACCCGTGGACCGGTGTGGCGGGGTGTGGCGGCAATTCCCGTGGCCGGCGCGCCGTTTCGCAGCGTGCGCGGTATGACGTCCGCCCTCGACACCGTCGGCGACCGCGGGGTGCCGGCCCTGATCGCGGTTGCGGACCAGCTGGACCCCAAGACGCTGCGGGACCCGCAGGGACGCATCGCCGTGAACCGGGTCTCGACCGCCGTCCCCGATCTGGCCCGAGCCGGTGCGGCCCTGGATGACGCCGTGGCCCGGGTCTCGGCTCTACCCCGGCACACGTGGTTGTCCACGGTGGACTCAGCGCGGGAACTGTTGCTCCGTCAGCTCAGCCCGGCCATCGGGGATCTGCGGGCCGCGCAGCAGGCCGCGGACCTGGTGCCGGCGCTGCTCGCCGAGGACAAGTCTTACCTGCTCAGCTTCCAGAACAATGCCGAGGCCCGGCCGACCGGTGGGATGCCCGGTGCGTTCGCACTGGCGCGGGTGCACGACGGCCGGATCACCCTCGACCGGTTCGCCGGCGAGGGGTCGCTGTCGGGCATCACCGCGAAGGTGCAGTTCGGTGCCGACTACGACGCGCTTTATCCGCAACAGGTCACCCAGCGGATCTACCAGGACGCAAACCTCAGCCCGCACTTCCCTTACGGCGCGGCCATCCTCGCTTCGATGTGGCAGCAGCGCTTCGGGGAGAAGGTGGACGGGGTGATCGCGCTCGACCCGGTCGTGCTGAGCTACCTGCTGCGCGCCACCGGCCCCGTCTTGCTGCCCGACGGCTCCACGGCGACGGCGGACAACATCGTGGCGCTGACCGAGGAGCAGGTCTATGCGAAGTTCCCGGGCCCGGCGAACAACGGGCGTCGGGATTACCTCGCCCGGGTCGAACAAGCGGTCAGTACCCGCATCATGAGCAGTGACGCCAATCCGGGCGAGCTGATGCGGGGCCTGCGTCGATCGATCGATGAACGCCGGCTACTCATCTGGAGCGCCGACACCGCGCTGCAACGTCGTCTGGAGCGAACGCCGGTCTCTGGCGCCATCCCGATCACCCGAGCCCCGTATGTGGGGGTGTCGATCGTGAACGAGGCCGGTAACAAGCTCGACTACTACCTTGACCGGACGATCCGTTGGCAGCGCAGCGGGTGCGGCGTCCAGCGCTCGGTCACGGTGTCGATCACGTTGACCAACAACGTCCCGACCGGGCTGTCGGGCTATGTGACCAACCGCAGCGACCCCCACGCCTATCCCGTCCGACCCGGCGACAATCGTTTGACGGTGAGTTACTTTGCGACCAGCGGGGCGGTGATGCAGTCGGTGAGGCTGGACGGGAAGCCATGGGTCGCCGGGATCGGGACGCAGCGCGGTCATCCGGTGTTCGTGGTCGACGTTGAATTGTCCCGGCGCAGTACGCGCACGATGATCCTCCACCTGATCGAGCCGGCGACCGGCAACCGCCAACCCGTGGTGCTCTACCAGCCGCTGGTCCGGCCGATGGCTGTCCACCTGCAGGACACCCGCTGCCCGTAGCCACGCGTCGCGCGCTCAACCGAGCGGCAGCCCGCGCAGGGTGGTCAGCTCCAGCGCGGTGGGCAGGGGAGTGGTCTGCAGGTCGTCGGCGAAGCGCAGCTCCCAGCCGGTGGCGGCGGTGGCCTGCTCACGGGTCACGCCGGGATGCAGGGCGGTCATCACCAATTCGCAGGTCGCCGGGTCCGGTTGCAGTACGCCCAGGTCGGTGATCACCCGCTGCGGGCCACGGCCGCGCAGGCCCAGCCGTTCACGATGGCCCGGGCCGTCGCCGAAGCCGACCGAGGTCCGGAAGTCCACCCGCTCCACGAACGCCCGGCGGGTCTGCTGCACGATCACCATCACCTCGCCGCAACTGGCGGCGATCTCCGGGGCCCCACCGGCACCCGGCAACCGGGTTATCGGTGCCTGGTACGGCCCGACCACGGTGGTGTTGATGTTGGCGAACCGGTCGATCTGCGCGGCTCCCAGGAACGCCACCTGGAACCGCCCCGGTTGCAGCCAGTAGTTGAACATCTCGGCGACGCCGACCACGAAATCCGCGCTGGTGGCCAACTCTCCGTCCCCGATGGACATCGGGATCACCGTGGGCTTGGACCCGATCGGGCCCGATTCGTAGATCAGCACCAGGTCCGGGGCGTGCAGCCGACGGGCCAGGTTCGCCGCCAGGCTGGGCTTGCCGATCCCGACGAAACACGTCCCGCCGGTCAGCGCCCGCGCCGCGGTCACCGTCATCAGCTCGTCGAGCGTGGCGTCCATCAACTCGACCGCACCCCGTCCAGCCAAGCGGTAAAGCTCTCCCGCGTCTTCGAGGTCTCGCCCCACGCCCGGTAACCGTCGTTGTCCCGCTCGTAGTACCCGGCCGCGTACGAGGGCCGCGCGCCGCCCGGCACCACCGCCACCGCGCTGAGGACCCAGCTCGGCAGGATCACGTCGCCGGGCCGCCGGTCGAGGGTGTCCACCACCTCCTCCACGGTCACGATTGACCGCCGCGCGGCGAGCACCACCTCCTTCTGCGCCCCGACGATGCCCCACAACTGCACGTTGCCCGCCCGGTCCGCGCGCTGCGCGTGGATGAAGGCCACGTCCGGGTTCAGCGCGGCCACCGCGGTCAACTCCTCTCCGGTGAACGGACAGGTGACCTTCGAGATCGTCGGGTTGTGCGCGGGCAGGTCGGTGCCGACGTAGCCACGCATCACCGCGAACGGCAACCCCGATGCCCCGGCCACGTACCGGTTCACCAGGCCCGCGTGCGAATGCTCGTCCAATGCCAGCGGACGCGGCCACCCGTTCTCCACCGCATCGCGGAACCGGTGCAGCGACCCGACGCCGGCATTGCCGCCCCAGCCGAAGGTCAACGCCCGCGCGCAGCCCGCCCCGATCAGTTGGTCGCACACCACATCCGGGGTCATCTTCACCAGATGCAGGTCGGTCCGCCCGGATCGGATCAATGCGGCCCCGGCCGCGGTCGGAATCAGATGGGTGAAGCCCTCGATGGCCACCGTGTCCCCGTCGCGGACGTGTCTGTGCACCGCTTCGGCAAGGCTCACCAACTCGGCCACCCCACCACCCTGCCGGCTGACCCGCCTGCGGCAGGACCCTGCGCGTGGGCAGTTACGGTGTGCAAGAACACAGCGACGAGGAGGTGCACGGATGCGGTTGCTGATGATCGGTGCGCCGGGCGCCGGCAAGGGCACCCAGGCCATCCGCATCTCCGCGCACTTCGGCCTGGTCCACCTCTCCTCCGGGGACCTGCTGCGCCGCCACGTCACCGAACAAACCAGCATCGGCCGGCAGATCAGCTCCTACCTGGCCAACGGCGACCTGGTCCCGGACGCCATCGTGATGGACCTCCTGCGCAAGCCGATCCTGGCCGCGAACGCGGCCGGTGGGTACGTGCTCGACGGCTTCCCGCGCACCGTCGACCAGGCCCGGGCCGCGCACAAAGTGGCCCTCGAACTCGGGGTCGCGGTGCAGGTCGTGGTGCACCTGGAGGTGGACCGCGACGAGCTCATGCGCCGGCTGTTGGAACGCGGCGCGGAAAGCGGACGCAGCGATGACAACGCCGAGGTCATCGCCCACCGGCTGGACGTCTACGACACCCACACCCGTCCGATGCTGGACTACTACGCGCAGCGCGAAGAACTGGTCAGTGTGGACGGCTCCCAACCCGTCGACGAGGTCACCAAGGTGGTCATCGACGCGTTGGAGGACCTGCGCCCGCGCCTGGATGCCTGAGTTGTAACGCAGGCTTGGTCGGGAAGGGTGACGATCTTGGCGGATGATCACCACAATGGTTGCCCGGGGGCACGGTGGGAAGGCAACGTCATTGACTGATCCGGAGATCCCGGACGGCCAGTCCCAAGACGATCTGGTCGCGGCGGCGTTCGAGGCCGCGCCGATCGGCATGGCGCTGCTCGATCTGACCGGACGTTGGTTCCGCATCAACCGCGCGTTGGCCCAGATGTTGGGCACCCCCGCGGCGGACCTGCTCGGCGTCGAACCGCCGATTCTGCGCCGCGCGGACGACCTCGCTGCCTTCGCCGACCCGACCGCCGAGGTGACGCTGGATCAGCGCTACCGGCACCGCGACGGACACGTGGTCTGGGTGCGCCGGCGCACCAGCCTGGTCCGGGACGCGTCCGGCCTGCCGGACTACGTGGTGGCCACCTACGAGGACATCGGCGCACGCCGGGAGGAGGACGCCCGGCTGGTCCAGCTCGCCCTGCATGACCCGCTGACCGGCCTGGCCAACCGTGCCCTGCTCGACGACCGGCTGGCCCAGGCCATCGCCCAGCGTGACCGGGACGGCGGCATGGTCGTGGTGCTGTTCTGCGACGTGGACGGACTCAAGGCGATCAACGACCGGCACGGGCACGGGTTCGGTGACCGGGTGCTGATCACCGTGGCGCAGCGGCTGGTCGCCCAGGTGCGCAGCGGCGACACGGTGGCCCGGTTCGGCGGCGACGAGTTCGTGGTGGTGTGCAACCTGCGCGCCGGCGCCTACGCGGAGAGCATGGCCGCCCGGCTCACCGTGGCGGTCGAGTGCGCCCCGGAACTGATCGCCCCGGACGGCACCGCGGTTCCGGTCCGGGTGAGCGTCGGCCAGCAGATCGGCAGCGATGGCCGGCTGAACCCGGACCACCTGTTGGGGGACGCGGACCGCTCCATGTATGCGGCGAAGCGGCGCCGGGACCGGAACTGACCCGGCGACGTTCCACGTCTGGCACACTCCTCCGATGGTGCTGGGGCCGGCGGCAGGTCGGTTGCTGATAGCGACGGGCGGTTTGGCCGATCCGAACTTCAGTCGCACCGTGGTGCTGCTGCTCGACCACGACAGCACCGGCACCCTCGGGGTGGTGCTGAACCGGCCGACCACCCTGGACGTGGCCGAGGCACTGCCCTCCTGGGCGGGCCTGGTCGGACCGCCGCCACCCGTGTTGTTCCAGGGAGGCCCGGTCGGGCTGGACTCGGCGTTGGCGTTGGCCACCCTGGCCGCCGTCCCGGTGGACCCGGCGGCCACCCCGGTGGGCTGGCGCGGCGTGGTCGGCACTATCGGGATGATCGACCTGGACGCGGGCGCCGAGGACCTCGGGCCCGCCTTGCGGGAGCTGCGGGTGTACGCGGGCTATTCCGGCTGGGGCCCGGGCCAATTGGACGAAGAACTGGCCGGGGGCGCCTGGATCATCGTCGAATCTGAACCCGGCGACGCGTTCTGCGCGGACCCGGACAAGCTGTGGAGCCGGGTGTGGCGGCGACAACCCGGCGAACGGGCGTTCGTGTCCACCCGGCCTGACGACCCGACGCACAACTGAGCTCCCGGGGTGGTTCCGTAGACTGGGGAGTGTCCGCACGCGCCCACCCCGGAGGATCCGATGACCTCGTACCCCGAGCCCGGCGGCGGCTTGAGCACGATCACCGAGGAGGAACTGCGCACCTCCACCGGTGACGGCGACCACGACCGCTTCTCGCACTATGTGGTGCGCAACAAGCTGACCGGGGCCATGGTGGAGGGCACCCCGCTGCAGGCGTTGTGCGGCAAGGTGTGGGTGCCCAGCCGGGACCCGCAGAAGTACCCGGTGTGCCCGGAGTGCAAGGAGATCTACGACGGGATCCCGCCCGGCGAGGACAAGGGCGGTCAGGACTCCTGACCATCCATCAGATTCTTCTGTTGCGGCGCGTCTACTAAATGCCCCTCGCGATCGAGGCGCCGCTCGGCGTGGCCGAGGCGGTCGGGTTGTTGGCCGCCGAACCCGACCGGGTGATCGTCGCCGGGGGCACCGATCTGCTCCCTGCGCTGCACGACGGTCGGGTCCGCGCCGAACGCCTGTTGTCCCTGGAGCGGCTACGGGAGATCCACGCCGTGGGCCGTACCGGTGAGGGCGGACTGTTCATCGGCGCCGGGGTGAGCGCCACCGTGCTGGTCGAGGTACTGGAGCCACTGCTGCCCGCGCTGGCTGCGGCCGCCGCGGTGATCGGTCCGCCCGGGGTGCGCAACGCAGCTACCGTCGGCGGCAATCTGGTCTCCGCCGCGGGCGGGGACCTGTTGGTGGTGCTGGTCGCGGTCGGGGCGGTGGCGGTGCTGGAGTCCGCGGCCGGGCGGCGGGAGACCACCGTCGAGCAGTTCCTGTCCGCCGTGGACGACACCGGCCGCCCCGACCTGCGGCCGGGGGAATTGGTGGCCGGGGTGCGGATCGACCGGATGCCCGCGGACGCCCGATTCGCCCGGCTGGCCGTGCCCGGCCACCGGGTGCTGTCCCTGGCCATGGCTCGCGACGCGCATCACCCGGAGATCCGGGTGGCGGTCTGCGCGGGCCGGCGGGTGCCTGTGCGGGCCGCGGCGGCCGAGGCCGTGATCGGCGCGGAACTGCGCCGGGTGGGACGGAACATCGAGCCGGAGGTGCTGATCGCGTTCGGTCGCGCGGTGGGTGAGGCGGCCGGGACGGCGGACAGCGTGCCCGTTCAGTACGCACGACACGCCGCGGACGTATGTGCGCAGCGGTTGCTGGCCCGGATGGTCGGCGATGAGTGAGCCGCTGCCCTCCTATCAACTCGACGTCGACGACCGCGCGCACCTGGTGGTCGGCGCCGCGGTCACCGAGAGCCTGCAGTACGTGCTCCGCGAACGCCTTGCGCTGACCAACGTCAAGGACGGCTGCGCGGTGGGGGAGTGCGGGGCCTGCGCGGTGCTGCTGGACGGACAGCAACGGCTGGCCTGCCTGACATTGGCGATCAGTGCCAGCGGTCGCGCGGTGACCACCGCGGCCGGGCTGGGCCACGGTCGACCCACCGAGATCGCCGAGGCGTTGGCCCGGGTCGGCGCCGTGCAGTGCGGCGCCTGCATCCCCGGCGCGCTGATCGCCACGCACGCGTTGCTGGCCGCCGACCCGGACCCGTCCGACGGGGCGATCCGGGCCGGACTGTCCGGCGTGGTGTGCCGCTGTGGCGGGTACGGGCGGCTGGTGGCAGGGGTGCGGGCGGCGGCGCGGGCGCGTAACGGGGTTCTTGGTGGGTGAGCTGATCCCCGGCGGGGTGGGGGACAATCCGCTGCGCCCGGACGGCGTCGCCAAAGCCCTCGGCGCGGCGCCCTATCCGGCGGACCTGGCGTTGAGCGGTGCGGTGCACGCGGTGCTGGTGCGCGCCGACCGTCCGTCCGCGGCACTGGGCGCGGTGGACACCGCCGAGGCGCTGATGTTCCCCGGCGTGCACGCCGTGCTGACCGCGGCCGACCTTCCCGGCGTGCTCGGGTACGGCAGCGCCCACGCCGATCGTCCGGTGCTCGCTGCCGGGATGGTGCGCCACGTTGGCGAACCGGTCGCGGTGGTGGCCGCCGACGACCTGGCGACGGCCCGCCGCGCCGCCGCCGCAGTGCGGGTGAACTACCGGGACGCCGAGGCCGTGCTGGATGTGGCCGCGGCCGAATTCGGCGCTCCGGTGCACCCGGAGGGCAACGTGATCCGAACGCTGCGGGTGCGCCGCGGGCCGAAGCTGCCCGAGGTGGATTGGGACGCCCCGGCGGCGCCGGTGCCCGGTGCGGAGGTGGTGGTCGAGCAGGAGTTCGCCATCGGCCGGCCCGCGTCGGCGGCCGGGCGGCCGGTAGCGGTCGCCGTGCCCACCGAGCGGGGCCTGGACCTGATCACGGTGTGCGCATGGACCGAGTCCGACCGCGACCAAATCGCGCTGTGTTTGGACCTGACGCCGAATCAGATCCGCGTGGTACCGGCGATTGCGCCCGGCCCACCGGACCCGGAGTTGTCCGCTGCGGTGCTCGCCGGCCTACTCGCGCTGCGTCTGGGCCGGACGGTGCGGGTGAGCGATCCGGGTGCCGGCCCGGCCTCGACCGGCCCCGCGCTGCGGGCCCGCTACCGCCACCATGCCGCAGCCGACGGCTCGCTGGTCGCGGTGCAGGCGCGGTTGTGGTTGGACGGCGGTGCCTACGCGGGTCACACCGCCGACGCCCTCGCCCGGTTGTGTGCCGCCGCGACTGGACCCTATCGAGTCGGCTCGGTGGACCTGGACGCTGTGGCGTGGCGCACCAACACCGCCCCGCCCGGTCCCGTGCGCGGCTTCGCCGCGGCTGCCGGGTGCGTGGCCGTCGAGGCGCAGATGGACCGGGTGGCCGCGGCGCTGGGGATCGACCCGGTTCAGCTGCGGATGTCCAATGCGCTGGACACCACCGACCCGTTGCCCACCGGGCAATTGGTCACCGGCGCCCCGCCGACGGCGCCGCTGCTGGCCACCGTCGCCGAGGCACCACTACCCGGTCGGCGGCGGGCCACCGCTGCCGAGGACCTGCCCGGAGGCGCGGTGGGCACCGCGTCCAACACCACCGTGCGTCGCGGCGTCGGCCACGCGGTTGGACTGACCCCGTTGTTACCCGGCGAGGGCCAGGATCACCCGGCCACCGCCACCGTCCGGCTGGCCGGCGGGGTGGCCACGATCAGCTGCGCGGCCGCCGAGCACGGCCAGGGCTTTCTCACCGTCGCCATGCAGATCGTGCGCGAGATCCTCGGCCCGGCCGAGATCGAACTGATCCCGGTGGACTCCGACGCACCCTCGGCCGGACCCGCCGCGGACAGCCGATTGACCTGGGTGGCCGGCGGCGCGGTGTTCGCCGCCTGCACCGGGATCGCCACCGCGCTGTGCGCGGACCTGGCCGAGGCTCAGGGCATCTCCGCGGACCTGCTCACCGTGCGCGGCGGGCGCATCCGCTCCTATGACGGGCTGTTGGACGTCGAGTTGGCCACCGTGCTCGCCGAGCGCAGCATCGAGCAGAGCGCGACCTACCACCCGCCGCGGACCGAGGCGCTCGACCCGACCGGGCAGGGCGTGGCCTTCGCCGGGTTCGGCTTCGCCGCGCATCGTGCCGTGGTGGACGTCGACGTCGAGCTGGGCTTGGTCCGGGTGGTGGAACTTTTGGCCGCGGTGGACGTCGGGCGCGTGGTGAACCTGACTCAGGTGATCGCCGTACTGGACGGGGGCAGCACTGCCGGCCTCGGGTTGGTGCTCGGCGACGCCGCCACCTTCCCCACCACCGCGGATACCCCCGGCACGAAGCTGGCCGACCTGTTCGTGGCCGGGCAGGACGGGTCCTGGCTGGGCGTCAAGGGTGTGTGGGATACCCCGGTCGGCCCGGCCGCGGCGGCGATCAGTGCGGCGATCCGGGCGGCGACCGGTGCTGCGGTCACCGAGCTGCCGGTCCGGCCCTGGCACCTCGTGGGATCGGGCAACGCCACGTGAGTTTGCGCAACCCGGCCAACCTGCACCCCGCGTTCCCGGACCGTTCCCCTTATGGCACCGCGGAAAAACTGCGCGCCTGGCAGTCCGAGGCGCTGGCCGCCTACCAGGAGCGCAACCCGCGGGACTTCCTGGCGGTGGCCACTCCGGGCGCCGGCAAGACCACCTTCGCGCTGCGCGTGGCCAGTGAGCTACTGCACGCGAAGGTGATCCGGGCGGTCACCATCGTCGCGCCCACCGAGCACCTCAAGACCCAGTGGGCCGCAGCCGCCGAACGCATCGGCATCCGCATCGACCCGGAGTTCCGCAACGCCGACGGGAAGACCGCCCGCGGCTTCAGCGGCGTCGCGGTCACCTATGCCGGCGTCGCCGCGCACCCGATGCTGCACCGCAACCGGACCGAGGCCCGCCCCACGTTGGTCATCCTCGACGAGGTGCACCACGCCGGGGACAGCCGCAGTTGGGGCGAGGCGATCTTCGAGGCGTTCGGTCCGGCGACCCGGCGGTTGTCGTTGACCGGTACACCGTTCCGCTCGGATGTGAACCCGATCCCGTTCGTCACCTACGCGCCGGGGCCGGACGGGGTGCCGCGCAGCGTCGCCGACCACGTCTACGGCTACGGCGAGGCGCTGGCCGACGCGGTGGTGCGCCCGGTGGTGTTTCTGGCCTACGCCGGGCAGATGCGCTGGCGTACCCGGGCCGGGGACGAGTTGGCCGCGACCCTCGGCGAGCCGTTGACCTCCGACCTGACCAACCAGGCCTGGCGCACCGCACTGGACGCCGGCGGGGACTGGATCCCGGCAGTGCTGCGCGCCGCCGATCAGCGGCTCACCGAGGTGCGTCGCCACGTCCCGGATGCCGGCGCGATGGTGATCGCCACCGACCAGAACGCGGCACGGGCCTACGCCCGACTGCTGCACGAGTTGACCGGCGTCAAACCGACCGTGGTGCTCTCCGACGACTCCGGCGCCAGCGCGCGGATCGGTGCGTTCTCGGACAGCGAGGAGCGGTGGCTGGTTGCGGTGCGCATGGTGTCCGAGGGTGTGGACATCCCGCGGCTCGCGGTCGGGGTGTATGCCACCAACGCGTCCACCCCGTTGTTCTTCGCCCAGGCGGTGGGTCGGTTCGTCCGGGCCCGGCGCCGTGGCGAGATCGCCTCGGTGTTTCTGCCCACGGTAGCGCCACTGCTCAAGCATGCCGCAGAGATGGAAGTGACGCGGGATCACGTATTGGGCGATCGGTTGAAGCCGGAGGACGGTCCGTTCGCCCTCGAGGATGAGTTGCTGGCCGCAGCCAACAAGGCCGACGACGGCCCGGACGGGATGGGGGAGTTCACCGCGCTGGGCTCGGTGGCGACTTTTGACCGGGTCATGTTCGGCGGGGCCGAGTACGGCCTACCCGCCGAGCCAGGCAGTCGCGAGGAGCAGGACTACATCGGTTTGCCGGGGCTGCTGGACGCGGACCAAATCCGGGATCTGCTCAGTCGGCGACAAGCGAGCCAACTGCGTGCCGCCGCACGCCGCGGCGGTCCGGCGCCCGAGCCCGCCGCCAAACGGCCGGTCGCCACGCACGCCGAACGTTCCGCGTTGCGCCGCGAACTGCAGACACTGGTGGGCGCCTACCACCACCGCAGCGGCGCCTCGCACGCCGCGATCCACGCCGAGTTGCGCCGGGAGACCGGCGGGCCGGCCGTATCCCAGGCCGGTGTCGACGACCTCCGCCGCCGCATCTCCGCCCTCCGCCGCCGCCTCGCCTGACGACCCCGTGTCAGACGTCGTT
>DASQPJ010000227.1:0-10581 GCA_035644015.1 Sporichthyaceae bacterium
ACCCCGAGCGGGTCGGCGATGCCCAGCCCGGCGTAGAACCCCTGCAGCACCTTGCGGTTGTTGATGCCGATGCTGAACCCGCCCACCTCGAGTTCGGTGAGCACCTCGTGCACGATCCGCGGCAGTTCGGCGTCGAAGGACAGCGGCACGTGGTCGACGTTGATCACATCGATGTCGCACTGGGTGAACTCGCGGAACCGGCCTTCCTGCGGCCGCTCGCCACGCCACACCCGCTGTATCTGGTAGCGCTTGAACGGGAACACCAGGTCGTTGAAGTGCTGGGCGACGTAGCGGGCCAGCGGCACGGTGAGGTCGAAGTGCAGCGCGAGGCGCGCATCGGCGTCGGCGGCCTCGGCCTGCAGCCGGGAGAGCGTGTAGACCTCCTGGGAGGTCTCGCCCTTGGCCTGCAGGATCTCCAGGGCCTCCACCGACGGGGTCTCCAGCGAGCAGAATCCGTAGCGCTCGTAGGTGGCCCGGATCCGGTCCAACCAGGATTGCTCGACCCGGCGCACCTCCGGCAGCCACTCCGGGAACCCGCTGATCGGGGCGGGGCGGACGACGCGATCGCTGGCCAAGACTGCTCCTTCTCGGGCGGGACGGCACCCCAGTCTAGGAACGATCAACCGGTCAATGGCCGGTACATGATGTGCAGCCCCACCAGGCCGTGTCGCGGGTGGCGGAACGCCTCGGGCACGGTGGCCAGCACGGTGAAGCCCAATGAGCGCCATAACGCCACGGCGGCGGTGTTGGTCTCCACCACCGCGTTGAACTGCATGGCCCGGTAGCCCTCGGCCGTGGCCGCGGCCAGCACGTGCTCACCCAGCGCCCGACCAACCCCGCGCCCGGCGCCACCCGGGTCCACGATGAAGCTCGCGTTGGCCACGTGCGCCCCGCCGCCGTCCAGGTTGGGCACCAGCTTGGCCGAGCCCAGCACCTGCCCGTCATCCAGTGCGACGAAGGTACGACCCGGTGGGCGGCGCATCCACCATGACCGGGCCTGTTCTTCGGGCAGCGCCGGGTCGATCGTGTAGGTCTCCCCGGCGGCCAGAATCACCCGCAGGAAAGACCAGATCCCCGGCCAGTCGGCCTCGGTCGCCTCCCGGATCCGCACGGTTCAGCCCGGCACCCGGGCCAGGGCGAACCGCGCCGTGGCCCGGTGCACCAATCCGCCGTCGTCGCTCTGACGCTGCCTCAGCATCGTGTAGACCTCCTGCTTGGCCGCGGGCAGACGTTCCGGTCCGACCGCGTCGATCATGATCCGGCCGCCGTGCGAACCGACCCAGGCCCAGTACTGGTCGATGTCCGCGAAGCGGATCTCGTGGTCTGTCTCCTCGACCTCGACGTCGGTGTACCCGGCCTCGCGCAGCATGGCCACAATGCCGTCCGGGGTGTCGAAGGGCTTGTCCGGGTTCTCTTCCCACGGCGGGCCCTCGCGGTGCCGGTAGAGGATGCCCATGACCTCGGCGAATTTCGGATCCGAGGGGCCGAACGAACTCATCGCCAACCGGCCTCCCGGCCGCAGCACCCGGGCCACCGCCCGCACCGCGGCCCGCGGCGCGGGCACGAAGAACATCACCATGCCCGCGGTGACCAGATCGAAGCTGCCCGCCGGGAAGTCCGGTGCGGCGGCGTC
The DNA here is from genome assembly GCA_035644015.1 of Sporichthyaceae bacterium. GTDB lineage: Bacteria > Actinomycetota > Actinomycetes > Sporichthyales > Sporichthyaceae > DASQPJ01. Next base: position 1,634 of record DASQPJ010000227.1, read on the forward strand.
GCCCACCGCCACCCTCACCTGGTTCAGGCCCTCGGCCGCGGCCTGCGCCGCGCACGCCTGCACCATGCGGACCGACAGATCGGTGCCAACCACCCGCCCGCTCGGGCCGACCGCGCGGGCGACCGGGAACAGCACGTGCCCCCGGCCGCAGCCCAGGTCCAGCGCGGCGGCCCCCGGGCGTGGCGCCGCCCGGCGCGCCAACTCCGCCCCCAGCGGCGCGAAGTAATCCACCCCGACCTGCTCGTAGGTATCCGCGGAGTTGTCGAAGGCCGCCGCGATGGCCGCCTTCTGCGCGGCCGCCTGCTCGGCCTCGGTCTGCACGCCGCGACCATAACTTCTCTCGCGAATGGCCCTGACGAGGGGACAAACCCGACGTATCGTCATGTACCGGGCCTTTGCCCCCAATTCTCTTCGCCGCGGAGGTGCGACCGATGCCCAGCCGCACCCCCGCGCCCGTCGGCGCGTTCACCGACCGCACCGCGTTCGTCACCGGGGCGGGCTCCGGCATCGGCGCCGCGGTCGCCCTCGCGCTGGCCGAGGCGGGGGCCGCAGTGGCCCTGGCCGACCTCGATCCGAGCGGCCTGGAGGCCATCGCCGCGCGCATCCGCGCCGTTGGTGGCCGCGCGCTGCCGTTGATCGTGGACGTCGCCGAACCCAGCCGGGTCGAGGAAGCGATGGACGCCACGCTGGCCGAGTTCGGCGCCCTGCACCTGGCGGTCAACAGCGCCGGGGTGGGCGGCCCCCCGGTGTTGATCGGCGACTACGACATCAAGGACTGGCAGCGCATCATCGACATCAACCTGACCGGCGTCTTCAACTGTCTGCGCCGGGAGATCCCGCCGATGGTGGCGGGCGGCGGCGGTTCGATCGTCAACATCTCCTCGCTCGCGGGTACTCGCGGCTGTCCGATGATGAGCGCCTACGTGGCCGCCAAGCACGGGGTCCTCGGGCTGACCAAGACCGCCGCGCTGGAATACGCGGCAGCGGGAGTGCGGGTCAATGCGGTGGCCCCCGGCCCGGTGGACACCCCCCTGTTGGCCGATATGGACCCCGCGACCCGGGCCGCCTGGGAGGGCGGGCACCCGTTGGGTCGGATGGCGAACACCGCCGACGTCACGGCGGCGTGCCTGTTCTTGCTCTCCGGCCGGGCTTCGATGATCACCGGCGTGCACCATGCCGTGGACGGCGGTCTGGGCATCGCGTGACCCGGCCCAATCACCACATTCCGTAATGTCTTGGTTACTCCCCCCGCGCAGGGGTCGACCCGCCACAACCTCATGCATACAGTGGCCGCGAGCGGTTGATTGCGCGTGCGCGAGCACCGCCCACACTGTCAACCCTCGCCACCTCAGGGGGTTCGGATGGGCCTGATCGCCCGTCGCCTTGCCACCGGGCTGACCGCGCTCGCGGTCACCTCGGCAAGCGCCGGCGCCGCCCACGCGGGCGCTGCGCCACCCCCGCCGGCAATGCCGCAGAAGTACGTCGCGCTCGGCGACTCCTACACGTCCTCACCGATGACCGGCATGCCGATCGGCGAGCCGGTGGGCTGCTCCCGCACGCAGAACAACTATCCGCGCCAGATCGCCGCCGTCCTGCGGGTGGCCGATTTCGTTGATGCCAGCTGCGGTTCGGCCACCACCCGCGACCTGTTCGCTGCGCAGAACGTGTTCGGCGGCAGCAACGCGCCACAACTGGACTCGGTGGACGCCGCCACCACGCTGGTGACGCTGGGCATCGGTGGCAACGACCTGGGCCTGATGGGCTGGTTCCAGCGCTGCTCCTATCTGGCCGCGCCCAACTGCGTCGACCAGTGGGCACCCGGTGAGCCGGACGTGCTGGTGCAGCGCATCTCCAAGATCGCGGTGAATGTGGACAAGGCGTTGCGGGTCATCCACCACCGCGCCCCGCACGCCCGGGTGATGGTGGTGGGCTACCCGGTGGTCGCGCCCACGGCGGGCATTGGCTGCCTGCCACAGCTGCCGATCGGTAACTCCGACGTGGCCTACCTGCGTGACCTGCAGCAGCACTTGAACGAAATGCTGTCCTGGGCCGCGTTCCTGAACCAGGCGACCTACGTGGACACCTACAGCCCGTCCATCGGTCACGACCCGTGCCAGATGGACGGCGTCAAGTGGATCGAGGGCATGGTCCCCGATAACCCGGCAGCCGCCCTGCACCCCAACCTGATGGGTCAGATGGCCATGGCCGACGAGATCCTCGCTGAAGTGGGCGTCGACCGGTCATAGGGTCGGCGCATGGAGCTGGGCTTCGCACTTCCCTATGCCGGCAGTTGGGCCACCCCGCAAAACCAGGCGACCATTGCGCGCCGGGCCGAGGACCTGGGCTTCGCGTCGCTGTGGACCGCCCAGCGGGTGCTCTATCCCGCCAAGCCGCGCAATGACTATCCCCCGGCGCCGGGCGCGCCCTGGCCCGCGCCGTTCCGCAGCCTGGTCGACCCCATCACGCCGCTGGCCTACGTCGCCGCGCTGACCAGCCGCATCCGGCTGGGCACCGCGTCGCTGCAGCTGCCGCTGTTCTCCCCCGTACTGCTGGCCAAGCAACTGGCCACCCTGGACGTGCTGTGCGCGGGCCGGCTCAACGTCGGGGTATCCCTCGGTTGGTCGCAGGACGAGTACGCCGCCATGGGCGTGCCGTTCCAGAAGCGCGGCGCCCGCTTCGAGCAGTACCTCGAGGCCATGATCGCCGCCTGGACCGGCGGGTCGATGGACAGCGAGTACGTCACCCTGCCCCCCGGTGAGGTGCTGCCCGCGCCGGTGCAGCAGCCGCATCCGCCGCTGTTCATCGGCGGCTACGCGGACGCCGCGCTGCGCCGCACCGTCAAGTACGGCGCGGGCTATCTGGGCGGCAACATGCCCTTCGACACCATCGTGGACGTGCTCGCTCGGCTGCTCCGCTACGCCGAGGAGGCCGGGCGCGACCCGAAGGATCTGCAACTGATCTGCCGCGGCGTCACCGTGCTGTCCGACACCCCGGCGGCCCCCGGCGGTCGTCCGTTGTCCGGCACCGTCGAGCAGATCACCGCGGACGTGGCGCGATTCGCCGACGCGGGCGTGACCGAGCTGTTCATGGACCTGAACTTCGACCCGGCGGTCGGCTCCGTCGACGCAGACGCCAACGCCTCCATGGACCGCGCGCTGGCGGTCCTGGAGACGTTGGCTCCGATTACTGCTTAGAGCCAGCCGCTGTCGCGCACGATGCGGATGGCGTCGATGCGGTTGCGTGCGCCCAGCTTGCCGATGATCTTCGACAGGTAGTTGCGCACGGTGCCGTCGGACAGGCAGAGCTTGGAGGCGATCTCGCGCACCGACTCGCCCTGCGAGGCCCGGCGCAGCACCTCGAGCTCACGCTCGGTCAGGCAGTGGCCGTCGGACTCCAGTGCCGCGATGGCCAGCTTCGGGTCGACGACCCGCTCGCCCACGGCCACCCGGCGGATGCTCTCGGCCAGCCACGAGGCGGGCGCGTCCTTGTCCACCAGGCCCTGCGCGTGCGCTTCGAGTGCGCGACGCAGCGAGCCCGGGGTGACCGCGGAGGTCAGGATCAGCACCTTGCACCGCGGCGCACTCTCGTGCAGCCGACGGGACAGCGCGTAGCCGTCCCGGTTCGGCATGTCCACGTCGATGATGGCGACATCGGCGCGGGTGCGGACCACCGCAGTGACCACGTCGGCGTCGGACCGCAGCGAGGCCGCGACCTGAATGTCCCGCTCGTAGGAAAGCAGCGCCACCAGGGCGCCACCGTAGAGCGCGAGGCTCTCCGCGAGTACGACGCGGATCAAGCCCACCGGCCGCTGTTCGGCCGGGCGAAGCCCGATCACCACGCCTTCGTCGTCGGTGCTGCGCGCCGTGGTTGCCAGGTTGCGCCCGGCGATCATCGGCACACCGCCCCGTGCCGGCGGCACGCCCGGCATCGTCCGCTGGTTCGACCCGTCCACCCCACTGCCCCCCTTGACGCCACGCCCCGATGGCACCGTCTCGCTCGGATCACCCCGGTGACCAGGGAGATTGCGTGTCGTCAGTGTGGGTCGGTGAATAGGGCCCCGCCAGGGGGCACGTTCGCCGGGGGTCCGAACGGGGTCCGATGGGCACAACGGACAATCGGCGCGACCATGGATGGAACGGAAGGCGCGGAGCCGCCCGGCCGGTGGGCAAATCGGGCCACATGTCACATCTGACACGGGCGACGTGCGAAGAATCCGACACGCGAAACGTTGCGTTGATAACCCGGACGGACGCATCCGACGGGGTCGGCTGCCTATGATCGGCATGAATCACGGCCAGGAGGGATGCACGCCGATGACCGCCACACCGCGCGGTCCGGTGACACCGACGACGCCGCCGGTGTCACATCGACGACGTGCATCGGGGCTGCCCGGCGACCAGCCGACGAGCCAGGACATCGCCGCCAACCTGCCCCCGGCCATGCGCGTCGGCGCGGCGATCGCCTGGCGGTTCGTGGTCATCGCGGCGGCGCTGTATGTGCTGGGGAAGATCTTCTCCGAACTCATCGAGCTGGTCGTTCCGGTGGCCATCGCGCTGCTGCTGGCCGCCCTGCTCTCCCCCGCCGTGGCCCGCCTGGTGCGCTGGGGAGTGGCGCGGGCGTGGGCCACCGCGATCGTGCTGATCGGCGGGCTGGCTGCGGTCGGTGGCCTGCTGACGTTCGTGATCACCCGATTCGTCAACGGCCTGCCCGCGCTGCGCGCCCAGGTGTCCGAGGCCATCGACAAGATCAACCACTGGCTGACCACCGGGCCGCTGCACCTGACCGACTCCCAGGTGCAGAAATGGCTGACGCAGGCTCAGGACTCCATCAAGGGCAATCAGGGCGAGGTCGCCTCGCAGGTGCTGGACACCGCGGTGACCATCGGCCGACTGGCCGGCGGGGCGGCGCTGTGCATCTTCTGCCTGATCTTCTTTCTCCATGACGGCGACCGGATCTGGCGCTTCCTGACCCGGATCGTGCCGTACGAGCACCGCGACCGGGTGGACCTGGCCGGCCGCCGCGGCTTCGCCGCGCTGGGCCACTACGTGCGGGCCACCGTGGTGGTGGCGATGATCGACGCGACGTCCATCGGCGTCGGGCTGGCCATCATCGGCGTGCCGCTGGCCGTGCCGCTGTCCGCGCTGATCTTCCTCGGCGCCTTCGTACCGATCCTGGGCGCCTTCGTCACCGGCACCGTCGCGGTCATGGTCGCGCTGGTGGCCAACGGCGTGGTCTCCGCCCTGGTGGTGCTCGGCCTGCTGATCGCGGTCATGCAGGTGGAGGGTCATGTGCTGCAGCCGTTGCTGCTCGGCCGGGCGGTGCGGCTGCACCCGTTGGCCGTGGTGTTGGGCATCGGCGTGGGCCTCACCCTGGCGGGCATCCCCGGCGCCCTGCTCGCGGTGCCGCTGCTGGCCGTGCTCAACGCCAGCGTGCGCTCGCTGCTCTCCGACGCCGACGCCGAGGTGGACCCCGAGGAGATCGATCCGAACGCACCGGGTGAGGCCGATCCGGCAGACGCCGACGACGACTCAGGCGGGGCGCTCGGGCGCCTGCTGCACCGCTCCTGAGGGACCGTCAGCTGCGATCAACGGCAGGGTCACGGTGAACGCGGTGTGGCCGGGGCTGCTGTCCACGGCGACCGTGCCGTGGTGCGCGGCGACCACCGCGGCGACGATCGAGAGCCCCAGTCCGGTGCTGCCCGCGGCCCGGGACCGGGAGGAGTCACCGCGCGCGAAGCGCTCGAAGACCTCGGGCAGCAGCGAGGGCGGGATGCCCGGGCCGTTGTCCACCACGGTCATCACCGCGCGAGGACCGACGGCACTCAGCGTCAGGGTCACCGCGGTACCGGCCGGGGTGTGCGTCCGCGAGTTGGCCAGCAGGTTCACCACGACCTGGGTCAACCGCGCGGGTTCGCCGAGCACCAACACCGGCTCCTCGGGCAGCTCCAGCTTCCAGACGTGCGTCGGACCGGACGCGTGCGCGTCGCTCATCGCCCCGACCAACAGGATCGAGAGGTCCACCGGTTCGAAGACCACTTGCCGCCCGGCGTCCAGACTGGCCAACAGCAACAGGTCCTCGACCAGTCCGGTCATCCGCACGGCTTGGGACTCCACCCGGGACAGGGCGTGGGCCACGTCCGCGGGTACCGGTTCGGTGCTGCGCCGGGACAGTTCGGCGTATCCGCGGATGGCGGCCAGCGGGGTCCGCAGCTCGTGGCTGGCGTCCGCCACGAACCGCCGGATGCGGGTCTCGCTGGCCTGACGGGCGTTCAGCGCACCGGCCACGTGGCCCAGCATCGCGTTCAGTGCCGCCCCCACTTGGCCCACCTCGGTGCGCGGATCGGTGTCGGCTTCCGGCACCCGCACGGCCAGCGCCACCTCGCCCCGATCCAGCGGCATCGTGGACACCTGCTGGGCAGTCGCCGCCACTCGGTGCAGGGGGCGCAGGGTCAGGCGTACCACCGCGGTCCCCAACGCCCCGGCCACCATCAAACCGCCCAACGCGACCGCGCTGATCACGGCGAACAGCCGGAACGTGGCATCGTCCACATCCTTCAACGGCAGCCCGGTCACCGCGATCGAGCCGTCGCCGAGCGGGATCGCGCGCAACCGGTACTTGCCGAGGTCGCCGCCCAAGTCGCGGGTGTGGCTCTCGGCGTCGGCAGGAACGGTAAGCAGGACCGACGCGTGGCCGGACACCGTTCCCGACTCACCCGTGCTGGCGAGCACCAGCGGCTGCCCCACGATTTCTCCGGCCCGGATCCGGCCGATGACGGTGCCCGGGTCCTGTCCGAGCCCGAAGCCCTGCCCGCCGATGTTGCGTGGATCCGTCATGACCTGCCTTGTCCGCAGGTACGCCGTAGACAGCTTCTCGTCCACCTGCCCGATCAGGTAGCTGTGCATCGCGAACACGCTGATCACGCCGATCACCATGCTGACGATGGCCAGCATCATCACCACCACGCCGATCAGTCGGGCCCGCAGGCTCCATCGACCGGGACCCCAGCTCTTCCAGGCGCGCAGCACCCGACGCTCCACCGACGCACGCAGCCCGCCGAATAGCTGCAGCGCCCGGCCGCGGGTCGCGTGGAGGTTGCGGGAGAGCGTCACCGCTCGGCGGGCTTGATCAGGTAGCCCGCACCGCGCAACGTGTGGATCATCGGCTCGCGACCCGCGTCGATCTTCTTGCGCAGGTAGGAGATGTACAGCTCGACCACGTTGGCCTGGCCGCCGAAGTCGTAGTTCCACACCCGGTCGAGAATCTGCGCCTTGGACAGCACCCGACGCGGGTTGCGCATCAGGTAGCGCAGCAGCTCGTACTCGGTCGCGGTCAGGCTGATCTCGGTGCCGGCCCGGCGCACCTCGTGGCTGTCCTCGTCCAACGTGAGGTCACCGACCACCAGCATCGCCTCCGAGGGCGCGCTGGCCGCGCGGGTGCGCCGAATCAGACCGCGCAGCCGGGCGACGACCTCCTCCAGGCTGAACGGCTTGGTCACGTAGTCGTCCCCGCCCGCGGTGAGCCCCGCAATGCGGTCGGATACGTCGTCCTTGGCGGTGAGGAACAGCACCGGGATGTCCGCGGTGTCCGCGCGCAGTTTGCGCAACAACTCCAGCCCGTCGATGTCGGGCAGCATGATGTCCAGCACCACGGCGTCCGGGCGGAACTCGCGCGCCGTGCGCAGCGCCTCGGCGCCGTCGCCCGCGGTCCTGATCTCCCAGCCCTCGTAGCGCAACGCCATCGACAGCAGGTCGGTCAGGCTGGGCTCGTCGTCCACCACCAGCACGCGCACCGCCGACCCGTCCGCGCGCCGCAATCGGCCACGGTCGGGTGAGGTGCGGTCCGCTCCGGTCTGGCTCACCGACGACATGCTCCCATTCTGGGCCCGATCCCCTGTAGCCCGGATGTGCGCGATCTGTGGGTCTGCTTTGGAGTTTGCCGCAAGCTCACCACCACCTGTTATCCGATCTACAGCGTGCGCACAGCCTGATGCCGATCCTGTTAGCACAGGCGTGTCGCCCTGCCCGGAGGTCCCGGGCACCAACACGCCGTGCCGAGGAGCCCCATGGACGAGTTCTCAGGCCTGCCCCCCGCCGAGCCCACCCCGGCGCCGATCGCCGGGCCGATGCCCGACAAGCGTTGGTCGGCACTGCGCAAGGTGCCCCGGCGTGCGCTGACCATCTCGCTGGCCACCACGGCGCTGGTCGTGGCCGGTGGTGCGGTGCTGGCCGGCGCGGTGACCGCGGCACCGGCCGGCGGCAACGGGACGCCGACCCCGGCCGCGCCCGGCCAAATGGCGCCCAACGGCAAGGGCGTGCGTATGGCCGGCCCCATGCAGGCGGTGCACGGCGAGTACGTGGTACCCAACGGCCAGGGCGGCTATCAGACCGAGGAGATGCAGCGCGGCTCGGTCACCGCGGTCAACGGCAACACGTTCACCGTGAAGAGCGACGACGGGTACACCCACGACTGGGTCACCGACAGCAACACCATGCAGGGCATGCAGCGCTTCCGGATGATGCCCAAGAACGACGGCACCACCAAGGTGCCCGCGCCGACCGATACGGCGACCAACGGCGGTGTGACGACGGGTCAGAACGTGATGGTGATGGGCACCAAGGACGGCGACACCTTCCACGCGGTGCGCGTCATGCCGGTGCGCCAGTTCGCCGGTAAGGCCAACGGCCAGGCCGCACCCGAGCAGGGTTACCAGCAGGACAACCCCAAGACCGGGCAGCAGCAAAACGGCAAGGTGCCGTTCCCCGGTGGCCGGCGGTTCGGTCACCGCGGCGGCGGTGGCGGTGGCATGCAGGGCGACATGCAGTCAGCCCCGACCCCGGACCAGGCGCCCTCAGCGCCGGAGTCGTCGCCGACGCCCACCCAGTCCAGCTGAGTTCAGCGCGGGTGCTAGCCGAGACCGGCCTCGGCCAGCACCCGCTTGCGGTCGCGGC
>DASQPJ010000228.1:0-6352 GCA_035644015.1 Sporichthyaceae bacterium
ACCGCATCGAGCAACGCCACGGCAGTACCCGGGTCTCTCGTGGGCTGGGGCATGTGGGTCGGGTTGCGCGGTCCCCGAAGCAACGACAGAAGCAGTCGGTCCCCCCTTGCTGACAGCGCCCGGTCCCGGCGATCGGACCCGGCCAGCGCTTGACCCCCGGGTTACCTCCGGGGTTTTCCCGGGCCGTAATGGGGCAGACAGGACCTCTGCCGACTGACCGTCGTCGGTGCTCGAGGAGGAACCGTGTTACTCGTCATCGCTTTGTTGCTCATCCTGCTGTTCGGTGGCCTCGGCTTCGCCGTGCACGTGCTGTGGTGGGGCCTGATCATCGGCCTGATCCTGGCCGTGGTGCACTCGATGCAGCGTGGTGGCAGCGGGGCCCGACCATGACTACCCGGGCGCTGTAGGACCCGCAGTCGCGCTCAACGCGCCCCGGTGGGTAGGCGGCTTTTTCCCACAGGCCAGGTAGAAAACCGGGCTGGCCACCGCCGCGACCACGGCGGCGATGACCAACGCGACGCGATACGCGTGGGTGATGTCGATGCCGCCGTGGGCCGTGGCCAGGCCGGAGACTGCGGGGATCACCGCCAACCCGGCCAGGCTCGCCGCCCGGGCGACGGCGTTGTTCACGCTGGATGCGGTGCTCACGTGGTCGGGGTCGGCGGCGGCCATCACGCCGGCGGTCAGCGGGGCGACGAAGGCGACCAGTCCGAGGCCCAGCAACACCGCCCCCGGCAGCACATCGGTGGCCCACGTCGGATGGCTTCCGACCCGGGTCAGCAGCAACAGTCCACCTGCTGTGGCCAACGGCCCCAGCGTCAGTTGTCGGCGCGGGCCGATGCGTCCGGCCAGCGCGCCGGAGCGCGCGGACAGCGCGAGCGTCAACAGTGTCGTCGGCAACAACGCGAGGCCGGCCTGCAGCGCCGTCCACCCGGCCACTGTCTGCAGCTGGTAGGCCACCAGGAAGAAGCTCAGCCCGACCGACGCGTACAGGAACAGCGTCCCGAGGTTCAGCATGCTGAACACCCGATTGGCGAACAACGACGGTGGTACCAGCGGATGCTCGGCCCGACACAGGTGCACGACGAACGCGCCCAGGCCGACGACGCTGATCACCGCCGCGACCACCACCCGGGCATCGCCCCAGCCGCGCGGTCCTGCCTCGATCAGCGCCCACGTCCCGGCGGCCAGCGTCGCCACGGCCAACGCGGCGCCGGTGAGATCGAGCCGACCGGGTTCGTGTCCCTTGGTTTCCGGCACCGCGGCGTAGGTACACACGATCACCATGACCGCCACCGGCAGGTTGAGCAGGAACGCCCACCGCCAGCCCGGTCCATCGATCAACGTGCCGCCGATTAACGGCCCCAGCGCCCCGGCCGCGCCACCCAGTCCGGCCCACGCCCCGACCGCGGCCGCCCGGTCGCCGAGCCGGAAACTCGATTGAATGATCGCCAGGCTGCCCGGCGTCAGCAGCGCGCCGCCGATCCCCTGCAGGATCCGGGCCGCGATCAGCCAGCCGATCGACGGGGCCAGCCCGCACAACAACGACGCCAGCGCGAACCAGGCCACCCCGACCACGAACACCCGACGCCGACCGAAGCGGTCGCCCAAGGCCCCGGCCAACAGGATCAGCGAGGCCAACGCCAACAGATACCCGGTCAGCACCCACTGCAGCGACGCCACGCCGGCGTGCAGGGACCGGCCGATGTGCGGCACCGCGACGTTGACGATGGTCCCGTCCAGCATCGCCATCCCGGACGCCGCGACGGTTGCGGCCAGGGCCATCCGTCCGCGCGTCGACCGGAGGGTGAGCCCCGCGTCTGACGGCGCGTCAGTCGGTCGGATAGCCAAAGCTGCGCTCGACGGTGTCCAGCATGGCCTCGTAGTTGGCTGCCGGGTCGCCGGTGAGGATCAAGCCGTTGAACTCGCAGAGGATCGCGCCGTGCACCACGCAGAAGATCTGTTGGGCCACCTCGAACGGGTCGCTGGGGCGGAGGAAGCCGGCCGTCATGGCGTACTCGACCGTGTTCACCAGCACGTGGAATCCGGCCATGGCGTGCTCGGCGACCTGCTCGGTGCGTTGCCAGGCGCGCTCGTACAGGAACATCGCCTCGTAATACGGCCGGTTGTGCAACGCCCACTGCCGGACCCGCCACCCGCACATGCGCAGCCGCTCCCGGGCATCGCTCTCGCCGCGCGGAGCGGTCGCCGCGCCCAGGTCGTCGAAGCCGCGGATCAATAGCGCGTCGATCAGTCCGTCCTTGCCGCCGAACCGGGAGTACACCCCACCCGGCGCGACGCCGGCCTCGGCCGCGACCCCGCGCACGGTGACCCCGGCCAACCCTTCGCGGCGCAGCACCGCGTCGGCGGCGGTCAGCAACAACCCGTGCACGTCCACGCTGGGGGTGCGGGTGCTGCGGATCGGCTCGGCCTCCATCTCCACATCCTCGCGCCTCATCACAGCGTGGCGTGCGTGCCCGGCCGGGGCACACACCTGTAACAACACAAGTGCACACACGTAACACCAGATGATCACACTGGTGCCACGCCCACGCCGCAGTCGTCGGAAAAGCAGAGGCGCGGGGGACCTCGGGGATGGGAATGTCTGCCGCGGGGGCACGTTCTGCACATATCGGTTCGACGTCAGGGGGAGAGGGTCATGGCAAAGGAGCAGCAGCTCATGAAGCGTCCGGCGCCCCGGACCCGCGGCTGGCGTGAAGAGCAGACGCCGAAGCCGCAGTCCAACCGGGACAGCCACAGGGACTCCTGGCGGGATAACTTCCGCCGGCCCTAGCGCGCCTGCGCCTTGAGTGCGTCGAGCAGCTGTGCAATGTGACCCAACCAGGTGTGTTTCACGCAACGTTTATTGGGTGATGGGTAACCGGGTAAGCGTCAGACCTCCTGGTCCTCGACGCATACGGCGTGGCCGGGAGGTGTCCTCGACGTCAAACGAGGAGCACCCGTATGAGGTTCCACAGAAGAACGGCAGTTGCCACCGCACCGGTGGTGGTCAGCATGGCGCTGGTGCTGGCCGCGTGCGGTGGGTCCGGTGGCGGATCATCGGTGGCCCAACAGGCCGTGCCCCCGGCCACATCCGACGGATCGGCCGCTGCAGCACCTGCGGCCGGTAGTCCTCAGGGCGCGCCCGCAGCCCACAACACGGCAGGTGCGCCCGCCGCGGCCAAGGCCGCGGCCCCGGCGGCGAAGGCTGGCGCACCGGCCAAGACTGCAGGCAAGGCAGCCACCGCGACGAAGGCGGGCCAAGCCAAGCCGGCCGCGGCGGCAGCGACGGCAACCAAGCCGCAAGCCGGCGGGACGTCGTCAACCGACAAGGGCGTGCACGCGATCGATAAGACGGCCGCGGAGAAAGCGGCCAACGAGAAGATCGCCAACGACAAGGCCGGCGCCACCGACACCGGCGTTACCAAGGACTCGATCTCACTGGGCACGGTGAACATGCATGGCATGGCGCTGGGCAACGTGCTGATCACCCCGATGGTCAATGGTGTGCGGGCCGCTACCACCGCGATCAACGACCGCGGTGGGGTGTTGGGTCGGCGATTGTCGGTCCTCGACTGCGATGACGGTCCGGGTGAGGTGGCCCGGTCGAAGGCCTGCATCAAGAAGCTGGTCGGGCAGGACCACATCTTCTCGTTCCTGACCTACTCGACCTGGGCGAGCGCGTCGGTTCACGACGACCTGAAGCAGTACCACGTCCCGGCGGTGGGGGTCTGGGCCTACTCGCAGACCGAGTGGCAGGACCCGTTCATGTTCCCGACGCACATGTCGATGGTTCACGAGGCGATGGCCGGGGCGCACTGGGCGACCTCGGTGGTCAAGCCCAAGACCTACGGGCTGATCTGCCTGACCTCCCCGGAGATGCAGCTGGCGTGCAACCAGGTGGCGAAGATCGTGGACGCCAGCGGGGCGAAGATGGTCAAGCGGGCGGACGTGTCGATCTCGGAGACCTCGATGTCGTCCTACGTGCTGGCGATGCGAGCGGCGAACCCGGACCACATCATCCACTACGTGATCAACCCAGCCACGATGGCGAAGTTCATGGTGGAGGCGGCCCAACAGGGCTACTACCCGCCGAAGGGGATGAGTGGTAATCACCTTGCGGCTGAGGTGCTGGGCTCGTTGTTCGGTAAGTGGCCGACCGGTCGCTACTGGACGAACACCACGTACAAGCTGTGGGGCTCGGAGTTCATGGCCACCATGCAGAAGTACGCGCGTGGTAACCGTGGTGTGAACCACCACATCGTGCAGGCCGGCTATGTGGGCGCCAATGTGTTCGCGGAGGCCGCCAAAGCCATCGGGCCGAACCTGACCCGCGACCGATTGATGACCCAACTCAACAACGGGGACGTGTATGCCGCGGACTCGGATCTGGACCAGAGGTTCAGCTGGGCGCAGACAGAGCGCTCCGGCGACAACTGGAACCACAACATGGGCCAGGGCCGGGAGTTCATGTACAAGTACACCGCGACGAACACCGTCTCCAACCCTGACGGCTCACCGAACGGGTTCGCCCCGGACGAGAACGAGTTCGTTATCTACACCTGGAAGTAACTGAGTAAGTGAGGCCCTTCCGGACCCGGCGCACCTTCCCTCGCGCGCTGGGTCCGGAAGTTGTCTGCGCTCCGGCGGGACAGCACCCGCGGCACGCGGGCAGACTGCAGGCATGACGACGACTCATTCCCCCGGCCTGACCGAGCGGGTACTTGACCTGCGCCCCCGGATGCTGGATTTCATCGACCACGAAGTGTGCCCGCTGGAGCACCTCATCGATGACGGCGGCCCGGCCGCGGAGAAGGCCGTCGAGGGGTTGCGCGAGGAGGCCCGTCGGCGCGGGCTGTGGGCACTCGGTCACCCGGTGGACCTCGGTGGGCAGGGCCTGTCGTTCATGGAGTTCGTGCACCTCAACGAGATCATCGGGCGCTCGGAGTTCGGGATGCTGGCGGTCGGCTCGCTGTCCCAGCACGACACCATCATGTGGCGGCGCTTCGGCACCGAGGCGCAACAACGGCAGTGGCTGGACCCGTTGGTGCGCGGGGATTACCAGTGGATCGGCATCGGGTTGACCGAGCCGGATGCGGCCGGGTCGGACCCCACGCAGATGCAGACCAGCGCGGTGCTCGACGGCGACGAGTGGGTAATCAACGGTCGCAAGTGGTTCACCACGTTCGCTTCGGCCGCGCCCGCGGTGCTGGTGTGGTGCAGGACCGACCCGGAGGCCGCGCCGCACAAGCAGTTCTCCGCGATCATCGTGCCGACCGATACGCCCGGCTACACGCACGTGCGCGACATCCGGACCATGGGACACACCTCCGGTCGGCACGGGGAGCTGCGCTTCGAGAACGTGCGGGTGCCCAAGGACAACCTGTTCGGCCCGCGCGGCGAGGCGTTCACCATCGCCCAGACGCGGCTGGGACCGGGCCGGATCTTCCACTGCATGCGCTGGCTGGGGCAGATGCAGCGGGCGTTCGAGCTGATGTGCGCGCGGGCGAACACGCGGTACGCGCACGGGTCGTTGTTGGTGGAGAAGGGGGAGATCCGTCGCTACATCGCCGAGTCCGCCGCGGACATCCAGGCCCACCGTCTGATGACGTTGGACGCGGCCCGGATCATGGACGAGGGCGGGGACGACCGAGTGGCGATCTCGCTGATCAAGTTCCGTGGTGCTCAGTACCTGCACGACGTGATCGACCGGGCCATCCAGGTGCACGGGGCGCTCGGGGTCACCGAGGACACCCCGTTGGAGAAGATGTATCGGGAGGCGCGCTACGCGCGCATCTACGACGGCCCTGACGAGGTGCACCGCATGGTGGTGGCCCGTCGGCTGGCCAAACCCGGTGCGACCCCGCCGTGGCGGCAGTGACGTATCTCGATCGGCACGACCTGGCGGCGTCCGCGGGGTTGCTGCAGGCCTGGGCGCTCGCGCATTACGGACCGTCAGCTTCCGCGCAGGGCGTGTATCCCATGCCCGGACACGCGGGGATCTCCTTCGGCTTCGACGTGCAGCACGGCACCCAACGCGATGCCCTGGTAGTGCGCGTGCCGCCGCCGGGGGTGCGGCGGTCGGGTAACACCGACGTGCTGCGCCAGGTGCCGTTGCTGCGCGCGGCGCGGGCCGGCGGGGTGCCGGTAGCGGCGGTGCGCTGGTTCTCCGACGACGAGCGCTGGTTCGGGGTGCCGTATCTGATGGTGGATCGGTTGCCGGGCGGGTCGTTGGATTGCTGGTCGCCGATTGCGGTTGATGCCGCGGAGGTGCGCTCGGTGTTCTCGGCCGCGGCCGCCGCATTGGCCGCGACGCATGAGCTGGGCCCGGCGGCATTGCCGGGGTGGGGGA
>DASQPJ010000229.1:0-2290 GCA_035644015.1 Sporichthyaceae bacterium
ACACACCCCCACGTGGGACAGGTCAGGACGAGACCTCGAAGAAAGATCAAGAAGACGGGGCAGGCATTACCTCGCCGAGCGAGGTGGGAGATCAGGGCGCACGAGAGCACCGCCCTGCTGCAGCACCGCCCGGGGCTCTACGGCGCCCAGGCCTGACCCGATCGACAACCGCGGTGCGACTCACGCAGTGCCAGCCCCAAGCGGCAAGCGCTCAGGTACGTCCGGTCAGGCGCCCGCCGATCACCGGCGAGCGCGACAGGAGATTAACAGCCAGACCGACGGGCGGGGCCGGAAATCGAAGATCCGGTTTTCCGGTCCGGAAGACGTCGTGGCCGTTCCGGCCCTAATCGACGCCGCGGCTGTCCGGACCGGAAAAGTCATTCAGCCGGCCTGACCAGCGAGTTCGGTGAATTCTCCGGCGGAAACGACCCGAACTCGACTCGATCAGCTCAACATCGACTCAGTCACCGCTCCTCCGAGTCGATGTGCCCTGGCTGGCGGTGACGCCGACCGACCCGGGAGTCTTGCCGTGGCGTTAGCGACCGTGATCGATACGCAGCGAGTGTGCGCTCTGGATGGGTGCGAGAACCCGATCGAGGCCACCGCCGACGAGACTCGTCGATACTGCTGCGTGCCGCACCGGAAGATCGCGCGCAGACAACGCAGGGAGCACGGCACGCACCGCCCGATGGCCCCCGTGTGGCCGGGCCAGGGCGCGGAGCCGGTCTTCCCGAACCAGCACACCAGGTCCGCTGTCTCCGCCCGAAGCCGCCGTGCGGAACCCGGCCCGCCCTACCGGCGCCTGGTGCCCGAGCCGCAGGCTCGCTGGTTCCGCCGCTCGGCTTCGTTGCCCTACGCCGCGCGCGGCATCCGCCCGCGTTACGCGCACCGACCCCTGCGGTTGCTACCGGAATGGCTGCGGCCCACGTCCCGCCGCGCGCGGCGGCAGATCCAGCTCCGGGCCCGTCAGGCGCACGCGTACAACACGCCGCCACCGCTGCCGGATTGGCTGCAGCCGTACTCGCAGGTGGTTCCCACGGCATGGACATCTGCCGAGGCCCCCACGGTGCCGACACCCGCACCTGCCGAAGCGCCCACCGCGCAGGCTCCGGCACCTGCACCGGCACCCGCCGAGGCGCCTGCCACGCAGGTGCCGGCACCTGCTCAGGCCCGCCCGATCGCACCCCTGCCGGCCATCTCACCCACCGCGGCGCGGTCGGCTGGGTCACTCACCGTGGCCCTATTGGCGATCTCAGCCTTCGTCCGGACTACCTGTCGCGGCGCGCTCACCCGGCCCGGCCAACGCGTGACGGCGATGAAGGCTGCCCGGCTGGACAGGCTGGCCGGTCGTCGCGCCACCAAGCGGCTGCACAAGGTCGAAGAGGAGACGCTGCGCCGGCAGGCGGCCGCGGTGTTGGCCGGCACGCCGATCCCGGGCTTGGTCGAGGATGTGCCCGGCCGAAAGCGCGGCCGACGCGTGGCCAAGTTGGCCCTGCCGATCAACCCGCACGAGGTCATCCGGGTGGCCTGGCTGGGGCAGATGCGGGAGGCGCTGTTCGCCGCGCTGCAGAGCTTGTCGAACAATCGGCTGCGGTCGGTGTTGACCACGGTGGGCATCATCGCCGGGGTCGCCTCGGTGATCGTGCTGGTCGCCATGGGCGATGGCATGACCAAGGGTTTCAACGACCAGTGGAGCCGCTTCGCCACCCAGATCACCATCACCCCGATCACCGGCCCGGTGGCCACCGGCAAAGCCCCCCAGCACCTGACCGACAACGACCTACGAGCACTGCAAAACCGCGAAGCCGCCCCCGACATCGACACCCTGTCCCCGGCCGTGGCCAGCAAAAGCGTCACCCTGACCGCGAACAGCCAGAAGGCCGGCGGGCAACTGTTCGGCATCGTGGAGAACTACCTGGAACTGGCCAACCGCCACACGGTCGCCGGGAAATGGTTCACCGCCGCGCAGATGAGCTCCACCACCCGCGCCGCGGTCATCGGCCCACAGGTACTCAACCAGCTATGGGGCCCCGACACCGACCCCAACTCGGTGATCGGCCAACCACTCCGGGTCGGACACAGCACCTTCAAAGTCCAAGGCGTGGTCAGCTCCGACGGCCAGAACGACAACGTGGTGATGGTGCCGCTGAGCGCGGCCCGCGCGTTCGTCGTCGGCGACAACGCCGGCAAGCTCGACGTCATCATCGTCAAGTCGACCAGCACCGCCACCCTCAAATCGGCCGAGGCGCAGATCTACCAAATCCTCAACGAACAACACCACGTCAGAGTC
>DASQPJ010000230.1:0-13419 GCA_035644015.1 Sporichthyaceae bacterium
GGACCCACGCGATCGGCCAGGTTGTGCCGGGTCGGGTCACCAAGCTGGTGCCGTTCGGCGCGTTCGTCCGGGTGGACGAGGGCATCGAGGGCCTGGTGCACATCTCCGAGCTGGCCGAGCGCCACGTCGAGGTGCCCGAGCAGGTCGTGCAGGTGGGTGACGAGATCTTCGTCAAGGTCATCGACATCGACCTGGAGCGTCGCCGCATCTCGCTGTCGCTCAAGCAGGCCAACGAGAACGCCGGTGCGGTCGACGAGGCCGGCGAGGACCACTTCGACCCGGCGCTGTACGGCATGCCGGTCCAGTACGACGAGGCCGGGCACTACGTCTACCCGGAGGGCTTCGACTCGGAGACCAACGAGTGGCTGCCCGGCTTCGAGGCCCAGCAGGCTGTGTGGGAGGGCCAGTACGCCGAGGCCCGCGCGCGTTACGACGCGCACCGCAAGCAGGTGGCCGCGGCCAAGGTCGCCGATGCCGAAGCAGGCGTGGGTGGCGAGGGTGACGACGCGGCGCCGACCTCGTACTCCTCGGAGGCCTCCGCCGCCGAGTCCGACGGCGGCACCCTGGCCTCGGATGAGGCCCTGGCCGCACTGCGCGAGAAGCTCACCGGCCGCAGCTAGTTCCGCGACTGCCGAGACGGCCCTGCCCCGAACCCGGGGCGGGGCCGTTTGGCGTGCGGCCCCCAAACCGCCCACCTCTCACGGCGTGTGGGGCTATCCGCCGGGATTGATAGCCCCACACGCCATGAGAGGACGGGGAAGAACCTGGCAGGATGCGGGCGTGCAGGTGGGGCTGACGGGTGGCATCGGGTCGGGCAAGACCACGGTCACCGATCTGCTCGCGGAACTCGGTGCGGTGATCGTCGACTCCGACGTGGTGGCTCGCGAGGTGGTGGCCGCGGGGTCAGACGGCCTGGCGGCCGTGGTGGCCGCGTTCGGGCCGGACGTGCTCGGCCCGGACGGCGAACTGGACCGGGCCAAGGTTGCCGCGATCGTGTTCCACGACCCCGAGGCCCGGGCCACCCTGAACGGCATCGTGCATCCGCGGGTCAGGGAACGCGCCGCCGCATTGGTCCGCGCTGCCGGGCCGCAGGCCATTGTCGTGCAGGCGGTCCCGCTGCTGGTCGAGGTGGGCCTGGCGAACGCTTTCGACCTGGTGGTGGTGGTCGACGTCGAGCCCGAGGTGGCCATGGACCGGTTGGTGCGCGGGCGCGGCATGGATCCGGCCGACGCCCGGGCGCGCATCGCCGCGCAGGCTGATCGGGCCACCCGGCTCGCCGCGGCCGACGTGGTGGTGGACAACTCCGGGGACCGCGAGGCCATCCGGGCGCGCGTCGCGGAACTATGGACCGAACTGACAAAGCGTCAGCACGAACTCAGGTAACGGGATCCGTCCGCCGCGGGGCCCACGGCAACACCGTGGCCGGCGGACCCAGGCGCACCGGACCGCCGGGCTCGCCGAGCCCCTCGACCAGAACTCGCACCAGTTCCAGCACGTCCTCGGTGGCCAGGCGGAACACCGAGGCCTCGGTGCCGTCCACGCCGATCACCAGGTCCACCCCGCCGGGTTGCAGCCACTGCACGGCCAACCAACCGGGACCCACCGCGTCGTCGAAGACGAACGGCTCGACCGCGTCCGGCTGCGGTTCGCGCGCGCGCAGGGGTACGACGTCGGCCATGCCCGATCCTCTCGCGGCCGCTGGGGCCGTTGTCAATTCGTGATCTTTGCTGTTTATCTGTTTCTCAGCCAACTGAACGTGGGCAGGGCGTTACCCGGGAAGCATTGTCGGCCGCGGGCTGTTGGCGTTGAGCACCCGGGCCACCGCCCTAAAATTGATCCGACCACCCCGTGAGGCAGCGCGAGAGGACGTACCTGCACGTGCAGACCCGTTCCGGCGAGCGGGCCGCCGTCGACGCCACCGACCTCGAACTGGCCGTGCAGTTGGCCCGGGCGGCGGGCGAGCAGTTGCTGCGGTTGCGGGCCACCGGCTCGGCCTCGTTGGGCGCGGACGGGGACCGTGCGGCCCAGGAAATCCTGGCGGCCGGCCTGCGCGCGTCCCGACCCGGTGATGCGGTGCTCTCCGAGGAGGCCGCCGATGACCCGGCCCGGCTCCGCGCGGACCGGGTGTGGATCGTCGACCCGCTGGACGGCACCCGCGAGTACGGCGAGGGTCGCGAGGACTGGGCGGTGCACGTCGCGCTGTGGGACCGGGCGGTGGATGAGCTGACCGCCGGTGCCGTCGCGCTGCCCGCACAGAACATCGTGCTGGCCTCCGACGGCACTGCGCTCCCGCCGCGGGCCGACGGCCCGCCGCGCATCGTGGTCAGCCGAAGTCGCCCGCCCGCCGAGGCGCATGCGGTGGCCGAGGCGCTCGGCGGTGTGCTGGTGCCGATGGGCTCGGCCGGTGCCAAGATCGCCGCGGTCGTTCTCGGCACCGTCGATGTCTACGTACACAGCGGCGGGCAGTACCAGTGGGACTCCGCGGCCCCGGTGGCCGTGGCCCGCGCGGCCGGCCTGCACACCTCGCGGGTGGACGGCTCACCGCTGCGCTACAACCGCGCCGAACTGTCGCTGCCCGACCTGGTGGTGGCCCGACCGGAATACGCCGAAGCGGTACTTGCCGCGATCAAGGGGAACTGACGGTATGTCACAAGCCATTGCGCCGCACAGCTACCAACTCTCGCAGCTGCGCATGCTGGAGTCGGAGGCCGTGCACATCATCCGGGAGATCGCCGCGGAGATGGAACGGCCGTGTCTGCTGTTCTCCGGCGGCAAGGACTCCGCGGTGATGCTGCACGTGGCGGCGAAGGCGTTCGCGCCCGCGCCGATCCCGTTCCCGGTGATGCACGTGGACACCGGGCACAACTTCCCGGAGGTGCTGGACTTCCGCGACGCCGAGGTGGCGCGCCTCGGCGTGCAGTTGATCGTGGCCTCGGTGCCCGAGGCGATCGAGCGCGGCCTGGTGCGCGAGGAACCCAACGGCTCGCGCAACCGCATCCAGACCCCGGTATTGCTGGAGGCCTGCGAGAAACACCGGTTCACCGCGCTGTTCGGCGGTGCCCGCCGCGACGAGGAACGCGCCCGGGCCAAGGAGCGGATCTTCTCCTTCCGCGATGAGTTCGGGCAGTGGGACCCGAAGAATCAACGCCCGGAGTTGTGGAGTCTGTACAACGGGCGCATCCACGCCGGGGAGTCCATCCGGGTGTTCCCGCTGTCCAACTGGACCGAGCTGGACATCTGGTACTACATCGAGGCGGAGAACGTCGCGCTGCCCTCGATCTACTACGCGCACCAGCGCGAGGTGTTCCTGCGCGACGGCATGCTGATGGCGCACAACGAGTTCTGCCGCCCGCGCGAGGGCGAGGAGTGTTTCACCGAGACCGTGCGTTACCGCACCGTCGGGGACGCCACGCTGACCGCCGCGGTGCGCTCCGACGCCCGCGACGTCGAGGCGATCATCGCCGAGGTCGCGGCCACCCGGCAGACCGAGCGCGGCGCCACCCGGGGCGATGACCGGGCGACAGAAGCTGCGATGGAAGACCGCAAGAAAGAGGGCTACTTCTAATGGACCTGCTGCGTTTCGCCACCGCGGGGTCCGTCGACGACGGCAAGTCCACGCTGATCGGCCGGCTGCTCTACGACACCAAGTCGATCTTCGAGGACCAGCTCGAGCACGTGGAGAAGGTCAGTCGGGACAAGGGCCGCGACTACACCGACCTGGCGCTGCTCACCGACGGCCTGCGGGCCGAGCGGGAACAGGGCATCACCATCGACGTGGCCTATCGGTATTTCGCCACGCCCAAACGGAAATTCATCATCGCCGACACCCCGGGACACATTCAGTACACCCGCAACATGGTCACCGGGGCGTCCACCGCGGACCTGGCGATCATCCTGGTCGATGCCCGCCACGGACTCGTCGAGCAATCCCGCCGGCATGCCTTCTTGGCCTCGTTGCTGCAGGTGCCGCACTTGGTGGTGGCGGTCAACAAGATGGACCTGGTCGACTGGGACAGGGAAGTCTACGAGCGCATCCACGAGGAGTTCGTCGCCTTCGCGGCCCGGCTGCGCATCCGCGACCTGGTGATCATCCCCATCTCCGCGCTCAACGGGGACAACGTGGTCGAGCGTTCCGCGGCATCCCCCTGGTACAACGGCTCGTCACTTCTGCACCATCTCGAGCATGTGCACGTGGCCAGCGACCGCAACCTGATCGACGTGCGCTTCCCGGTGCAGTACGTGATCCGCCCGCAGACCAAGGAGCACCACGACTACCGCGGCTACGCCGGGCAGGTGGCCGGGGGCGTGCTCAAGCCGGGGGACACGGTCACCGTGCTGCCCAGCGGGTTCTCCACCACCATCGAGGCCATCGACGCGTTGGACGGCCCGGTGGCCGAGGCGTACTCACCGATGTCGGTGGTGGTGCGGCTGACCGACAACCTCGACATCTCCCGCGGGGACATGATCTGCCGCCCGAAGAACATGCCGACGGTCACCCAGGACATCGACGCGATGGTCGCCTGGATGATCAAGGAGCCATTGCGGGTCGGCGCGAAGCTGGCCATCAAACACACCACCCGATCGGCGCGGGCGCTGGTGAAGGACATCCAGTACCGCCTGGACGTGAACACGTTGCACCGCGATGAATCCACGGGCGAACTGGGCCTCAACGACATCGGTCGGGTGCGGTTGCGCACCACCGTGCCGTTGTTCATCGACGACTACCGCAACAACCGGGCCACCGGCGGATTCATCCTCATCGACGAGGCCACCAACGTGACCGTGGGCGCCGGGATGATTACCGACACCCACTGATGGGCGATCAGTTCGGCTGGGGTGTGAAGCGCACCGGAAGGCTGGTCAACGCCATCACCATGCCGCCCTCCAGCGGGCCGTAACCCACACCGTCCTCGACCTCGAAGTCGGGGATGCGGTTCAGCAGCGTTTGTGCGGCGACGCGCATCTCCGTGCGGGCCAGCGCGACGCCGAGACAGCGGTGGATTCCCCAGCCGTAGCCGACATGCCGATTGAGCTTGCGGGTCGGATCGAACTGATCAGGGTTCTCCACGGAGTTTCCGTCCCGTGCTGCCGCTCCGTAGCAGAGCACCACGCTGGACTTCGCCGGGATGTCCACGCCGCCCAGCGTGGTGTCCTGCGTAGTAACCCGACGGAACAACTGCAGCGGCGGCACGATCCGGATCGCCTCCTCCACCGCGCCGTTGATCAGCGCCGGGTCGGCGATCAGCCGGTCCCGCAGCGCGGGGTCCTTGCCGATGTAGTAGAGCAGGGTGCCCATGCCGGCGATCGTGGAGTGGAAGCCCGCGACGGTGAACGAGGTGATCAACGACAGCAACTCTTCGTGGGTCAGCGAGCGGCCCTCGTAGGAGTTGTTGACCAGCTGAGACAGGTAGTCGTCGCGGGGGTTCGCTCGCCGGATCGCGGTCTCCTCCAGGGTGAACGCGTTCATCTGCGCCACCCAGTCGAGGATCCGTTCGTCACCCTTGGTCTCGAAGAACATGTGCACCAGCTCGATCATCCGCGTCTTCGACGGGCCCTCGAAGCCGAACAGGTCCGCGATCATGCCCTGCGGGACGTGCACGGTGAAGTCGCTGACGAGGTCGGCGCGGCCCGATCCGATGAAGGTGTCGATGCGCGCGTTCGCGGCGTCGGAGATGCTGGGCTCGAGGCGCTTGGCGGCCTCCATGGTCACCGGTGGGCTCATGATGGTCCGCCACCACGTGTGCTCCGGCCGGTCGTGCTCGATCGGCACGAACGTCATGTGCGGTTCCGGCGGGAAGATGATGCCCTCGGCGGAGGAGAAGACCTCGGGCGTGGTCGCCGCCTTCTTCACCTCTGCATCGCCGGTCACCAGGTAGTAGCCGCCGTACTTGTCGCTGTGTCCCACCGGGCACTGGCGTAGATCGGCGTATCGCTTCCAGATCTCCTCTCCCTCGATGGATTGGTCGTAGGAGTCGAAGTCCGTGTGGTCGTAGGTCGTCATGTGCAGCCCTCAGTTTCCGTTCGCGCCGAGCAGGACAGGCACGGAGGCGTAGCCGTGCTGGAAGAACCGGTCGGTCCGTAACTCCGCCGGCTTGGTGGGCATGACCTCGCCGTACCGGCGCAGGAACGACCGGAAGAACAGCTCACCCTCCTTCAGCGCCAGGGAATTGCCGATGCAGAAGTGCGCTCCGGTGGCGAAGGCGAGGTGCCGCTTGTCGTTGCGTCGGATGTCGAAGGTGTCCGGGTTGTCGAACACGCTGGGATCCCGGTTCGCCGCACCGTGGCAGAAGAACACGTTCGTGCCCTTCGGGATGGGATTGCCCCCGAGCTCGACATCCTCGGCAGCAATGCGCGGCGCGAAGTGAATCGGCGCCTCGTAGCGCAGGATCTCCAGCAGTGCGCCGGGGATCAGATCGTGGTCGGCGCGCAGCGCAGTGAATTCGTCGGGGTGCGCCATCAGCTGCGCCAGTCCGGTGCCGATGAGATCTGCCGTGGTCTCGTTTCCGGCGACCAGAAGCATGCAGACGGAGGCGATCAGCTCGTCCATGTTGAGCTTCTCCCCGTCCTCCTCGGCGTTGATCAGTGTGCTGAGCAGGTCGTCGCCGGTGGCCCGGGAGCGGTCGACCGCCAGGTCGCGCACGTAGTCGAACAACTCGACGCTCGAGCGGATGGACGCGTCCCGTCGCTCGCCCTGGATGGTGGGGTCGAAGGTTTCGGTGAAGGACACCGACAGTCGGCGGAAGTGCTCCCGGTCGGCGATCGGCACGCCGATCAGCCGGGAGATCACCCAGACCGGGATGACCTCGGCGATCTGGGACATGAACTCGATTTCGCTGCCGGGCGGGATGGAGTCGAGTACTTCATCGACGGCTCCCTGGATCGCTTCGTCCCAGGTTCTGGTGGCCTTGCCGGCGAAGGCGTGTTGCAGCAGTGCGCGCAGTCGGGTGTGGTCGGGCGGGTCGTTGATCATCAGGTTGCGCGAGGCGACCTCGGCGTAACGCACGTGCACCGGGTCGGTCTTGTCGTAGGTGGCGAAGCCGGTGCCCTCGACGAAAAGGTCGCTCGACCAGAGCTGGCGCTCCCGCGCGAGGCGCATGACGTCGGAGTAGCGAAAGGCGATCCAGATGTTCAGCGGTGCGAGGAAATGCACGCCCTCGTCGAGCTCGCGCAGGTCTGCGTAGATCGGGTACGGGTCGATCCGTGCCTGCTCGGACAGCAGATCGTTGATCGAGTACATCGATGCTCCTGTGGTCGGTTCAGCGCGTGAGGAAGTGGTTGCGCATTTCGCCGATGGTGTCCATCTGGGTGACGAGTTCGTCGCCCGCGGCGATCATGCGGCGCGGGTCGCGGGCCCACCCGATGCCCGAGGGCGTCCCGGTGAAGATCAGGTCACCCGGTCGCAGCGCCAGCACCGAGGACAGGTAGGCGACCAATTCGGGGATCGAGAACACGAACTCACCGGTGCGGCTCTTTTGCATCTGCGCGCCGGCCAGCGAACACCCGATGCCGATGTCGTCCGGGTCGGCGAACTCGTCGACGGTGACCAGAGCCGGACCGATCGGCGCGAAACCCTCGAAGGACTTGCCGATGTTGAACTGTTGCGGCGGCGGGCCGGACAACTGCACGCCCCGGTCGGAGATGTCCTGACCGGCCGTCAGGCCGGCGACGTAGGACCACGCCTCGGTCACCGCGACGTTGCGGGCCGGCCGGCCGATCACCACCACGAGTTCGACCTCGAAGTCCACGTTGTCCGACGGCAGCACGATGTCGTCGTACGGGCCGGTCACCGCGGCCGGGAACTTGGTGAAGACCATCGGCTGGTCGGGCAGGGCCAGCCCCGCTTCCGCGGCGTGATCGCGGTAGTTCAGGCCGATGGCGAAGATGGATCCGGGGCGCGGCACCGGGGCCCCGAGGTTGGCCTCGGTGTACTCGCGGTCGGCCGGCCCGTTGTAGGCGCGCGCCCAGGCGGCGAACTCGTCCCACCGCTCGTAGACGGCTTGTACGTCGGCGGAGAACACCCCGCGGCTGGCGGTCTCCACGTCCACGGCACCGGTGCCGCGGCCGAGACTCAACCGACCGTTGATGTTGAGGACGCGCATGGCATTCCCTTCGTTGCGCCGTGGCCCTTCAGGAGGTCAAGGCCGCCAACGGGTTGGGCAGGTCGGGGCTGGTCTCCAGCGCCCACGACCTGGTCAGCAGGGCCTCGACGGGCGTGCCCTTGGCGCGTTCCTCGATCATCAAATCCGGCAGAAAGCCCACCCCGACCGGGTTCGCGCCGTACTCCGGACCCTCCATGTACGCAGTGGCAGCCGCGGCGGTGTCGAAGTTGTCGATTTGCATCTCGACGAAGTTGCCGTCCGGGTCGCGGTAATACAGCGAGGTGGTGACGCCGTGCTGGATCGGCACGGCCGGGCAGATGCCCTGTTCCTTCAACGCGGCGTACCGCTCGAGCAGGGAGTCCAGGTCGGGGAACGTGAAAGCGGTGTGGTGCATCGCCGCGGTCACCGGGGTCTTCGAGTCCAGCGGGATGGGTGGCTGGATAAAGGCGATCCGGTGGTGTTCCTCGTCGTAGGTGATGAAGGACAGGCCAAAGCCCTCGAACACCGTGTGTGCGTCGAGCAGCGTGCAGTACCAGCTGCGCATCGCCTCGAGTTGGCCGGTCTGGAACACCACGTGGGCGAGCTTGGGCTTCGCGCTCATGCTGGCTTCTCCCTTAGGACGGCGTGACCGCCGCCACACTATCTTTTATATGTGATAACAGCAAGCCCAGCGTCGGCTGCCACAGGTGGATTCGCCGGGCGATCACCATCCCGGCCCGGGCATACGGGTCCGCGGCCAGGATGAGGTCGAGCGTCGCCCGATCGGGCACCTCGAAGACCATCAACCCGCCGCTGCCGCCGTCCACCCACGGACCGGCCAACCAGACCTGGCCGTTGGCCACCAACTCGGTCATGTGGGCGCGGTGGTGCGGGTGCAGCCGCGCCCGCTGTTCCGCGTCGTCGGCGAGGGTCACCTCGACCGCGTAGAGGGCCATGCGTAGCTCCTTCCGATGAGCGTCTGGTCAGACATATGCTATATGTAATAACATCGCGTGTCATGACCCCTACGGTGCCTGCGATGACGTCGACCCCCGCGCCGCTCGATGTCGACCTCGAGGTGCTGCGTGCGGTGGAGTCCCGCGTGCTGTGGCTGGCCATGGCGATGATCGACCACGCAAACCGGGTGCGGCCCAACGTGTCCGGCCTGAAGGTGGGCGGCCACCAGGCCTCCACGGCCTCGATGGTCTCGGTCATGACCGCGCTCTGGTTCGATCAGTTGCAGCCCGGCGATCGGGTCTCGGTCAAACCGCACGCATCGCCGGCGCTGCATGCGATCAACTACCTGCTCGGCGGGCTCGACGAGTCCTACCTGACGACGTTGCGCGCGTTTGGGGGCCTGCAGAGCTATCCGAGCCGGACCAAGGACCCGGACCCGGCGGACTACTCCACCGGATCGGTCGGCATCGGCGCGACCGCGCCGATCTGGGGGGCGCTGGCCCGCCGCTACGTGGACGCGCACTTCGGTGGTGCAGGCAGCGGCCGGCAGTACTCGCTGGTCGGGGACGCCGAACTCGACGAGGGCGCGGTGTGGGAGGCCGTGCTCGACCCGATGGTGACAGAGCTGGGGGAGATCGTTTGGATCGTCGACCTCAACCGGCAGTCCCTCGATCGGGTGGTGCCGAACATCGGTGTGTCCCGGCTGCAGGGCATGTTCGCGGCCGCGGGTTGGCAGGTGCTCACGGTGAAGTACGGCGAGGTGCTCGAAGGGCTCTTCGACCGCGAGGGCGGCGATGCCCTGCGCCGACGCATCGACGCGATGGAGAACCCCGAATATCAGCGGTTGCTTCGCTACCCGCCCGAGCAGGTGCGCGCACGGCTGTCCGGTGACGGGCCGGAGGCGGAGCCGATCAGCCGACTGCTGGCGGACGTGGACGACGACCTGCTGCACCGCGCGGTGCGCAACCTCGGCGGGCACGATCTTCCCGCCCTGCGACGTGCGTTCGCCCAGATCGAGGACACCCGTCCCACGGTGATCTTCGCCTACACGGTGAAGGGTTTCGGACTGGCCAGCGAGGGTCACCCGCAGAACCACTCCGCGCTGATGACGGAGGATCAGTTCCGCACGCTGGCAGGGCGGTTGGGCATGAGCGCAGAAGCCCCGTGGCAACAGTTCCCGGAAGGATCCGCCGAGCACCGGCTCTGCATGATGACTGCGGAGCGGCTGCAGCGACCAGCTGTGCCGGAGCTGCGGGCGTTGGATATCCCGACCGACTTCGGGCGCACGCCCACCGGTATTGCCAACACCCAATCCGCACTCGGCCGCGCTCTGCTCGACCTGAACCGGGCGTCCCCGGAGGCCGGGAGGCGCATCGTCACGGTCAGCCCGGACGTCAGCTCCAGCACCAACCTCGGTGGCTGGGTGAACAAGGTCGGGGTCTGGTCCCACGTGGAGCGCACCGACTGGTTTGCCGACGACGCCGAGACCGTGCTGCACTGGCGCGAGAAACCCACCGGGCAACATCTCGAACTGGGCATCGCCGAGGTCAACCTGGTCGGTGTGCTCGGCGAACTCGGCGCCACCTGGAGTCGGTGGGGGCAACCGCTGCTCCCGGTCGGCGTCCTGTACGACCCGTTCGTCGAGCGGGCGCTGGAACCGTGGTCGTTCACCATGTACGCCGGGGGCCAGTCGCTGCTCGTCGGGACCCCGTCCGGGGTCACGCTCGCACCCGAAGGTGGTGCGCATCAGTCGATCAAGACTCCCTCGATCGGCCTGGAGCAGCCCAGCTGCCTGAGTTACGAACCCGCGTTCGCCCAGGACACCGAGTGGGCCGTGTTGGCCTGTCTGGCACAGATGGGCAGGCCCAGCGGCCGCTCGGCCTACCTGCGGCTGTCCACCAGGCCGGTGGACCAAGCGCTGGCCGCGATCCCGGAGGACCCGGCCGCCCGCGAGCGCCGCCGGCGCAACGTGGTCGCCGGCGGGTACGCGTTGCGTCGTGCCGAGCGGCCGACAGTCACCGTCGCTGCCATGGGCGCGCTCGTGCCCGAGGCGTTGGCGGCCGCGGACCGGCTCGATGCACTGGGCTTTGCCACCGACGTGCTGTGCCTGACCAACCCCGGCCTGGTGTTCGAGGCCCTGCGGGCCGCCCGGGGCAACGGCGACGCCCCGACCTGGATCCTCGACACGTTGTTCCCGGCCGAGCGTGCGACGCCCCTGGTGACCGTGCTGGACGGTCACCCCCACACACTGGCGTTCCTGGCGGGTATCAATCGGGTGGCGGCCACCCACCTGGGCGTGACCGGCTTCGGGCAGTGCGGTGACATCGATGACGTGTACCGCTACCACGGCATCGACACCGACAGCATTGTCGCGGCCGGCCTGGACCTGGTCGACTGATCGATCACCCGTAGAGCGCGCCGATGTCGACGTAGATGCGGTAGTCGGCGACGGCCTCGTCGCGGATCCGAAGGACGTTGACCGCGGGAACCGTCAACGTGCTGCCGTCGTGCCGGGTGTAGGTGACGCTGAGTTCTTGGATCACCGTGTCGTCGATGGCCCAGTCACGCAGCACGTCGTGGCGAAGGCCGGCGATGGAGTCGAAGAACGGCCCCACCATCTCCTGGACGGCGTCCCGTCCGTGGATCGGTTCGGCGTTGCCGAACCGGAAGACCACGTCGTCTGCGAGGCACTTGGCCCACCCCACGACGTCCAGCTGGTCGGCGGGACCGAACATGGCACGTCCGAGTTCACTGTTCGTCATGCGAGTTCTCCTCGGTGGCAACAGAACTGACGGACAGTCAGTGACCGTCAGTGACCGATGTCGGCGCCGACGTACTGGGTGAACACGTCCTCGCCCTCGAGCTCGCCCGGCTCACCGGCGAAGGCGACCTCACCGCGGTTGAGCAGATAGACGTAGTCCGCGGCCGCGAGCGCACGGGTGACGTATTGCTCGACCAGCAGCAGGCTGACCCCCTGCCCGCTGAGCAGGCCAAGGAAGTCGAAGATCTCGTCGACCACCTTCGGGGCCAGGCCCATGCTGACCTCGTCCAGCAACACCACCTTGGGGTGCTGTACGTACGCGCGGGCCAGCGCGAGCATCTGCTGCTCGCCGCCGCTCATCGTGCCCGCGACCTGACCCATCCGCTCGCCGAGGCGGGGAAAGGCGCTGACAGCTCGATCCAGCGCCACGGACTCCTCGCCACGTGGTGCCTGCAGCAGCAGGTTCTCCCGGACGGTCAGCGGAGCGAACACCCCGCGTCCCTCCGGGACGTGGCACACGCCGCGGCGGACAAGTGAGCTCGGTGCGGCCCGGCTGACGTCCTCCCCGTCGACGAGCAGTCGACCGGAGGTCGGGTGCAGCAGGCCGCTGGCGATGCGCAGCAGCGTCGTCTTGCCCGCGCCGTTCGCGCCCAGCAGGGCCACGACGACCCCGTCGGGCACGGTGAGGTCCACGCCGCGCAGCACCGTCGTCGCGCCGTACCCGGCAACAACACCCTGCAGCTCAAGCACGGGCGGCCTCCTCGGGGACGGCCGCCTCGACGGCCTCGCTGCCCAGATACGCGGCGCGCACGATCGGACTGGCCAACGTCTGCGCCGGGGTGCCCTCGAAGATCGGCTCGCCGAAGTCGAGCACGTGCAGGTAGTCGCACACCCGCGCGACCAGCGCCATGTCGTGCTCGACGATCAGAATGCCGACGCCCTCCTCGGCCACCAGCGACTGCAGAATTGCGCCGAAGCGTTCGGTCTCGGCCTTGTCCAGACCGGAGCTCGGCTCGTCCAGCAGCATCAAGTCGTAGCCGCCGGCGACGCACCGGGCGAGTTCGACCAACCGCCGTTGACCGGTACTCAGATCGGCCGGCCGGCGAGCAGCCAGATGCGCGATCCCGCAGCGCTCCAGGGCCCGCCCGGTGAGCCGGCTCAGGGTGCGCGCATCGGTGCGCGACCCCCGAAGGTGCCGCCAGGGCTGGGCACCGGCCAGTCGGCATTCGCGCCCCAGCGCGACGTTCTGCGACACCGGCAGTGAATCGAACAACTCCATGCGTTGGAAGGTGCGACCCAGGCCCGCGCGGGCACGGTGCTGGGGGGACCATCCGGTGATGTCCTGACCGAACAGCCGCACTCGGCCCGAGGTGGGGCGCAGCAGGCCACTGCAGGCGTTGAAGGTCGTGGTCTTGCCCGCTCCGTTGGGTCCGATCAGGCCGGTGATCCGCCCGCGCGGAGCCGCCAGGGTCATGCCATTCACCGCGACGTGACCGCCGTAGCGCACCACCAGGTTCTCCGCGACCAAACCCGAGTCGTCGTTGCTCACCGCACACCTCCGGTGGAGACGGCGGCGTCCGGGCGGGGCCGGCGAGGAACAGCGGCCGGGCGGCGCAGCGGGTT
>DASQPJ010000231.1:0-11626 GCA_035644015.1 Sporichthyaceae bacterium
CGGGGCGATCACCAAGTCCGCGGTGAACCCCACCCCGTGACCGAACCCGCCGGGACGACCCCGCCGGTCGGATCGAGCGCACAACCACGGGTGGTACCGCTGCGCCACCCGTGGCGCTGGGTGGGCAGCGCGGCGATCGCCGTGGTCATCGCGATGTTCGTGCACATGCTGGTCACCAATGAAGCGTTCCAATGGGACTTCATGGTGCACAACATGTTCCGTCGCCCGGTGCTCAACGGGGCGCGCACCAGCGTGCTGCTCACCGTGACGGCCATGGCCTTCGGCCTGGTGGGCGGTGTCGTGCTGGCGGTCATGCGACTGTCGGCGAGCCCGGTGCTGTCCACCGCGGCGTGGGCCTACACCTGGTTCTTCCGGGCCGTGCCCCGCGTCGTGCTGGCGGTGCTGTTCGGCAACCTCGGCATCCTCTACCCGAAGTACTTCGTCGGGTTGCCGTTCGACCACTGGATCCTGTCATCGTTGGGCTTCGGTGACGCCCACGCCCATCTGTTCGGGGTGGACGCCCGCACTGTGGGGTCCGGCTTCTTCGCCGGCTTCCTGGCGCTGGCGCTGTCCGAGGCCGCCTACATGGCCGAGATCGTCCGCGCGGGCATCCTGTCGGTAGATGGTGGACAGAGCGAGGCGGCGTCCTCATTGGGTATGGGTCGGCTGCTGACGCTACGTCGGATCGTGCTGCCGCAGGCATATCCGGTCATCGTGCCGCCCACCGGCAACGAGACCATCGCCATGCTCAAGGACACCGCGCTGGTGGCCTTCGTGCCGGTGACCAACGAGCTGTTCTTCCAACTACGGGCCATCGGGTCGCGCACCTTCAATGTCTTTCCGATGATGGTCGCGGCCTGCCTCTGGTACCTGGCGCTCACCAGCATCCTGATGGCTGGTCAATACCTGCTGGAGAAACGGATGGCGCGATGAGCGAGGCGCCCATGGTGTCCATCGAGAGCGTGTGCAAGAGCTTCGGGCGCACCGAGGTACTGCGCGACATCGATCTGCAGGTGGACCGGGGCGCGGTGCACTGCATCATCGGCCCGTCCGGGTCCGGAAAGTCGACCCTGCTGCGCTGCGTCAATCACCTGGAGAAGCTGAATGCCGGGCGTATCCGGGTGGACGGCGGGCTGATCGGCTACCGCGAGCAGGACGATCGCCTGTACGAACTCAAGGAATCCGAGATCGCCGCGCAGCGCCGTGAGATCGGCATGGTGTTTCAACGGTTCAACCTGTTCGGCCATCTGACCGCGCTGGAGAACGTGATGGAGGCCCCGCGCCGGGTACGGGGAGAGAAGCACAGCGAATGCCGAGACCGGGCGCTCGCGCTACTGGAGCGCGTGGGCCTGGCGCACCGCGCGAACGCCAAACCGGCGGAGATGTCCGGCGGTCAGCAGCAGCGGGTGGCGATCGCCCGGGCGCTGGCCATGCGACCCAAGGTGATGCTGTTCGACGAACCCACCTCGGCGCTGGATCCGGAACTGGTCGGTGAGGTGCTGGAGGTCATGCGCGACCTGGCACGCGACGGTATGACCATGCTGGTGGTCACCCACGAGATGGGCTTCGCCCGCGAGATCGGCGACCGGCTGACCTTCATGGATGAGGGTTCCGTGGTGGAGAGCGGTCCACCACGCGACGTGCTGGCCAACCCGCAGCACGAACGCACCCGGGCTTTCCTGTCCAAGGTGCTGTGAGGCTCAGCGGTCCCGGCCGACGCGCGCCACCTGCACCCACATGGACACCGCCTCGGCCCACCACCACCATCTCGCCGCGCGCCGCCCCGGACGGACCGCTGCCAAGCGGACGCGTCGTGGCCGCACCGCCGACCTCGAGTCGCGCCACCGGGCCGAACAGGTGTACAAGCTGGGCTGACGGACCGTCAGCCGAAGGTGAACGCGAAGGCCTGCACGCCCGGCGAGAAGCCCAGGGTGAGCAGGGCTCGCTCACCTTTTGAGTCTCGCGAGATCAGGTTGTACAGCGTCGGTGCGTCCTTGACGTTGACCGTCTGGATTGCTTTGCCGTCCAGCTCGACCTTCACCGTGCCGGTGCCGCCGAGTACCAGGAACACCTTGTCCGCCTGGTAGTCCAGGCGCAGTTGGGCGCCGCGTCCGGCGGTGATCGACTCCGGGCCGAGGGTCCATTGCCCATTGAGGGCGAAGGTGTCCTGATAAAGCCGCCCCCCGTAGCGGTAGGTGGCCGGGGCGTCCTTGACCGGCTTGCCCTTGGTGCCGCTCAGCGCCAGTGGGTGGTGGTAGCCGAGGTAGGTCTCCTGGGTGCCCACGGTCAGCGGTTCCGGGGCCTGCTCGACCGTGGGCGCACCGAGGTCGAGGCCCTGATGCGCCTCGGCCAGCAGCTGGCGGATCAATCGCTCGGACAGCGAATAGTCGCCCTCACCGAACGTGCGGTGCCGGACGATGCCGTTGGCGTCGATCAGGTACTCGGCGGGCCAATACTCGTTGGAATAGGCGGCCCAGGTCTTGAAGTCGTTGTCCATGGCGATCGGATACTTCACCCCCAACGCCGCCGCCTGCGAGATGACGTTGGACCGCACGTGCTCGAAGGCAAACTCGGGGGAGTGCACGCCGACCACCACCAGGCCGTCCTTGGCGTACTTGGTCGCCCAGCCCTCGACAAAGGGCAACGTGCGCTGGCAGTTGATGCAGCTGTAGGTCCAGAAGTCGACCAGCACGACCTTGCCGCGCAGCGCTGCCAGCGACAACGGCTTCCCGGCCGGGGTGTTCAACCAGGAGGTGATCCCGGTGAAGTCCGGGGCCGGCCCACACTGCTGCAGCACCTCGCTGTCCGACGCACAGCCCTGGCCGGTGGCCAGCGGCGAGGCCGCGTTCGCCTCGTTTGCGACCAGCGCACGCAGCCGACCGGCCGCGTCGGAATTGGCCTCGACGTGGTCCTGCAGCACCTCGGTGTAGCGCGGCACATGTCGCTGCAGCGAGTCGGTCCAGCTGAAGGCCAGCGCCACGGCCATCGTCAGCATCACCACGCCCCCGGCCATCCGCACCCGGTTGGCATGTCGGCGCAAGAACCCGGCGCGGGTGAATATGGCATCCCGGGCCAACGCCAGGACCAGCAGCGGCAGGGCGGCGCCGAAGGCGAACGCGAAGGTCAACGCGACGGTGTGGAAGCCGAATTTGTGGGTGGCCCCGACCACCGCGATGGTGGCCAACACCGGGCCCGCGCAGGGCGCGAACAGCACACCCATGCCCAGACCGAGCACAAAACCGTTGCCGTGGGTGTTGACGGCGCGCTTGGGCAGGCGGGCGAACGGCTTCTCGATGATCGAGGCGAACCGGTGGGAGAGCAGGCCGAAGCCGATCAGCGCGAGCACCACGATCCCGGCGTTGCGCAGGAAGTCCTGCGGCAGATTCAACGCGTCGAGCAGCAGCGAGCCGAACAACGCGGACAGGCTGAAGCTGAGCACCAGGCCGGTGATGATGAAGTAAGGCCGGACGGAACGGCGGACCCGTGACGGAGCCGCCACCGCGACCGTGCCGGCCCCCTCGGCCACGGGCTCGTCGGCGAGCACGGCGGGGTCGGCCAGCAGGATCGGCACCATGGGCAGCACACACGGCGAGATGCTGGTAATCACCCCGGCCAGGAAGCCGATCAACACGGTGAGCATCAGCGGGCAAAGTCCAGCCGGACCACCGATGGGCCCAGGCCGCGCAGCGGCGGTAGCAACCGGCGGGCCAACAGCGCGGCCCCGATGACCGTGCCGGGGGAGGGCGGTTCGATGATCCGCGCCTGTGCGATCGCCGGGTCCTTGCGCAGTTGCGCGATGAGCCGGTAGGCGTCCACGCCCCAGGGCATGGGCGGCGCGACGTAGCCGCCGGGGCCCTTGGCCTTGCCCGACATCGCGGCGAAGAAGCGCGGCACGGTGTCGAAGGCCATCACCCCGCCGGGAAACGCCGTGGCGCAGCGCGCGATGAGCCCGCGCACGTCGGCGGGCGGCAGATACATGAGCAACCCCTGCGCGATGACCACCACCCGGTCGGTCGGGACCGCGCCCAACTCGGCCCACCAGCCGTCCTCGGTCGCCGAGCCGGCGTACAGCCGTCGCCGCGGCGGGTCCTCACCCAACAGTCGCCGTCGGACGTCCGCTGTCTCCGGCAGGTCGACGGTGAACCAGCGCACCCGGCCGTTGTCCACCCGCCAGAACTGCGTCTCCAGTCCCTCGCCGAGGACCACTACCAACGCCTCCGGGTCGGTGCGCAGCACGTCGTTGACGATCACATCGAAGGTCAGCGCTCGCAGCCCGATGAACCGCCCGAAGGCCGGGATGTGGCCGAAGCGTTCGCCGAACGGGAACTCGATGCCCTCGACCAACTCGATCGCGCGCGGGTCGGACAACGGGCCGTCCTTGCGGCGCGCCTCCTTGGCCCGGAAGAACAGCGTCCACAACGTGGTCTCGGGGACGCCGTCCAATTGCACCGACAACCGAGGAGTTTCCGGGCTCATCGGACCACCCTAGGGCCGTTCTCACAGCACCGCCGCGGAGTTATTACGTCTCGGCAATGCCGCGGTAACAACCCGCGGCGACCCTGCGAATGGAGGAGTCGAAACCTGGAATCGGGGAGGACCATGTTGTTGCGGTTGCGGATTGCCCTGCCG
Organism: Sporichthyaceae bacterium; assembly: GCA_035644015.1. Lineage (GTDB taxonomy): Bacteria > Actinomycetota > Actinomycetes > Sporichthyales > Sporichthyaceae > DASQPJ01. Next base: position 4,630 of record DASQPJ010000231.1, read on the forward strand.
GACCGGCCGGGTTCGCTGGCCCGGGTCAGCCGAGCGCTGGCCCACCTGGGTGCGGACATCCGGACGGTCACGGTGTTGGAGGCAGGGGGTGGTCGGGTGGTGGACGAGTTCACCGTCGACTGGCCGGGTTGGCCGGGTCCGCAGCAACTGTCCGACGACCTGGGCGTGCTGGCGGGGGTGACCCTGGAGGGGGCCTGGCAGACCCGGGAGAAGCCGGACGCGTTCGTCGATCTCGATCTGCTGTTGCACGTCGCGACCGCTCCGGATCGGGCCATCGGCACGCTGATCGATGCGCTGCCGGCGGCGTTCAGCGCGGACTGGGCGGTCGCGTTGGGTGGGCCCACCGAGCGGGGGGTGCTCGCGGTCAGCACGAACGCGCCGGCGGCGGAGGAACTGCCGGAGATCCTGCCCAGCCGGCCGATGGCGTTCAGCATCACGGCGGACAGCCATCTGGCCGCGGTGCCGGCGGATCGTTGGTGCACGGTCTACCTGGCCCGCAACAGCGGTGGTCCGGCCTTCCACCGCATCGAGTTGGCCCGATTGACCCGCATCGTGGAGGTCGCCCGGGCGATCGTCGAGGGTCGGGGGGACCCGCTGCGTCGGTTCGCCGAGACAGTGCCGGCCGGCCGTTCCGGCTGACCGGGACGGGCCCCCGGCTAGTCTCGGGAGTCCGTCAAGGAGGTCCACGGTGTCGGGTCAGCAGGTCGCGCCCGTTGGCGACCGCGTGCTCACCCTGCCGAATGTCCTCAGCGGGCTGCGGGTGCTCGGCGTGCCGCTGTTCCTCTACCTGATCCTCGGTCCGGAGCGCGACGGCTGGGCATTGATAGTGCTGATGCTGGCCGGCATCACCGACTACGCCGACGGCTGGCTGGCCCGCCGGCTGAACCAGACCAGCCGGCTGGGCCAATTGCTCGACCCGGCCGCGGATCGGCTCTACATCGTGGCCACCCTGGTCGGGCTCACCGCCCGCGACATCGTCCCGTTGTGGCTGACTGTCGGCCTGCTGGCCCGCGACGTGATGCTGACCGCCTGTGTGCCCCGGCTACGCAAGCTGGGCTATGGCCCGGCCTTGCCTGTGCACTACCTGGGTAAGGCGGCCACCTTCAACCTGCTCTACGCGTTTCCGTTCCTGCTGCTGTCTGACGGCTCCGGTCCGGACCTGACCGCCACCCAGACGCTGGCGTCGGTGTTCGGCTGGGCTTTCGCGATCTGGGGTAGCGCGTTGTACTGGTGGGCAGGTGTGCTGTACGTGATGCAGGTACGCAGCCTCACCCCGGTCGGAGCCGCCGGAACACGGGAGCGCGGTCCGGAGTTGTCCGCGTCGGGAGGTGTCGGGGCGTGAAAGCGGTCGTGATGGCCGGTGGCGAGGGCACTCGCCTCCGACCGCTGACCGCGTCCGTGCCCAAACCGCTGCTCCCTGTGGTCAACCGCCCGCTGATGGCGCACGTGCTGCGCCTGCTGCGCCGGCACGGATTCACCGACGTCGTGGTCACCGTGCAGTTCCTTGCCTCGTTGGTGCGCAACCACTTCGGGGACGGCGAGGAGTTCGGCGTCTCCATCACCTATGCCAACGAGGAATCCCCGTTGGGCACCGCGGGCAGCATCAAGAACGCGGAGAGCGCCCTGTGCGACGGCACGTTCCTGGTGATCTCCGGGGACGCGCTCACCGACATCGACCTGACCGATCTGATCGCGTTCCATCGGGAACGCGACGCGCTGATCACCGCCTGCCTGGCCCGGGTGCCCGACCCGCTGGAGTTCGGTATCACGATCCTCGACGAGGACGGGCGCGTCCAACGGTTCCTGGAGAAGCCCAGCTGGGGCCAGGTGTTCTCGGACACCGTGAACACCGGTATCTACGTGGTGGAACCGGAGGTCTTCGACTACATCCCCGCCGGGGAGATCGTGGACTGGTCCGAGGACGTGTTCCCGGCGTTGCTGGCCAAGGACAAGGCGGTCTACGGCTACGTGGCCGCCGGCTATTGGGAGGACGTCGGCACCCACGAGAAGTACCTGCAGGCCCAGGCCGACGTACTGGCCCGGCGGGTCAACGTGGACATCGACGCCTTCGAACTGGCGCCGGGGGTGTGGGTGGCCGAGGGTGCCGAGGTCGACCCCGACGCCACCCTGCAGGGCCCGCTGTACATCGGCGACTACGCCAAGGTGGAGGCCGGCGCGGAACTGCGCAGCTACACCGTGTTGGGCAGCAACGTGGTGGTCAAGGCCGGCGCCTTCCTGGATCACGCCATCGTGCACGACAACGTCTACATCGGCCCGCACACCAACCTGCGCGGCTGCGTGATCGGCAAGGACGCCGATGTGATGCGCGGCGCCCGGATCAACGAGGGCGCGGTGGTTGGCGACCAATGCCTGATCGAGGAAGAGGCGATCGTCGCGGGTGGGGTGAAGATCTACCCGGCGAAGACAATCGAGGCCGGGGTAGTGGTGAACCAGAGCGTGATCTGGGAATCCCGCGGGCAGCGCGCGCTGTTCGGCCGCCGTGGGGTCTCCGGCATCGTCAACGTCGAGATCACCCCGGAGTTGGCGGTCCGGCTGGCCAGCGCCTACGCGACCACCTTGAAGAAGGGCGACACGGTGCTCACCGCCCAGGACGGCTCGCGAGCTGCCCGGGCGCTGAAGCAGGCGGTGGTCTCCGCGCTGCAGACCTCCGCGATCAACGTACGCGATCTGGAACTGCAACCGCCGGCGGTGGCCCGCATGGAGACTGCCCGCGGCATCGCCGGCGGGGTGCTGCTGCGCACCACTCCGGGTGTGCCGGACAGCGTGGACATCCAGTTCCTGGACGTGAACGGCGCCGACCTCTCCCGCGGCCAGCAGCGGCGCATGGAGCGGTTGTTCGGCCGCCAGGAGTTCCGCCGCGCCTTCCCCGGCGAGATCGGGGACCTCAGCTACTCCCCGCGGTCCGCCGAGACCTACGTCAAGCAGGTGTTGAACACCGTGGACATCTCCGGGGTGCCGGTCGACCCGCGGATGAAGGTCGTGGTGGATGCGGGCAATGGCGCGGCCGGCCTGCTGCTGCCCGGCCTGGTCGGCGGGCTCGGCGTGGACGTGCTCACCGTGAACCTGGGCATCGACGAGTCCCGGCCCACCCAGTCCATCGCGGACCGCAACACCTCCCTGCTGCGGCTGGGCGAACTGGTGGCCTCCTCCCGCGCGGCCTTCGGCGTGCATTTCGACCCGGTGGGGGAGCGCATCTCCTTGGTCGACGAACGCGGGGTGGTGATCGACGACGACCGCGCGTTGCTGGTGGTCATGGACCTGGTGGCCGCCGAACGCCGGGGCGGGCGCATCGCGCTGCCGGTGACCACCACCCGGGTGGCGGAGAACGTGGCCAATTTCCACGGCGTGGAGATCGCCTGGACCACCACCTCCCCGGACGACCTGGCCCGCGCGGTCACCGATCCGTCGGTCATCCTCGGCGGTGACGGTCGCGGCGGTTTCGTGATCCCCGAGGTGGGCGGCGCGGTGGACGGCACTGCGGCATTCGTGCGGTTGGTCGGTCTGGTCGCCCGCACCCAACTGACACTTAGTCAGATCGATGCCCGGATCCCCAAGGCACACGTGCACTACCGGGCCATCGACACGCCCTGGTCGGCCAAGGGCCTGGTCATGCGGGCGGTGTTCGAGGCGGGCGGCAACCGGGTCCTGGACACCACCGACGGGGTACGCGTGGTGGAACGCGACGGACGGTGGGCGTTGCTGTTGCCCGACCCGGCCGCGGCCATCACCCACCTGTGGGCCGAGGCCCCGGAATCGGCCGACGCGGACGCGCTGCTCGCGCACTGGGCATCGGTGGTCGAGCGCGCCGGTACCTGAGGGTTTTCTGGATCATGGGACCATGAGCCCCGTGTCCGACCGTCCGGTGACCCAGCGTCGTCCGGATGCCTCCATGTCGTTGTTGAATGACCTGGCCAACAACACCGTGGTGGCGGACTATCAACGGGTCCATGACCGGTCTCCGAACAAGCCCGGCTCCAGTCGGGGCGGCACGGTCGCGGTCGTCGCGGTGCTGGTCGCTGCGGGTCTGGTGCTGGGCATTGCCGCCGGCCAGACGCGGGGCTCCGCGCCCGCCGTGGCCGCGGCGCACAAGGAACTCATCGACCGGGTCCAGGCGCGTAACAAGTCCACAGACGACCTGCAGAAGCGCCTGGAGCAGTTGCGGGCCGACGTCGACGCGACCCGGGCGGCCGCCCTGGAGGCCACCTCGGCAGGATCCGCGGCGCGGGCTGCGCTGGACCGGTTGTCGATCCTGGCCGGCATCAGCGCGGTGCACGGGCCGGGCATCAAGGTCGTGGTGGACGACGCACCGAACTCCTCCGCACGCGGGGAGGGGAGCAGCGGGCGGATTCGGGACACCGACCTGCAGCGGTTGATCAACGGGCTGTGGGCGGCCGGCGCGGAGGCCGTCTCGGTGAACAACCAGCGGCTGACCTCGCTCACCGCGGTGCGCTCCGCGGGTGACGCGATCCTGGTCGCCTACCGCCCGTTGTCCCCGCCCTACGAGGTATTGGCCATCGGCAAGGCCGACGACCTGGAGGTCGACTTCGTCGACGGCCCGGGTGGCCGGTGGTTCCACACGCTCGCCGGGTTCGGGATCCGGTTCAATGTGTCCACGCAGCAGGACGTCACGCTGCCCGGTGCCTCGGGCGCGACCCTGCGCCGGGCCGAGGAGGGAACGGGCCAGTGATCGCCGCCCTGGGCCTCGCCATCGGGGTAGCACTGGGGTTGTTCTTCAAGCCCTCGGTGCCGTTCTGGTTGCAGCCCTACCTGCCGATCGCGGTGGTGGCAGCCCTGGACGCGCTGTTCGGCGGCGCGCGAGCGATGCTGGACGGCATCTTCAGCGACAAGGTGTTCGTGGTCTCGTTCATTGCCAACGTGCTGGTCGCCGTGCTGGTGGTGTTCATCGGTGACCGACTCGGCGTCGGCGGGCAGCTCACCACGGGCGTGATCGTGGTGCTGTCAATCCGCATTTTCTCCAACGTCGCGGCCATCCGCCGCCATCTGCTTTCCGCCTGATGACCAGTTCCGGCCCCGAACACCCGCAGGACGTCGGCGCGTCCGACGCCTCCTTCGACTATGTCGCGCGGACACCCGACGAGGCGTCAGAGGATCTTGGCGAGGAGGCCGAGGAGGACGAGACCGTCCTGATCGACGGATGGGCACTGCGGCTCGGATCGCTGCCGGTCGGCCCGCCCGTCCCGGGTCCGCCGTCCGCTGTGCCCGCCCCGACGAGCCCGGCAGCGCCCGCGGCGGTCGGCCTGCGCGCGCTGTTCGGCCCCGGTCGACGGCCGCGCGCCCGGCTGGGCACCCGCCTGGGCATCGCCGTGCTGCTCGGCCTGCTCGGCTTCTTCGCAGTGGTGCAGGTGCGGTCGCAGAACGGGGACAGCACCCTGCGCAGCGCACGGCAGAGCGACCTGATCCGCATTCTGGACGACCTCAACGACCGTTCCGACCGGTTGGAGGGGGAGATCCGCGACCTGGATACGCGCCGAACCGAGCTGCAGTCCGGCACCGATTCCTCCAAGGCCGCCCTGGCCGAGGCGTCCCGGCGCAAGTCGGTGCTGGGCATCCTGGCCGGCACGGTGCCCGCGCACGGGCCGGGCATCACGCTGCGCATCGTTGACCCGCAGAAGAAGGTGGACTCCGCGGTGCTGCTGGACACCCTGGAGGAGCTGCGCGACGCGGGCGCCGAGGCGGTGCAGCTCAACGGCGTTCGGGTGGTGGCCAGCACCGCGCTGGTGGACGCCGAGCCGGGCAGTGTCCGGGTGGACAGCCAGCTGGTCACCGCGCCCTACGTGCTCAAGGTGATCGGCGATCCGGATACGCTCGACCCCGCGCTGCGCATCCCCGGCGGGGTGTTCGCGGTGCTCGGCGAACGGGGTGCCACCCCCACGGTCAGCGCCGCCGACCAGGTGGTGGTGGACGCGACCCGCCCGGCCGAGAATCAGCAGTACTCCCGACCCGCGCCCGCCGGCAGCAACTGACCATCCGCCAGATCCAATGTGCCGGATCCAATGTGAGAGGGCCGTCATGACCTTCCCCACCGACCGTAGCTACACCGCCGAGCACGAGTGGGCGCTGGCCGCACCGGACGGCTCCGTGCGGGTCGGCATTACTGACCACGCACAGGAACAACTCGGCGACATCGTGTTCGTCTCACTGCCCGAGGTGGGCGCCACGGTCGCCGCGGGCGAGCCGTGTGGGGAACTGGAATCCACCAAGAGCGTGAGCGACCTGTACGCCCCGGTGTCCGGGGTGGTCGCGGCCCGCAACGAGGCCGTGGTCACCGCCCCGGAGTTGATCAACTCCAACCCGTACGACAAGGGCTGGATGTTCGACGTGACGCCCAGTGACCCGACTGCGGTCGGCGAACTGCTCTCCGCGGGGGAATACGCCAACAGCCTGGAGCACTAAGGCCATCTCTCCCACCCCCGCTAGCCGGCGCGGATGGGGCTGAGAGAGACGCCCTAACCGGCGCGCCTCGCCGACCCGACCTGGTTTCCCGGCGACGGTCAACCTAAGGTTGCGGTCGAGGTTTCCGGTGCGGCGGGGCATCGGGGCCCGCGAGGCGAGGACTTAGGCACATGCCCTTCTGCAGTCAATGTGGCCACCAGGCGAGCCAGGAGGCTCGGTTCTGTGAGAGCTGCGGCACCGCGTTGGCCACCGCGGGTGGCGGCGGCGCCGAGGTCACCTCGAGCATCCAGATCTCCGGCCTGGAACTGGTGGAGGCCGAAGCCGGCCTGCTCTCCCCGGCCGACCAGGCCGCGGTGGACGCGCTGCCGCCGGACTCGGCACTGCTCATCGTGCAGCGCGGCCCGGAGTCGGGCAGTCGGTTCCTGCTCGACGCTGACTCGACCACCGCGGGGCGCCACCCGGACAGTGACATTTTCCTCGACGACGTCACCGTCTCCCGCCGGCACGCCCAGTTCCAGCGCACCGACTCCGGCGGGTTCAGCGTGCGCGACGTGGGCAGCCT
>DASQPJ010000232.1:0-13675 GCA_035644015.1 Sporichthyaceae bacterium
ATCAACAACCAGCCCGCGACGTACACGACGATCCCGGCGCCACCGAAGAAGCTGAGCACGACGACTGCTACCCGCAGCACGATCGGGTCGATGCCGAGGGTGTGGGCCAGGCCGCCGCAGACGCCGGCCAGCATGCGGTCCTCGCGGCTGCGGCGGTAACGGGTGGTGGCCGGCGGGGTGGCCGTGGCGGTGTTGCCGACCGGGGTCGAGCTGCCGGGTTCGGACGGAAGATCTGTCATGACCTCAGGATGCGGTTCGGGTCGGTATCGCGGCATCGGTGAACAACCCTGACGGGACCCTGAGTTCCGGGGCCGCGGGTCGGGGGCGTCCCCGATGGGCAGCGGCCCGCGGACGTGTGAGCATCGGGTATGGCCACCGACCCGCCGCGGTACCGCCGCCGCCGCGAGGATCGGCTGGTGGCCGGCGTCGCGAGCGGGCTTGCCGATCACCTGGGCCTGGACCCGTTGAAGGTGCGCATCGCGTTCGCGGTGCTCGCCGGGTTCGGCGGCTTCGGCGTCGTGCTCTACGGCGCGTACTGGATGTTCGTCCCGCAGGCCGGCTCCGACGACACCCGTGCCCCGGCCGGATTGCGGGCCGCGACCCGGTTGGGGCTGCGTTCGATGCCCGCCCGGATGTTCGACGAGCAACAGCCGGTCCAGTTGATCGCACTGCTCGCGGTCGCGCTGGGGGCGGTGCTGGTCGGGCAACGCGCGGGGCTCGGCGTGCCCGGCATCCTGCTCTGGCCGGCGCTGGCGGTGGGCGCGGGGCTGGCGGTGCTGTGGCGCCAGGCGGACGAGGCGGATCTGGCCCGGGCAGCCGGCCCGGAGCCGGCGGTCGGGCCGACCCGGGCCCGGCGGGTGTTCGGTGCGGCCCGGTTCGTCGCGGGTGCGGCGCTGGTGGGATTGGGGTTGGCGTCCTTCCTGCTGTTCTCCCCGGACGCGGCGTCCGCGGCCCGCGGCCTGAGCGGCGGGGCGGTGGTGGTCGGCGGGGCGGCGCTGATCGCGGGGCCCTGGCTGCTGCGGATCTGGCACTCGCTGTCGGCCGAACGCGCGGAGCGGATCCGTTCGCAGGCGCACGCCGATCTGGCTGCGCACTTGCACGACTCCGTGCTTCAGACCCTCGCCCTGATTCAGCGTCAGGCCCATGACCCGCGTGCGGTGATGCGGTTGGCGCGCGGCCAGGAACGTGATCTGCGCACCTTTCTCTACGCCGAGCAACCCGGCCCGGATGGCGAGGAGTCCGTGGCGGTCGCGCTGCGTCGGGTCTGCGCCGAGGTCGAGGAGTCCGTGGGGGTCCCGGTGGAGTTGGTGACGGTGGGCGACGGTTCGTTGGACGAGGCCCGCTGGGCGCTGGTCGGCGCCGCCCGGGAGGCGATGGTCAATGCCGCCAAGCACGCCGGGACGCCCCGGGTCGACGTGTACGCGGAGGTCGACGCCGCCGGCGCGAGCGTGTTCGTCCGGGATCGGGGCGTCGGGTTCGACCCGGCGGCCGTGCCCGCGGACCGCGCGGGCATCCGCAACTCGATCGTCGGGCGGATGGCGCGCCACGGCGGCCGGGCCGAGGTCCGTTCCTCGCCCGGTGCGGGCACCGAGGTGGAACTGAGGCTGCCCGGATGAGCGAGCGAGTGCTGCGGGTGGTGGTGGTCGATGATCACCGGCTGTTCCGGGCCGGGGTGCGGGCGGAGCTCGACGCGGCCGCGGGCGGATCGGTGCAGGTCGTCGCCGAGGCAGCGGATGTCGCCGAGGCGGTGGCGGCCGTGCGGTTGCACGCGCCCGACGTGGTGTTGCTCGATGTACACCTACCCGGCGGCGGCGGGATCGCGGTGCTGCGCGAGGTGCTGGGCGCCGGGGGAGAGACGCGCTTCCTGGCGTTGTCGGTGTCCGACGCCGCCGAGGATGTGATCGGGGTGATCCGCGCCGGCGCCCGGGGCTACGTCACCAAGACCATCACCGGGGCCGAACTGGCCGACGCGATCCGCCGGATCGCCGACGGGGACGCGGTTTTCTCCCAACGGCTGGCCGGCTTCGTGCTCGACGCGTTCACCGGGCCGGGCGCGCCCGGCAGGCCCGCGCCGGTGGTCGACCCGGAGTTGGATCTGCTCTCCGCGCGGGAGCAGGAGGTGCTGCGGCTGATCGCCCGCGGCTACACCTACAAGGAAGTGGCGAAGGAGCTGTTCATCTCGGTGAAGACGGTGGAGACGCACGTGTCGGCGGTGCTGCGCAAACTGCAACTGTCCAACCGGCACGAGCTGAGCCGTTGGGCCTCGGACCGGCGACTGATCTGACGGCCGGTTCAGTCGACACCCGTCCTGAACTGGATGCTGATCCGGGGTCCGGCGGCGCGGGTGGTCTTGGGTACCGCGTGCTGCCAGGTGCGTTGGATGCTGCCGCCCAGCACGATCAGGTCGCCATGCGCGAGGCGGTGGGTCCGGGTCGGGCCGGGCGGGGCGTGCCCGGCGCGCGGACGAAGCAGGAAGGGCCGGGGTGGGCCGAGCACCACGAGCGCGACCATGGTGTCGGCGAACGTGGTGCGGCCGAAGTAGTCGCCGTGCCAAGCGACGGAGTCATTGCCGTCGCGGTACAGGGCCAGGCCCGCCGAGGCGAAGCCCGCACCGAACTCGGGGGCGTAATGCGCGTCGAGGTCGGCCTTGAGCTTGGCGATCACCGGGTGGGGGAGCGGCTCGCCCTCGGCGTAGCGCGCGGCCAGGCGCGGCACGTCCACCAGGCGGTCGTACATCCAGCGCTGCTCCTCGGCGGCCCACGGCACGTCGCGCAGCAGCGCAGCGTGCAGGTCATCGGCGCTGCGGATCCAACCGGGGTGCAGGTCGATCCAGGCCCCGCTGCCCAGGTCGATGCGGCGCAGACCGTCGGCCAGTGGCCGCGGGCCGATCCGGCCGGCCTGACCTGGCTCGTCGAACAGGGAGCCCTGGAAGGCAGTCTCCACAGGGTGAGCCTACCAGCGATTCGAACGTATGTTCCATTCGGTGAGGTGGACCGACATGTGGGGGCGTGTGCGGGGCGGCCAGGGCGGGTAGCGGGCAACAAAGCTCACCCACGGAGGAGCAGCCCATGGCCGAGACCTGGCTTCGGATCGTCACCTACCGGACGAGCCCGGGCAGCGATGACGGACGAAGGTACGTGACGGAGAGCCTGCAGCGGGTGCAGCGCGAGTTCGGCCGAACGCTCGGCTTCCGCGGTGGCCATTGGGCGCACGACGCGGACGGCGAGGTCCTCGCGGCGGTGACCAATTGGGCCTCACGCGAGGCGATCGAGGACGCGAGCGACTTCTTGCGCATGCTGCGCGCTGATCGACTGGCGCACGGCCTCACGCTGGACAAAGAGGTGAACCTGCAGCTGGTGACCGCGCCCACGGCCTGGGAGGCGGCCGATTGGGAAGCCATCACCAGCCGCCACGCCTCGAATTGGCTGCGGGTCGCCTTCTACGGCACGCAGGGTGCCGCAGACGCGCAGGCCGCCGATCATCTGCGGTCCTCCACCCGGGACGCCATGGCAATGCTCAAACAGCAGGCCGGGTTCCGCGTCGGTTACTGGGGTCACGATCCGGTGGGCGGCACGATGGCGGCGATCACCTACTGGGACGGCCTCGAGGAGATCGTGCAGGCGGCCCCCGAACTGCAGCGCCTGCAGCAGGAGCGCCAGGAACACGGCGGCACCATCACCGAGGTGCTCAATCTCCGGTTGCTGAGTACGGAACTGGTGCACACGGGCGCCACGGGTTGGCTGTCCTAGACCGACCCGGCGAAGGGCTTGTCGGCGACGCCGCCGCGGGTGTGGGCTGGACGTCCACCCCCAGGGAGAGGCAGCGCCGCCATGACCCAGACCCTCGAGATCTCGGCCGCCACCGCTCGGGCGCAGGACTGGTTGTCCACATTCCAGGCGGCCTGCGAGGCCGGAGATGCCGAGGCGGCCGCGGCCCTGTTCGCCCCGGAGTGCTTCTGGCGTGACCTGGTCGCGTTCAGCTGGAACATCGTTACCGTCGAGGGGCGGGCCGGCGTGGTCGACCTGTTGACCGAGTGCCTGGTGCACACCGCGCCCAGCGGGTTCCGCGTCACCGAACCGGCCGACGAGGCAGACGGTGTGGTTACCGCCTGGATCGCCTTCGACACCGCGGTCGGCCGGGGTACCGGGCTGCTGCGGTTGACCGAGGCCGGTGCCTTCACCCTGCTCACCACGCTGGATGAGCTCACCGGGCACGAGGAGGCCAAGGGCTCCGAGCGCCCGAAGGGCGTGGTGCACGGCGTGGACCGCGACCGCCTCACCTGGGCCGAGCGGCGGGAACGGGAACGCATCGAGCTGGGCTACACCCAGCAGCCCTACGTGTTGGTCATCGGCGGCGGTCAGGGCGGCATCGCGCTGGGCGCCCGGCTGCGGCAGCTCGATGTGCCGACGATCGTGATCGACAAGCAGTCCCGGCCAGGCGATCAATGGCGTAGCCGGTACGCCTCGCTGTGCCTGCACGACCCGGTCTGGTACGACCACCTGCCGTATCTGAAGTTCCCCGCGAACTGGCCGGTGTTCTCGCCCAAGGACAAGATCGCCGACTGGCTCGAGGCCTACACCTCGACGATGGAGATCAACTACTGGACCAACACCGAGGCGCGCTCCGCCCATTACGACGAAGCCGAGGGGGAGTGGACCGTCGAGGTACTCCGCGACGGCCAACCGGTGACGCTGCACCCGCAGCAATTGGTGTTGGCCACCGGCATGTCCGGGCGACCGAACGTTCCCGAGATCCCGGGTGCGGAGAAGTTCCGGGGCGACCTGCACCACTCGTCCAAGCACCCCGGACCGGAGGAGTACAAGGGCAAGCGGGCCGTGGTCATCGGATCCAACAATTCCGCCTTCGACATCTGTGGCGCGCTGTGGGAGAAGGGCGCGGCGTCGGTGACGATGGTGCAGCGCTCCTCCACGCACATCGTCCGTTCGGATTCGCTGATGGCGACCATCGGCCCGCTGTACTCGGAGGAGGCCGTTGCCGCGGGCATGACCACGGAGAAGGCCGACCTGACCTTCGCCTCGCTCCCGTATCGGATCCTGCACACGTTCCAGATCCCGGCGTACGACGCGATCCGTGAGCAGGACGCCGAGTACTACGCCCGGCTGGAGAAGGCCGGGTTCGAGCTGGACTTCGGCGACGACGACTCCGGGCTGTTCATGAAGTACCTGCGCCGTGGTTCGGGCTATTACATCGATGTGGGCGCCGCCGAGCTCGTCGCGAACGGCGACGTCGCGCTGGTTCGGGGTCAGATCACCGAGCTGACCGAGGACGAGGTGGTGCTGGAGGACGGCACCCGGCTGCCCGCCGATCTGGTGGTGCTCGCCACCGGCTACGGGCCGATGACCGAGTGGGCCGCGGAGCTGATCTCACCGGAGGTTGCCGACCGGGTCGGCAAGATCTGGGGCCTGGGCTCGGACACCACCAAGGACCCCGGGCCGTGGGAGGGCGAACAACGCAACATGTGGAAGCCCACCCAGCAACCGGGACTGTGGTTCCACGGCGGCAACCTGCACCAGTCGCGGCACTACTCGCAGTTCCTCTCCCTGCAACTCAAGGCCCGCCTGGAGGGCATCCCGACCCCGGTATACGGACTGCCGCAGGTACACCACCTGCGCTGACCCTCGCGCAACCCGTCGACCTGACGCGCCATCAGGCGGTCAGGTCGACGGGCCGACCGGTCTCGACGCCCCGTGCCGGCGGGGCACGGGGCAGCTCCCGACATCTGATGTGTGCCGGGGCATCGACGGCGGGAGTCGAGCCGGAATTATTGCGAACTGACGAATCGTCAGGCTGTGGCTGGTCCGACCGGAGCGGGGAGCGGCAGCGCCGGAAGCGGCGGTAGGGGGAGTCCCGGGGCGGGGCTCTCGGAGTGGTGCTGGACGCCGGTGGGCAGGGTCGCGATGGCACCTGCGCACAGCGCGGCTGCGGCCAGACACGAACCGAGGGTGATCCGAACGGTGGATCTCATCGACTTACCTCCTCTGGTTGGCCGGCACAACCGGTGATCGTGACAGGGCGCCCGGACGTTACGGGTATGTGATGGGTCGCCACGCAGCCGTTCAGCCGAACGTCGTCGCCAGCCTCTGCAGCGCCTCGGCGAGAACCTCGGGGCGCTTGCAGAAGGCCCACCGAACCAGCGGGGCGCCGGCCGCCTTGTCGTCGTAGAACACCTGATGCGGGATGGCCACCACACCGGCCCGACCGGGCAGGTCGCGGCAGAACGCCACGCCGTCCGGGTAGCCCAGTGGGCGCACGTCGGTGGTGAGGAAGTAGGTACCGGCCGGGATGAACACCTCCAGGCCCAGCCCGGCCAGACCGGCGGCGAGTTGGTCGCGACGCTCGCGCAGGCCGTCGCGCAGGTCCGTGAAGTAGGAGTCGGGCAGCGCCAGGGCCTGCGCGATGGCGGGTTGGAACGGGGCGCCGGATACGTAGGTCAGGAACTGCTTGGCCCCGCGCACCGCGGCCAGTAATTCCGGTGGGGCGCACGCCCAGCCGATCTTCCAGCCGGTGAAGGAGAAGGTCTTGCCGGCCGAGGAGATCCGCACGGTGCGCTCCCGCATGCCGGGCAGCGACGCGATCGAGGTGTGCACGCCGTCGAACACCAGATGCTCGTAGACCTCGTCGGCGATGACCACCAGGTCGTGCTCCAGGCACAGTTCGGCGATGGCCGCCAATTCGGCCGCGTTGAGCACCGCGCCGGTCGGGTTGTGCGGGGTGTTCAGCAGGATCGCTTTGGTGCGCCGGGTGACCGCGTCCCGTAGTCGGTCGACGTCCAGCCGAAAGTCCGGCGGGCGCAGCGTGACCGGTACCCGCACCCCGCCGGCCATGGCGATGTTCGCGGCGTAGGAGTCGTAATAGGGCTCCAGCGCGATCACCTCGTCGCCGGGCTCGATCAGGCCGAGCACCGCGGCGGCGATCGCCTCGGTGGCGCCGGTGGTGACCAGCACCTCGGTGTCCGGGTCATAGGTCAGGCCGTGGAAGCGCGAGTCGTGCGCGGCGATCGCCGCTCGCAACGCCGGGATGCCCGGCCCGGGCGGGTACTGGTTCGCCCCGCCCCGCAAGGCCGCCACGACGGCCTCGATGATCTGCGCCGGGCCATCGGTGTCCGGGAAGCCCTGGCCGAGATTGATCGAGGAGGTGGCCACCGCCAACGCCGACATCTCGGCGAAGATCGTGGTCCCCAACCCGTCCAACCGGCTCGCGGTGCGCGCTCTGCCCATGGCGGCGGAGATTAGTCCACGAGCCCAAAGCGGTCCGCCGGCATTGGTCCGACCCGCCTGTAGCCGAGGTCCCGTCCGCGCGGCAGGATGTGAGCTGCCCCACGGCACACCACCATCCTCGACGACGCGGATTGGGAGACGTAGGCAATGACGACTGCGCGCGGCCAGGACTCGGCGACCACCGATGTCGATGCGGTGGTGATCGGAGCCGGCTTTTCCGGCCTTTACCTGCTCCAACACCTGCGCGAGGACCTGGGGCTGCGGGTTCGGGTCTATGAGGCAGCCGCCGGGGTGGGCGGGACCTGGTATTGGAACCGCTACCCGGGTGCCCGGTGCGACTCGGAGAGCTGGATCTACTGCTACTCCTTCGACAAAGAGCTGGCCCGGGAGTTCGCGTTCACCGAGCGCTACCCGCGCCAGCCGGAGATCCTGCGCTACCTCGAGCTCGTGGCCGACAAGCACGACCTGCGCCGCGACATCCAGTTCAACACCAAGGTCGAGGGCGCGGACTTCGACGAGGACACCGACACCTGGGTGGTGCGGACCTCTACCGGGGAGACCGTGCGGACCCGGTTCCTGATCGGCGCGGTCGGGTCGCTGTCCGCCACCAATACCCCGCCGTTCCCCGGCGTGGGTAGCTTCGGTGGCGAGGAGTACCACACCGGACGCTGGCCGCACGAGCCGGTGGACTTCACCGGCAAGCGGGTCGCGGTGATCGGCACCGGCGCCTCTGCGGTGCAGGCCATCCCGCTGATCGCCGAGCAGGCAGCTGAGCTGACCGTCTTCCAGCGGACCGCGAACTATGTGATCCCGGCGCGGCACCACCCGCTGACCCCGGAGTTCATCGAGCAGCGCAAGGCCGTCGCCGTGGAGGAGCGGCCCATCCTCGAGCAGTCGTTCTTCGGCTTCAACTACGAGTTCCCCCCGAAGGACGTGCTGGACTCCACGCCAGAGGAGGTCCGGGCCGAGCTGGACAAGCGCTGGGAGTACGGCGGCTTCTGGGTCTGGCTGGGTGGCTACATCGACCCGTTCTTCAAGCCCGAGGCCAACAAGATCATCGCCGACTACATGCACGAGCGCATCCGGGAGCGGGTGGATAACCCGGAGGTCGCGGAGAAGCTGATCCCCAAGGGCTACCCGTTCGGGGTCAAGCGGATCCCGTTGGACTCCGGCTATCTGGAGACCTACAACCAACCGCACGTACACCTGGTGGAGATCAAGGAGAACCCGGTCGCGCAGATCACGCAGACCGGGGTGCAGTTGGCGGACGGCACCTCCTACGAGGTGGACGTGATCATCTACGCCACCGGCTTCGACGCGATGACCGGTCCGATCCGGCGCATCGACGTGCGCGGGCGCGGTGGCATCTCGTTGCGGGACAAGTGGGCGGACGGCCCGCACACCTACCTCGGGTTGATGAGTGCGGGGTTCCCGAACTTCTTCACCATCACCGGACCGCAGAGCCCGTCGGTGCTGTCCAACATGCCGATCTCCATCGAGCAGCACGTGCAGTACGTCGGCCGGATCCTGGGCGAGCTGGCCGCGAGGGGCGCGCGCACCATCGAGGCGACCCCGCAGGCCGAGCGGGCCTGGGGCGAGCACTGCCAGGAACTCGTCGCGCCGACCCTGTTCCAGGAGGCGGACACCTGGTACATGGGCGCGAACATCCCCGGCAAGCCGCGGGTGTTCATGCCCTACCTGGGCTTCGTCGGCCCGTATCGGGAGCGCTGTGACGAGATCGCGGATAAGGACTACGAGGGCTTCACATTCGACGGGTTAGGCATCAAGGAGAGTGTCCCGGCATGAGTGACAATCCGTATTACTCGCCCGAGTTCCACGGCGACTACCAGGTCACCAGCATCGGTGGACTGGAGCTCGAGGCAGGCGGGGTGATCCCGGACTGCCGGCTCGCGTACGCCACCTGGGGCGAGCTGAACGCCGCCAAGGACAACGCGATCCTGATCACCACCTACTACTCGGGCACCCACCAGGTCTGGCGCGACGTCTACATCGGCGAGGGTCACGCCCTGGACCCGAGCAAGTACTTCATCGTCGCGGTCGACCAGATCGGCAGCGGGCTGTCCGTCTCCCCGCACAACGCGGACGGCGCGAACGCCGACATTGCCGCGTCCAGCTTCCCGCAGGTGCGCATCGGGGACGACGTGGTCGCCCAGGAGCGACTGCTGCGCGAGCACCTCGGGGTGGAGTCACTGGCCCTGGTCACCGGGGCCTCGATGGGGGCGCAGCAGACCTATGAGTGGGCGGTGCGCTTCCCGGACAAGGTCAAGCGGGCGGCACCGATCGCGGGCACCGCCCGGGTCACCCCGCACTGCGAGATCTTCACAAACCAGGTGATCGATTCGATGACCTCCGACCCGAACTTCCACGCGGGGGAGTACAAGTCGCACACCGAACTCACCGAGGCGGTCAAGCGCCAGGCCCTGGTGTGGGCGGTGATGGGCTTCTCCACCGACTTCTTCAAACACGAGGTGTGGCGCGCGGTCGGCATGGAGAACAAGGAGCAGTTCCTGGCGTTTTTGCAGGGCTACTTCACCCCGATGGATGCGAACAACCTGCTGTGCCAGGCGCACAAGTGGCAGGGCGGCGACGTCGCCCGGCACACCGGCGGCGACCTGGCCGCGGCGCTCGGCCGGATCACCGCGAAGACCTACGTGCTGCCCATCGACGAGGACATGTTCTTCCCGGTGCGAGACTGCGCGGCGGAGCAAGCGCTGATCCCCGGCAGCGAACTGCGCGTGGTGGCCGACATCATCGGTCACTTCGCGGTGCTCGGCCTCAACCCCACCTATATGCAACAGATCGACCAGCACCTCGGCGAACTGCTCGCCCTCGACGCATAAGGAGAGACAAGCCCATGAAGACCAAGGCCGCAGTCGTCTACGAGCCCGGCAAGCCGATCGAGATCGTGGAGCTGGACCTCGACGGCCCCAAGGAAGGGGAGGTGCTGATCCGCTACACCCACGCCGGGCTGTGCCACTCCGACATTCACGTCGCGCACGGTGACCTGCCCTGCCGCACGCCGATGGTGCTGGGCCACGAGGGCGCCGGGATCGTCGAGGAGGTCGGGCCGGGCGTGAGCCGGGTCAAGGCCGGGGACAAGGTCGTCTGCTCGTTCATCCCGAACTGCGGGCACTGCCGCTGGTGCGCCACCGGGCGTCAGTCGATCTGCGACATGGGCGCGACGATCCTGGAGGGCTATCTGCCGGGCGAGCGTTTCCCGATGACCGGCCCGGAGGGCAACTACGGGAACATGTGCATGATCGGCACGTTCAGCCAGTGGAACGTGATCCACCAGAACTCCGCGGTCAAGGTCGACGACGACATTCCGTTGGACAAGGCCGTGCTGGTCGGCTGCGGCGTGCCGACCGGGTGGGGTTCTGCAGTCAACACCGCGGACGTCCAGCCCGGTGAGACGGTGCTGGTGGTCGGCGTCGGCGGCATCGGCATCAACGCGGTGCAGGGCGCGCGGTACGCCGGGGCGAAGAACCTCATCGCTGTCGACCCGCTGGAGAACAAGCGGGAGAAGGCGCTGGAGCTCGGCGCCACCCACGCGGTCGCGACCTCCGAGGAGGCGATGGAGCTTGCCATGGAGCTGACCAAGGGCGTCGGCGCGGACAAGGCGATCATCACCACCGACCTGGTGACGGAGCCTCAGGTCACGCTGTCGTTCCACACCGTCAGCAAGGGCGGCATGGTCGTCATCACCGGGCTGAACCGGCTGGACCTCAACAACGTCCAGTTGCCGTCGGCGCTGATGACCCTGTTCCGCAAGACGGTCAAGGGCAGCCTGTTCGGTGACTGCAACCCGACCACGGACATCCCGAAGATCCTCGGGCTGTACCAGAGCGGTGACCTCAAGCTCGACGAGATCATCACCCGCACCTACAAGCTCGAAGAGGTCAACGAGGGCTACGACGACCTGTTGGCCGGCAAGAACGTGCGCGGCGTCATGGTGCACGAGCACTGAGACAGGATCATTTCCCGCCGAGTGTGATCCTTCGGGGTCACACTCGGCGTGGTTTGTCGGGAGGTAGCGAGAACCGGTGAGTGGCACTGAGAAGGTCGTTGGGCGCGCCCGTGAGGTCGAGCTGTTGGTGGCGGCGCTGGATTGCGGCGCGCACGTGCTCTTGGAGGGGCCGCCGGGCACCGGGAAGACCACGCTGCTGCGTGCGGTCGCGGAGGAGTCCAAGACCTCGTTCGTGTTCGTCGAGGGCAATGCCGAGCTGACCCCGGCCCGGTTGGTCGGGCACTTCGACCCGGCGCAGGTGCTGGAACGCGGCTATGGGCCGGCCACGTTCGTGGACGGCCCGCTCGCCGAGGCGCTGCGCGCCGGCGCGTTGCTCTATGTCGAGGAGGCCAACCGGATCCCCGAGGAAACCCTCAACGTGCTGGTCACCGTGATGAGCGAGGGGGAGCTGCACGTCCCGCGGCTGGGCCGGATCGTGGCTGCGGACGGGTTCCGGTTGGTGGCCGCGATGAACCCGTTCGACTCCGTGGGCACCGCGCGCATCGCCTCGGCGATCTATGACCGGGTGTGCCGCATCACGATGGGTTACCAGGATGCCGCGGACGAAACCGCGATCGTCGAACTGCGCGCGCCGAAGGTGCCGGCGGGCTGGCGGGGCAAGGTCGTCGAGTTGGTCCGGCGGACCCGCGACCACCCGGACATTCGCATCGGCTCCTCGGTACGTGGCGCCATCGACATGACGAAATTGGCCGCCGCGTTGGCCGCACGTCGCGACCGTTCGGTGACCGACTATCGGGTGGGCCTGGACGCGTCGCTGGTGGCGTTGTCCGGTCGGATCAGGCTGCGCGAGGCGGGCACTCGGGACGCCGAGATGGTGATCACCGAGCTGTACCAGTCGGTGTTCGGCCGTGGCGACTCCCATGACGAGGACGGTGATGCCTCGGGGGGAGCGTGAGCCCGTCGTCCCCGACGGGCCTCCCCGAGCCGAACACCGGCGGTGGCCGCAAACGTCCCACGCCGGGTGACCGCCAGGCCCCGCGCAGCCAGCTGGCCAACCGTCCCCGCTTCGCCGAGATCTCACCCGAGGTCGGCGTGTTGGACCAGGACGCGTTCAGCAAGGCGTTGGAGGAGGACCCGGAGCAGGCGTTGAGCCTGTTGGCCGAGATGTCCGGGGCCACCGACGAGGCGCTGCGCGCCGCGGCCCGGGCGTTGGCCGCCCGGCTGGCCCTGGACCGGGCGCGGGCCGGCACGCCACGTCGCCGCGGCATCGGCAAAATGCGCTCGGTGACGGGCGGCGACGAGGGTGACCTGGACCTGGACGCCTCGCTGCCGGCCATCGCCGAGGCCCGGGCGACCGGAAGGGCACTGTCCGCCGATGATCTGACGGTGCGGCAGTGGTCGAAGCCGACGCTGGCGTTGTGCCTGGTGATCGACGCGTCCGGCTCGATGGGCGGGGCCCGGTTGGCCGCTGCGGCGTTGACTGCGGCGGCCTGCGCGTGGCGAGCGCCGGGGGAGCACGCGGTGCTCTCCTTCGCCCGGGACGTGAAGGTGCTCCGCCCGATGGACTCCACCCGCGGCACGGATTTGCTGGTCGACGACATCCTGCGGCTGCGCGGTCACGGGGTGACCGGGTTGGCCGGTGCGCTGCGCGCGGCCAACGATCAGTTGGCGGGCAGTCGGGCCGGGCGCCGCGTGGTGGTACTGCTGTCGGACTGCCGGGCCACCGATGACAACGACCCGCTACCGGCGGCCTGCGCTGTGCCGGAACTGCTGATCCTGGCGCCGAGGGACGACTACGAGCAGGCCGCGGACCTGGCCAACCGCTGCGGTGGCCGGTGGGCGGCGATGGCCGGCGCGGCGGATGCCCCGGCGGCGCTGCTGGGCCTGTTGGAGGCCCCTGCCGGCTGAATCTGAGGGCGCGACATCCTTGGGGCGACACCGTGTCGTCAACGGATGAGGAGTGCGCCCGATGGACGGTTTCCGCAAGTTCCTGTTGCGCGGCAATCTGGTCGATCTGGCAGTGGCCGTGGTGATCGGCACCGCGTTCGCCGCCGTGGTCAAGGCACTGGTGGATGACCTGGTCACCCCACTGCTCGCCGCCATGGGGGGTAACCCGGACTTCTCCAAACAGGTCTTCACTGTCAATCACTCGATGTTCAAGTACGGCGACTTCGTCAACGCGGTGATCGCGTTCGTGTTGGTCGCCGCGGTGCTGTACTTCTTCGTGGTCAAGCCGTTCGGCAGCCTGCTGGAACGGTTCAAGCCGACCCCCAGCGAGCCGGCCCCGGTGCGCGACTGCCCGCACTGCCTGTCCTCGGTGCCCCTTG
This sequence comes from Sporichthyaceae bacterium, assembly GCA_035644015.1. GTDB lineage: Bacteria > Actinomycetota > Actinomycetes > Sporichthyales > Sporichthyaceae > DASQPJ01. The sequence continues at coordinate 13,554 of DASQPJ010000232.1, forward strand.
CCGCCGCGGCCTGTGCCTTCTGCACCCGCGACATTCCGGCGGTGGAGGTCTGAGCCGGCCCGCCTCACTCACCCGAGTGTGTAGTTGCGCAGGCTTTCCGAGTCGTTCGACCTGCCCAACTA
>DASQPJ010000233.1:0-8690 GCA_035644015.1 Sporichthyaceae bacterium
GAACTGGCCGATGATGTCGCCGCGTCCGGCGCCGATGGCCTTGCGGATACCGATCTCCCGCGTTCGTTCGGTGACCGAGACCAACATGATGTTCATGACGCCGATGCCGCCGACGAGCAGCGAGATACCGGCGACCGCGGCCAGCAGGATGGTCAGCGTGTGGTTCGACGACGCCGACACGTCGAGCACCGCGGAGGAGTTGAACACGATGAAGTCGGCGCTGAGCAGGTTCACGTGGTGACGCGCGGCCATGATCGCGGTGACCTCGCCCTGCGCGGCCTTGGTGTCCGCACCAGAGGTAGCCTCCACCGCGATACCGCTGATCGGCCCGGCGGCCGGCGGGTTGTAGCCATACAGGGCGTCCTGCACCGCGGTGCCCGCGGCGATGACCACGTCATCCAGATCCTGCTGGCCGCTATAGCCCTTCGAGGCCAGGATGCCGGCGACGGTGAACGCCTGGCCGTTGAGCCGAATCTGCTGCCCGTTCAGTGCGCACACGTCGCCGTAGCTCAGGTCCTGGGCCACGGAGGGGCCCAACAGCGCGTAGTGCCGGTGCGCGGCGTAGTCGTCGTCGCTGAAGCCCGGGCCGCAGCTGACCGAAGCGTTCTGGATCTGGAGGAAGATCGGGGTGCTGCCGAGCAGGGTGTTCACCGTGTGCGAGGAGGTGCCGTGGGTGGCCTGCACCCCCTGCATGACCACCGCCGGGGCCACCGACTTCACGTGCGGGGCGTTCACCGGATCACGCAACGCGTCGGCGTCGGCGAAGGTCAGCCGCGCCGCGCGCACCTGGGTGCCGTTCACCGGCGGGGCCTTGATGCCCAGCAGGCGACGGATCTGCCCGGCGATGCCGCGGCCCTGCCCACCGCCGCCCTGCTGCAAGGGCAGCACGAACAAGGTGTTCGAACCCAGGCGACTGATCGAGGCCTGGACATCGCGTGACGAGCCGGTGCCCACCGCGACCAGGGTGATCACCGACGCGACGCCGATCAGGATGCCCAGCATGGTGAGCATGGAGCGCATCTTGTTCGCGATGATGCCGGTGATGGCGAAGCGGATGCTCTCCGCGAAGCGCATCAAACACCCACGGCGACGCGCGGCGGGTTCAGCACATCGGAGATGATCCGACCGTCGCGCATCCGAACCACCCGTTGCGCCCGCGCGCCGACCTCGGCCTCGTGGGTGATCACCATGATCGTGCGCCCGGCCGCCGCCAAGTTGTCGAACAGGTCGAGCACGTCCTCGGTGCTCTGCGAATCCAGCGCTCCGGTCGGTTCGTCGGCCAGCAGCAGCACCGGGTCGGTGACGATGGCCCGGGCCACCGCGACGCGTTGCTGCTGACCACCTGACAGTTCCGAGGGCAGGTGGTGAATGCGCGGGCCCAACCCGACTCGCTCCAGGGCCTCGATGGCCCGCTTGCGGCGATTGCGGCGGTCCACGCCCGCATAGACCAACGGCAGTTCCACGTTGCTCAACGCGGTGGTCCGCGGGATCAGGTTGAAGCTCTGGAAGATGAACCCGATCTTCCGGTTGCGCACTGTGGACAGTTGCGCGTCGTCCAGTCGGCGCACGTCCACCCCGTCGAGCAGATAACGACCCGCGCTCGGGCCGTCCAGGCAGCCGACGATGTTCATCAGCGTGGACTTGCCCGACCCCGAGGCGCCCATGATCGCCAGGTACTCCCCGACCTGCACGGTCAGGTCCACGTAGGCAACCGCGTGAACCGCGGTCTCACCCTCGCCATAGGTCTTACGGATTCGTTCGAGCGCGATGGCCGGTCGGCGGGCCGGAGAGGTCATCGTCAGCCCACGCTTGCCAGGTGTACGACTTCGTACTGCATAGGCCCACACTACCTGCCAGATCGGCCGGATCTGACAGTTTGCGGAGATATGGGACGGCAGCAGCGAGGGGCTGACTAAAAGCGGCCGCCGGCCGCCGACCGGACGTCGAACACGGACTCCCCGCTGCGCCAGAGCACCGCGAGCTCGGTCCGGGACCGCACATCAGACTTGATCAGCACCCGGGTGATGTGCTTCTTGACGGTGGCCTCGCCGATGTCCAGGTGGCGGGCGATCGCGCGATTGGACCAGCCGTCCGCGACCAGTCGCGCCACCTGTTGCTCGCGCAACGTGAGCGTGCCGGTGTCGGGCTGTGGGCTGCGCCGCAGGTGGGCGCGCAACAGGTACGTCAGGTGTGGGCGCAACACCTCGAACAGTTCCCGGCTGTGCTTGTCGAACTCCCGGTCACCGCACGCGAGGACCCCCAGGTAGCCGTGCACCGGCAGGCCGGTGTCGAGCCACACCATGACCTTGTCGGTGATGCCGCACGGGTCGAGGAACTCGGCGATGTAGTCCTCGTGCAACGCGGTGAGCCGTGAGTTGAGCACGTCGGGCAGGAACGCCATCCCGTCCACGCAGAACAGGCGTCGCCCGTGTTCGGCACCGTACGGGTCACGTGCGGCGTAGTCGTTGACGTAGCTGTCCACCACGTCCTGCGGCAACCCCAGGGAAACCGGGTCACGCAGAGCCAGCTCCTCGGCCGGGTGCATGCCGAGATAGAAGGTCAACCGCTCATAGCCGAGGTGGTCGCGGATGGACTGGAGCACCACCCCGCGAAAGTCCTCGCCCTCCTCGACCTCGGCGCAGGAGCGCACCACGTCCAGCACCCGCCGGTAGTCACCCGCACTCAGCATTTGCTGGCTCACCGGCTCCCTCAGCGTTGTGCGCCCACCACCCTGGACCGGGCACAGGCTCGCAATTGCTAGCCCCGTGGGCTTTCGGGGCGTAGGCATCCACCACCCTAGACCCGAGGCTGTGGTCCGCAACACATGTGACGCGTACCACTTTCGGACCATTGTCCGCTGCTCGACTACCTCGCCAGGGTGGGCGCTCAGCCGACGCCGCCACGCCGGTTCCGACCCATCCGGCGCGCGTTGGAGGCCCACGTGAAGCTGCCCTGGAACGAATCCTGGCCGGACATCCCGGAGGACGTCGCGATCGACGTCATGCCGACGTCCAATGGCGAATACGTCCCGAAGCCCCCGACGCACAAGCAACTCGCGATCATGGCGCTGCAGGACCAGGAGATCGAGCGGCAGCGGCGCCGGTTCAACATGGACCGCCGCTCGTTCGTGCGGACCGCCGCCGCGTACGGGATCGGGTTGTGGGCGATCAACGCCGTGACCGCCGGACGGTGGGGCAGCTATGCCTACGCCGCTGACGGCCGACCTGGCGACGCCCCCGGCGCCGAACTGGAGAACCCCGGTATCCAGCTGGCCAACCTGCCCGGCGAGTTCATCCTGGACACCCAGGGCCACCACCTCGACGCCAACGGACGCTGGCGACTGGAGAACCCCGGCTTCGAGGAGTTCTTGAAGCTGTGGACCTCCTCCGCGATGGGCTCGATGCCCGGCGTCGACAAGGGCGGCTTCAAGGGCTTCGGCCCCGGCGGCGAGATCGACCCGATGCAGAACCTCGGGCGCTACCACTACTTCAAGGAGATGTTCCTCGACTCCTCCACGACGGTCAGCCTGCTCACCGCGTTGCCCAACCTGCCGGACGAGACGAACATCCTCCCGGTCGCGTACGCGATCGAGACCGCCGGCCTGGCCAATCACCTCTCGCAGTCCCAGCGGTGCTTCATCCATGCGTTCGCCCAGCCCAACCGCGGCTACATCGGCCCGCATGCCACGCCGCTGCACCAGGCCGAGGACTTCCAGTGGATGGAGGACACGGCGAAGAACGTGGACATCCACGGCTGGAAGCTCTACTGCGGCTGGGGCGACTGCACCGGGGGTACCCCGCCGCCGCTGGGCAGCTCGCCGCCGATGAACGGCTGGTGGTTCGACGACGACATGGGCATGGCCATCGTCGAGCACATCGACCGGATCTGCGACAAGTACAACCGACCCAAGGTCATCTGCACGCACAAGGGCCTGGCCTTCAACGGCACCTTCGACTCGGACAAGTTCTCCCCGCGCGACATGGGCGTGGTCGGCCGTCAGTACCCACAGATCAAGTTCTACACGTACCACTGCGGCTACGACGGTGAGTACATGGCGGCCTACCCCGGCGACGAGGTGGTCAACTCGTCCAACCGCAGCGTGGACGCGTTCATCAAGAGCCTGCGCGAAAACGCCTGGGACGCGACCAAGTTCGTTCCGCACGGTCTTGAGCACGGCAACACGGTGAACATGTACGCCGAGCTCGGCAGCGTCTGGTGGAACTGCATGAACGACGTCGACCAGGCGGTGCACCTGCTCGGCAAGCTGATCACCTATGTCGGCGCGCAGCGGATCGTGCTCGGCACCGACTGCATCTGGTACGGCAACCCGCAGCCGCAGTTCGTCACCATGCGCGCACTGCAGTTCAGCAACGAGGCCAAGGAGCTGTACAACCTGCCCCACGGGCTGGACGGCGACCGGTGGGACCCGCGGCGCAACGCCCTGTCGGCCGGCAGCTACCGCCACGCCCACCCGGATGTGACGGGCTGGCCGACCGACGGCCGGGCGCACCCCGAGCGCAGCATCCGCAACGGCATCCTCGGGCGCAACGCGGCCAAGGCGTACGGCATCGATCCGGACGCGCACCGCGGCCTGATCAAGGCCGACCAGGTCGAGACGATGCGCCAGGCCTACATCCTCAACGCGGGCACGGCGCGCGAGCAGGCGTCCTTCCGCAGCAATCAGATGGTCGGCCCGCGCACACGTCGCGAGTTCTTCCGCATGGTCACCGCACCCGACTACCAGCCCTGAGGGGAGCGCACTCATGAAGCGAATCGGTATCCCGCTCGTCGCGGTGGCGCTCGCCGCCGCAGTGGTGTCGGCCAACCCGGCACACGCAGCCGGTACGTCGTACTCCGCAGGCCCGGCCAACGGGGACGCCTCGACGTACCACCAGGTCGACACCGGCGACGGGACGATCACGATCTTCCAGCACAACACTCGCCAGGCCGGCACGGTGCACTGCGTGGGCGAGGGCCCACGGGCCACCCTGGCCAACACCCAGCCGGCGACGGCCGACACCAGCGCGGTCAAGGTCGCCTACACCGACGCGATCCTGACCGATGCTCCGGTGATCGATGTGCTGGTGACCGGGGACAACGGCCGTGTGCTCGGGCATCGGGCCGCGTTCGGGCCCATGTACTACGACAGCGGCAACGTCACCGTGCCGCTGTTCGCCAAGCCCAGAGCCGGCGAGGCTGTGCGCACTCTGATCGGCCTGCAAATGCACGCCGGTTGCCTGCCCATGCCGTTCGTCCTCGGGGTGCCCGGCAGCCGTTTCCTCGAGGGCGCGCGGGCGACCTTCCCGTCCGTGACCCTTTCCTAGCCAGGGCCCATCAGAGAGGAGTACGCAATGAAGCAGAGTTTCCGTTACCGCGCCCTGGCCGCCACCGTCGGCCTCGGCCTGGCGCTGGCTTGCCTACCGTCGAACGCGAGTGCGGCAGTTCCCGCGGACCCGTACACCGGTCAGGACCACCCCGGTGACGTCTTCGCCTTCGGCTGGCAGTTCTACCCGGACGTGGTGCACATCCATCACGGCGGCACCTTCAAGTTCGCCAACTACGACGTCATCCAGGGCATCCCGTCGCACAGCATCGACGAGCTCATCCCCGGCTGCACGGCACCGCCGTATCCCAAGGGTGCGGGCAGTCATTGCGCGCCGACCAGGTTCAGCAGTGGCCTGGTGGACTGGATGCAGGTCCACAAGATGCACGGCGTCGACAAACTCCCGCCGGGCACCTACAAGTTCGTCTGCCAGGTGCATCCGTTCATGCGGGGCACGCTGATCGTCGACTAGCGCCACCGCAGCACGGGATCCGGGTGCCCCCCTCGCCGGGGTGGAGGGCACCCGGATCCTGCACGCCCCGAGATGATCCGGCTCGAGGAGAAGACGTAGGTTCGAAGGCGTCTCGCCGACGGAGGAGAACCCATGGCCTCGACCCCTGTCTCGATCGCCGACCTGACGGTCGACGCGCAGCTGCACACGTTTCTGACCAGCGAGGTGCTGCCCGCGGTCGGCGTTTCCGCCGAACAGTTCTTCGCCGGGCTGTCCGAGGCGGTGCACGCCCTCGGGCCGCGCAACCGGGAGCTGCTGGCCGTCCGGGATCGCCTGCAGGCCGCGATCGACGAGTGGCATCGGCAGCGGAACGGGCTCGGCGACCCCGCGGAGTACCGCGCGTTCCTCGCCGAGCTCGGGTACCTGGTGCCGGCCGGGTCGGACTTCACGATCAGCACCGCGAACACCGATCCGGAGATCGCGACCATCAACGGCCCGCAACTGGTGGTGCCGGTGACCAACGCGCGGTACGCACTCAACGCGGTGAACGCGCGTTGGGGCTCGCTCTACGACGCGCTCTACGGCACCGACGCCCTCGGCGATTCCCCGCCGGCCGGGCCTTACGACCCGGACCGCGGCAAGCACGTGATTGCGTGGGCGCGGGCCTTCCTGGACGACGTGGTGCCCCTCGCGGAGGGTTCGCACTCGGCGGCGACGACGTACGCGGTGGCCGACGGGGCACTGGCGGTGAGTCTGGACGACGGGCGCACCGTCGGGCTGCGCGACGCGGCGGCGTTCGCCGGTCACCGCGGGGACGCCACGGCGCCGGCCATCGTGCTGCTGCGCAACCACGGCCTGGGCATCGAGATCCGCCTCGATCGCACCCACCCCGTCGGCGCGACCGACCCGGCCGGGGTTGCTGACGTGGTGTTGGAGTCGGCGATCACCGCGATCATGGACTTCGAGGATTCGGTCGCGTGCGTGGACGCCGCGGACAAGGTCGCGGCCTACCGCAACTGGCTCGGGCTGATGCAGGGCACGTTGTCCGCGTCGGTGGCCAAGGGCGGCTCGGAGTTCGTGCGCACCATCTCCCCCGATCGCACCTACACCGCCGCCGACGGATCGCCGCTGCGGGTGCGGGCGCGGGCCCTGCTGCTGGCCCGTACCGTCGGGCACCTGATGACCACCGGGGCGGTCCTGGATCGGGACGGCACCCCGATCGGCGAGGGCATTCTCGACGCGTTCGTGGTCGCGGCCTGTGCCCTGCACGACTTGACCCGGAATCAGGCCGACCGCAACTCGCCGGCCGGGTCGGTCTACCTGGTCAAGCCGAAAATGCACGGCCCGGACGAGGTTGCCCTGACCAGCGCTCTGTTCGGAGCCGTCGAGCAAACCCTCGGGCTGCCCGCGGACACGCTGAAGATGGGGATCATGGACGAGGAGCGGCGGACCACCGTCAACCTCGCCGAGTGCATCCGCGCGGCAGCGGCGCGGGTGGTCTTCATCAACACCGGGTTCCTGGACCGCACCGGCGACGAGATCCACACCTCCATGCAGGCCGGCCCGATGGTGCGCAAGAACGACATGAAGGCCACCACCTGGATCAAGGCCTACGAGGACTGGAACGTCGACACCGGACTGCGTTGCGGCCTGGCCGGGCGGGCGCAGATCGGCAAGGGGATGTGGGCCGCGCCGGACCGGATGGCCGACATGCTGGAGCAGAAGATCTCTCACCCGAGGGCCGGCGCCAACTGCGCCTGGGTGCCCTCTCCGACCGCGGCGACCCTGCACGCCACCCACTACCACCGGGTTGATGTGACGGCACGTCAGGCCGAGCTGACCGGACAGACCCGCGCGGTGCTCGACGACCTGCTGACGGTGCCGCTCGCGCCATCGGCCGACTGGTCCGCCGAGGACCGCCGGGCCGAGATCGAGAACAACGCCCAGGGCATCCTCGGTTACGTGGTGCGCTGGGTCGATCAGGGGGTCGGGTGCTCGAAGGTGCCGGATATCCACGACGTCGGGCTGATGGAGGACCGGGCCACGTGCCGGATCTCCTCGCAGCACCTGGCGAACTGGCTGTTGCACCAGGTGGTCAGCGCCGAGGACGTCGAGGATGTGCTGCGTCGGATGGCGGTGGTGGTCGACGGCCAGAACGCCGGCGATCCGCTGTACACCCCGATGGCACCGGGCTTCGACGGCCCGGCATTCCGGGCAGCGCACGACCTGGTCTTCTGCGGCACCGAGTCCCCGTCCGGCTACACCGAACCGATCCTGCACGCCCGCCGGGCGGAAGCGAAGGGAACCCCCTGATGAGCACGAACCTGACCACGGCCCGCACGATCATCGGCATCGCGCTGCAATTCGGGCACGACAAGGGGTTCAAGCCATTGACCGTGGTCGTCCTCGACGCCGGCGGCAATGTGGTCGCCGCCGAACGGGAGGACGGCTCGTCGAACAAGCGGTTCGAGATCGCGCACGGCAAGGCCTTCGGTGCGATCTCGATCGGCATCGGGTCGCGAGCCCTGATGGCGCGCGCCGAACAACAGCCCTACTTCATCGCCGCCGCGGGTGCGGCGATCGGGGGCGCGTTGGTGCCGGTGCCCGGAGGCGTGTTGATCCAGGACGGCGGCCTGACCATCGGCGCCGTCGGTGTCTCCGGCGACACCTCGGACAACGACGAGGCGGCCGCGGTGGCGGGCATCGAAGCCGTGGGCCTCACCGCGAACACCGGTTGACCACATCCCGACGACGAGGCCGCCAGTACCGCCGACCAGGTCAGACGAACAACATCCCTCCGTCGAGCAGCAACGACTGCCCGGTCATCCCGTCCGATTCGCCCGAGGCGAGGTACACCGCCAGGTGCGCGCATTCGGCGACGTCGAGGAAGCGCCCGGAGGCCACCCGCGCCCGGAA
>DASQPJ010000234.1:0-7219 GCA_035644015.1 Sporichthyaceae bacterium
CACGTGCGCGACATCCCCGCCGAGCACCGCGCGCTGAAGGACCTGGCGCTGGCCCGCGACGAGGCCGCCGCGGTGGACGTCCTGGTGCGGCACATCGAACGTGCCCCAGCCGCACTGATCGCCTACGCGAACGAGCAAGGAGTCGGGCAGCTCGACCCGCAGTAGATTGTGCTGTGCGCTATTTGACGTCGGCAGACAAGCCGGTCGCTGAACAGTTCAGCTATTGGCGCGAGGTCATTTGCCAGGTGTGCACACCCCTGGCGGCCGAGCGCGAGCCGGCACATCGCGACGGCATCACCGGCTGGGCCCGATCGTCGGCGCTGCGCTCCACGCATTGCGCCGAGGTCTGCTCGCGGACCCAGTCGCTCATCCACGGGCCCGCGGAACTACGCCGCACGATGACCGACGACGTCTTCGTCAACCTGCAACTGCGCGGCCATTGTCTTGCCGGACAGGGCAAACGGACCTGCCACATCGGCCCCGGTGGTTTCGCCATGTTCGACACCACCAACGAATACCGGCTGAACTTCCAGGGCGACGAGCGAGGCGAGTGGCAGGTCATCTCCTTCCGGGTGCCGCGCTCGCGATTGGTTCCACTGCTGGCCGATCCGGACGGCTTCACCGCGGTGACCCACGACGCGACGGCCGGTGGCATCGCCGGCGTCGTCGCCTCGACGATGACCGCCATCTGGCGCACCATCGAATCACTGGACCACCGTGCGGCTGAGGCAGCCGAAACCGCGTTCCTGTCGGTATTGGCCGCCGCGGCCGGCGGCACCGGGGAACTCCGGGAGACCCGGCGGGAGACCGTCGATGCCTCGTTGCGCGCCTCGGTGAATCGCTACCTGGCGGCCAACCTGCAACGCTGCGACCTCACCGCCGCGCACGTGGCCCGGTGCTTCGGCATCTCGGTGCGCAAGCTGCACGGCCTCTACCAGCACACCGAACACACTTTCGCGCAGACGGTGATGGCCCTGCGATTGGACGCGTGCGCGCAGGATCTGCGGGCCGGCGCTGGACAACGCACGCTGACCGACATCGCCACCCGCTGGGGTTTCAGCGACCTGTCGCATCTGAATCGGGTGTTCCGGGCCCGGCACGGTTGCCTGCCGTCGGAATTCCGCGCCGTGGCGCTCGCGGCGCGGATGCCTACCCCCACCCCCCCAGTGGCCGGTCACCGAGGGGTTGCGCCAGCCGAGTAGCAATGACCAGCTGGAGAACGCTGTCGAGCTTGCGCAGGTCGTACCCGGTCTGATCGGCGATCCGGTTGAGTCGGTAGTGCGCGGTGTTGGTGTGCACGCGTAGGCGTTCGCTGAGCACCTTCACGTTCAGGTCGCAGTCCACATAGGCAAGCAGCGTCGTGGTGAGCACGCCACCGTGGGACAGGTCCTCCTGGACGAACCGATGGATCGAGGCCGGGATCAGCCGCTCGGCCGTGTCATCGCGGAACGAGGTCAGATAGTCGAAGGCGCTGAGCGAGGGCAGGGCGAGCACTCCGCCGTCCGGCCCGAGGCTCTCGGCCGCCCCCCGGGCCTCCCGATGCGCCGAGGCGACACCGCTCAACCCCGGGTGGACGGTGCTCAGGCCGATGGACAGGCGCACGTCCTGCTTGGCGAGACGCTCGCACGCGGTGGTCAGGTCGGCGACGACCTGGCTGTTGTCCGACTCGTGCACCGGCGCCACGATCACGATCTCATCGCGCCGCAGCACGATCAGCGGGCGCAACCTGGTGCCGCAGGCGCGGGCCAACGCCCCGGCCGCCGACCGCACCACCTGTTCGTCCTCCGGTACGTCGCGGGGCAGGGCGAGGATGACCAGGCACGGCACATCGCGGCCGAGCCCGGCATCGCGCGCCGCGTCCAGGCGCGGGCCCGGTGGCACCGGACGGGAGGCGACCAGATCCTCGAGCAGGTCCCGTCGGACCCGTTCGCCGCCGGCCATGTCCAGCTGCTCGATCTCGATGTACAGCTCGGCGGCATACGTGGTGGCCACGTTGATGTGGTCCAACATCGGGCCGACCAGGCCGATGACGCTCTCCGGGCTGCCCTCGGCGTCGGCGGCCTCGAGCAGGACCTCCCAGATGATGTCCTGGGTGATCCGGAACGCGGTCAGGTAGTCCGCGATGGGGATTCGGCCCACCCGCCGGGCGGTGTGGCCGCGGGTGAACAGCAAGGTCTCCCGGCTGGGCGCGGCATCGCCGGCCAGCGTCGCCACGAGCGCCCGGAGGTGCGTGCTGTTGTGCACCACGACGTCCTCGCGCAACGTCGGGTCGTGCACCGCTTGGTAGCTGGGGATCTCCGCCCAGATCCGCTCCACGGCGCGCGCGACGACCTCGTCCAATCGCTGCTCCACCCGGCCCACCACAGCCCGTAGTACCGACGAGGTGGCTTCCGAACTGCCGGCTGGCGTCATGTGCGCTCCCTGGCTGGAGAAGTACTTGTGCTCGGCCCACATGATCCGGCTTCCACCTTTGGTCGTCGACTACCGCGGCTTGGCCGCTCGGCACGGCTACGTTCCTGGAACGTTCTCAGTGGAGGCTGGCGATGCTTGCGGTGAGCACGATCGAGGAATTGCAGGGTCGGCTGGGCCAGGAGCTGGGGATCAGCGACTGGCATCCGGTTACCCAACGGGACATCAGCACCTTCGCCGAGGTCACCCACGACCAACAGTGGATCCATACCGACGTGGAGAAGGCCACCCAGCTCGGCCCGTTCGGCGGGACCATCGCGCACGGCTACTACACGCTGGCCCTCGCGATGCATCTCATGCAGCAGGTGGTCTCCCTCGAGGGCTTCGGCATGGTGGTCAACTACGGACTCAATCGGGTGCGATTCCCGGCCCCTTTGCCGGTGGGGGATCGGGTGCGGTTGCGGCTTTCGCTGGAGGGGATCGAGAGCCGACCGGGCGGCGGGGACGTCACGTTCTTGATGAGCTTCGAGTGCGCCGCTCAGGACAAGCCGGTCTGCATCGCCGAGTCGGTGGTGAGGGTCTATGAGTGAGACCGTCGCGCACCTCGCCGCCGACCGGCCGGTCTACACGGGCATCGGCGAGGCGCTGCGCACCGACTACTTCCTCATCCGTCGTGACCTTTCCCCGATCGAGTTGGACTATCTGGACCGCACCCGGGCCTTCGTGCACTCCGAAGTGCTGCCGGTCATCAACAGCTACTGGGAGCGGGCCGAGTTGCCGCTGGACCTGTTCCGCCGGGTCGGGGAACTCGGTCTGGTCGGCGATGGGATCTCCGGCTACGGCTGCCCCGAGATGAGTGCCACCGCCGCCGGTCTGGTGGCCATGGAACTGCACCGGGGTGACGGGAGCCTGGGGACCTTCGTGGGTGTCCAGGGCGGGTTGGCGATGCGCTCGATCGCCATGCACGGCTCGGAGGAGCAGAAACAGCGGTGGCTGCCGGCCATGGCCCGCTGCGAGAAGTTGGGCGCGTTCGCGTTGACCGAACCCCGGCACGGCTCGGACTCGGTGACGTTGGAGACGCAGGCACAGCGAGTCGGCGACGAGTGGGTGATCAACGGCGCCAAGCGTTGGATCGGCAACGGGGCCACCGCCGATGTCGTGGTGTTGTGGGCGCGGGACACCGAGGACCTGCAGGTCAAGGGTTTCCTGATGGAGAAGGGCACTCCGGGCTACGACGCGCGGGTCATCGAGGGCAAGGTCGCGCTGCGCGCGCTGTGGCAGGCCGACATCGACCTGGTCGACGTGCGGGTGCCGGGGGCCAACCAACTGCCGGGCGTGCACAACTTCAAACACGTGGCCGAGGTGCTGAAGGCCACCCGCGCCTCATGTGCCTGGGCAGCCCTGGGTCACGCGGTGGCGGGCTATGACGCGGCGCTGGCCTACGCCGGTCAGCGGATGCAGTTCGGTCGGCCGCTGGCGCGGTTTCAGATCGTGCAGGAAAAGCTTGTCCAGATGCTCTGCGACGTCACCGCGATGCAGCTGTATTGCCTGCGCATCGGACGGCTCGACGATGCGGAGGGGATGTCCGACACGATCGCCGCGTTGGCCAAGCTGAACAACACCGTGAAAGCCCGCGGGGTGTTGGCCGAGGCCCGCAATCTGCTCGGTGGCAACGGCATCCTGCTGGAGAACCACGTGATGCGGCACATGTGCGACATCGAGGCGATCCACACCTACGAGGGCACCGAGACCATCCAGACGCTGCTGGTCGGTCGGGACATCACCGGGTACGGCGCGTTCACCTGAGCCTGAAGCTGCCGACCTAGAATGGTCCACCGTTGACGCTGAGGAGACGCCCGGGTGTCCGACCGCACGGGAGAACGGATCAGTTGGCAGACCGTTGATGGGTTGCGGATCCGGGTCTCGCTGACCGGGGACCACACCAGCACCCTGAGGCCACCCCTGCTGCTGTGCAACGGCATCGGGGCCGCGCTGGAGGCCTGGGTGCCGGTCCGCGCCGCGCTGGGCGATCACCCCACGATCGCCTTCGACGCGCCCGGCGTCGGCAGTTCCTCGTTGCCGCTGCGGCCACCGTCGATGGCACGCGTGGCCGACACCGTCACCGGAATGCTCGACGGGCTCGGGGTCGACACCGTCGACGTGCTCGGCGTTTCCTGGGGTGGGGCGCTGGCGCAGAGCATCGCCCACCGTCATCCAGAACGAGTGCGGCGCCTGGTGCTGTGTGCCACCGCGGCCGGGCTGCTGATGGTGCCCGCCGGGCCGCGGATCCTGCGCCGGTTGGCCGGCCCCCGACGTTTCTCCTCGCCCTCCTACCTGGCCCGCATGGCCCCGGTGCTCTACGGGCCCGATGTCATCAACGAACACGACGGACGCCTCGAGCCGCTGATCCACTTCGAGATGCCGCCGTCCCGGCGGGGTTACCTCTACCAGGTGCTGGCGCTGCGCAACTTCGCCAGCGGGCTGTGGCTGCGCAGCATCGGCCAACCCACCCTGGTGCTGCGTGGGGACTGTGACCCGATCATCCCGGCGCTGAACGGTCGGATCCTGGCGGGCCTGATTCCCAATGCCCGCCTGGAAACCGTGCACGGAGCGGGCCACCTGTTCCTGTTCACCCGGTCAGACATCAGCTGTCGGCTGATCTCGGAGTTTCTCGGGCCGCACCTCATCGCCGTTGAGAACGGATGCGAGTAATCATGTTGTCGAGCAGATCTGTACTGCCCGTGATTGGGGACAGCTGATGACGAATCTCGCGACCAACCTCACCGAGGCGTTCCACCGCCACCCCGACCGGGTCGCGGTGCGGCTGGACGAGGACGTGCTGACCTACCGGGAGCTGCACGACCGGGCGGCGCGGATCGCGGGCTGGCTGCGCGAACGTGGCGTGCAACCCGGCGACCGGGTCGGCATCATGCTGCCCAACGTCTTGGCCTTCCCGGTCCTCTACTACGGCGTGCTGGCAGCCGGCGGCACCGTGGTCCCGATGAACCCGCTGCTCAAATCCCGCGAGGTGAAGCACTACCTGGGCGACTCCGGCGCGCGGATCGTGTTCGCCTGGCACACCGTGGTTTCCGAGGCCGACATCGGCGCCGACGCCGCCGGTGCCGAATGCATCCCGGTCACCGAGGACACCGTCACTCAGGCCGCGTCGTTGCCGCTGTTGCCCGAGGTGGCGGTGCGCGCGGACGGCGATACCGCGGTCATCCTCTACACCTCCGGCACCACCGGGACCCCGAAGGGCGCCCAACTCACCCACGCGAACCTGCGGGAGAACGCCGCGGTGACCGTGTCGACGCTGATCGATCTGACCCACGAGGACATCGTGGTGGGCTGCCTGCCGCTGTTCCACGCGTTCGGTCAGACCTGTGCACTCAACGCCGCGGTGGCTGCCGGCGCGGCGATCACTCTGGTCGCCCGATTCGACGCGGCCACCGTGTTGAAGGTGATCGAACGGGACCGGGCCACGGTGTTCGAGGGGGTGCCGACCATGTTCGTCGCGATGCTCGCAGCGGGGGCCACCGTCGCGGACACCTCGACGCTGCGGGTGTGCATCTCCGGTGGGGCCGCGCTGCCGGTGGAGGTGCTGAAGGGCTTCTGCGAGCTGTTCACGGTGCCGATCCTGGAGGGCTACGGGCTGTCCGAGACCTCCCCGGTGGCCTCGTTCAACCACGTCGGCAACACCCGCGCGGGGTCGATCGGGCATCCGGTGGACGGCGTGCAGATGCGGATCGTCGACGCCGCCGGTGCCGAGGTGCCACAGGGGGAGATCGGCGAGATCGCGATCCGTGGGCACAACGTCATGCAGGGCTATTGGAACCGCCCCGAGGCCACCGCCGACGCGATCCGGGACGGCTGGTTCCTCAGCGGCGACATGGGTCGGATCGATGAGGACGGCTTCTTCTACATCGTCGACCGCAAGAAGGAACTCATCATCCGCGGCGGGTTCAACGTGTATCCGCGGGAGATCGAGGAGGTGCTCTACGAGCACCCCGCGGTGCTGGAGGCCGCGGTCATCGGCATCGCGCACCCGACCCACGGCGAAGAGGTCGCCGCGGCGGTCGCGCTGAAGGTCGGCGTCGAGGTATCGGCCGAACAGTTGCGGGACTGGGTGAAGGAACGGGTGGCCGCCTACAAGTATCCCCGGCTGCTGTGGTTGGTCGATGCCCTGCCCAAGGGGCCGACCGGCAAGGTGCTCAAGCGGGAGATCGTTCCGCCGGAAGGCCGCTGATGACCGCGCGGGAGGACGGCGCCGCCGCGCTCGCCGCACCCCTCGACGAACTGCTGACCCAGGCGGCGGTCGGCCCGATGCGTCGGCTGCTGCCCGGTGGACCGCTGACCCGCTTCGCCGGAGCCTTGGTCCGCAATCCGCAACCGGTGGTCTCCCGGGTCGGCGGTGTGGCCGCGGAGTTGGGCCGGATCGCCGTCGGCACCTCGACGATCGCCGCGGCGGGCCGGGACAAGCGGTTCGCCGACCCGGCCTGGACGCAGAACCCCTTACTGCATCGCATTCTGCAGTCCTACCTCGTCCTCGGCCGGGCCGCGGAAGAGGTGGTCGAGGACGTGCCGTTGGAGTGGCAGGACCGCGAGCGGATGCGGTTCGCCGCGAACAACCTGGTGGAGGCACTCGCGCCGAGCAACAACCCGTTCGTCAGCCCGGTCGGGTGGAAGGCCCTCATCGAGACCGGCGGGGGAAACGTCCTCACCGGTTCGCGCCAGCTCCTGCACGACCTGTCCAGCTCACCACGGGTGCCGACCATGGTCGACCCGAAGGCCTACGTGGTGGGAAAGGATC
>DASQPJ010000235.1:0-7909 GCA_035644015.1 Sporichthyaceae bacterium
ATCCGTCAAGTGCGGCGACGCCGGATCGGGTGTGCGCGGAAATTCGCTGCGCGGGCTGAATCAATCACTGAGCCAGCGTAGGGAGGGCCAGGGATCGCCGCCATCGGCTTACGGGTCAGCCAGCGCCCGGCTGGTTGGCGGGCTGGAGCGTGACAACGCCTGGTCCTCGGGCTCGTGTGACAATTTGTGACACCGAGCGGTCCCGTTAACCACCGCTGGCCAAGCCCGGCCAGGCTTGACCTGCAACGTTGCAGTGGAGCTGAGGGGATTCGAACCCCTGACCCCTTCCATGCCATGGAAGTGCGCTACCAACTGCGCTACAGCCCCGATCGTTCGACGCCCACGGGCGCCGTCCGGGGATGCAGGCTAGCAGGGCGACGACGCGCGGGCGAAACCGTTCACCCCGTCAGTGGGCGCCCTCTTCGCGGCTCTGCTCCAGGGACGGAGCGTCGGGATCGTGCTCGTCCCACGGCGGTCGAACCACCGTCGGGTCGGTCGTCGGAGCCTCGGACTGCGCGGCCCGGGACGGGTTCCCGCCGGGCCGCGCGTCCTCGTCGTCGCCGCTCATCTGGTCGCGCCCGGAGCCCGCGTTGACGCCCTCGGGCTCCACCAGGTCGCGACGGCGGTCGCTCACACGTGCGACGGCGGCGCGGCCGTCGCCGGCTGCTTCGCCTGCTCCTTGGGCGGGGCTGCCGCGTCCGCGTGCATCCAGTCGTCGCTGTCGTGCGGCAGCTTCCAGGCCCGCCACGCGGCGGCGGCACCGGCGCCGATCAGCGTCACCAGCACGGCCTTGCGGCCCAGGTGACGCGACTTGGTGGGCGGGTCGACGTGCCCGGCCAACGCGTGCAGGGCGGCGCTGCCGCGGCGGGCGGCCTCAGCGCGCACCGGCGCGGTGGCGGCGATGCCGTCCTTCACCCGGGGCAGTACCTCATCGACCACGACATCGCGGGTCTTCGCGCCCGCTGTGGCCAGCGTCGGGGCCACCACGTCGCGCGTTTTCGCGCCCGCTGCGGCCAGATGCGGGGCCAGGTGGGTCTTCAGGTCCTCGGCGTTGTCGCGGAGTACAGCAGCAGTCTGAGTGCGGCTCATGTGGTTTCCCTTCCCAATTTCGTCTCCCGAGATCCTTCCCGACCGTGGCCCCTCCATGCGCTGAGCGTGTCGCGTGCGAGGATTGCCGGGACCGTCGAGCGCGCGGTCGTCGTGCCGGGAAGAGGTGCCAGTGGCCGCGAGGTTTGCCGTCATCCACACGAACATGGGCGATATTCGGGTTCGACTGTTCCCCGATCACGCTCCGACCACGGTGAAAAACTTCACGGAGCTTGCGCAGGGCAAGCGGGAGTGGACCGACCCGCGCACCAACCTGCCGTCCACCGAGCCGCTCTACGACGGCACGGTTTTCCACCGGGTGATTTCCGGCTTCATGATCCAGGGTGGTGACCCGTTGGGCACCGGCACCGGCGGCCCCGGCTACCGCTTCAAGGACGAGTTTCACTCCGAGCTGGTCTTCGACCGCCCGTATGTGCTCGCGATGGCCAACGCCGGCCCCAGCACCAACGGGTCGCAGTTCTTCATCACCGTGGTGCCCACTCCGTGGTTGACCATGAAGCACACCATCTTCGGTGAGGTGGAGGACGAGGCCGGGCGCGACGTGGTGGAGGACATCGCCGCTGTGCGTACCGGCCCGCGGGACCGTCCGGCCCAGGACGTGCAGATCACCAGCATCGACATCGAGTACTAGACCGCGAGCGCCCGTGGCCAATATCGACGGAGACGCGGGTGGACCCCCGGTCTGTTACCGCCACCCCGATCGGGAGAGCTACGTCCGCTGCGGGCGTTGCGGGCGCTACATCTGTCCGGACGACATGGTGTCGGCCTCGGTCGGCTTCCAGTGCCACGAGTGCGTGAAGGCGGGCAACAAAGGGGTCCGCACCGCGCGCACGGTGACCGGCGGAGTGGCCCGGTCGGACAGCGGCGTGATCACCACGGCGATCATCGCGATCAACGTGGCCGTGTTCCTGGCCGTGCAGGGCTCGGACCGGTTGCTGGAGCGGCTGCTGCTGACGGCTTACTCCGGGGACGGCCACGGCGTGGCGCAGGGTGGCTGGTACCGGCTGATCACCGCCACGTTCCTGCACCAGCAGACCTTCCACATCGCGCTGAACATGATCGTGTTGTGGATGTTCGGCCGCCCGCTGGAGGCCCGGCTGGGGCGCGTCCGCTACATCGCCACTTACCTGATCTGCGGGTTGGGCGGCTCCTGCGCGTCCTACCTGTTCAACCCGCCCGGCACCGCCTCGCTCGGTGCGTCGGGCGCGGTGTTCGGGCTGATCGGCGTGCTGTTGGTGGTGGAGCGCCGCTTCGGCTCGAACACCCCGGGCGTCCTGGTCTACCTGGCCATCCTGCTGCTGCCCGGCATCGTGATCAGCAACGTGGACTGGCGGGCGCACGTGGGCGGCCTGGTGGTCGGGTTCCTGCTGGGCGGGATCTACTCCTACATGCCGCGGCCCAACCGGAACATCTGGCAGGCCGGACTGTGCCTGGCGCTCACCGCGGCGCTACTGGTCTCCGTCGGGGCGCGCACGCACCGGATCAAGCAACAGCTGGCGCACCGCTTCGGGCCGGACATCCAGTTCGAGCTGGTTATCCACACTGGGGACAACCCGTGTGGAGAACTACAGCGGTGTAACTCGGCGTCCGGCTAGCGCCACTGGGTGGCGGTGACGAACCCGCCGGTGATGAATCCGAAGCCGACCAGCAGGTTGGCGTTACCGATGCCCGGCATCGGATAGTCGCCGCTGCTCACGTAATAGATGACGATCCAGAGCAGGCCCACCATGAACAGGCCGACCATCAGCGGGGCCACCCAGTTCGCACTGGGACCCAGGTTGGTCGACTTGGGCGTGGGCGCCGGCTTGTCGTCCTTCTTCCGGACCCGCGACTTGGGCATGTCCCCTCCCGTTGTGCACCATGAGCGAACGCGACGCTGAGCTAGCGTAGCCGTCATGACCGTGCCCGGACCGCCGCCGGGGCGTTCGGGCTGGCGGGTCGGTGTGCCGGTGGTGCTGGCCATGGCCGGCCTGCTGTTCGCGATCACCGCCAACACCGCCCGCGGGACCAACCTGCGATCCGCGGAGAACACCCGACTGGTCGACCTGATCCGCGCCGCCGAGCAGCGCAACGACCGGGTCAGCGCCACCGGCGACCGACTGCGCGCCGAGGTGGATCGACTCTCCGCCGCCGCGCAGGATCCGGAGGCGCAGCAGGTGCGCGCCGACGCGGATTCGATCGCCCCGCAGGCCGGGCTCACTGCGGTGACCGGCACCGCGTTGACGGTCACCCTGGACGACGCCCCCACCGGCGCGATCGACCGTAGCTATCCGGGGCTGCCGCAGCCGACGCCGGATGACCTGGTGGTGCACCAGCAGGATCTGCAGGCCGTGGTCAATGCGTTGTGGTCCGGTGGCGCGAACGCCATCCAACTCATGGATCAACGGATCATCTCGACCAGTGCGGTGCGATGCGTGGGAAACGTGCTGATCCTGCAGGACCGGGTGTACTCCCCCCCATATTCGGTGACCGCCATCGGGGATCTGTCCCGTCTGTCCAACGCGCTGAAGTCTTCCTCGGCGATTTCCAACTACCGGGACTACGTCGCCGCTTATGGTCTTGGGTATCGGGTGGTCAAGCACGCACGACTGACCGTCCCGGCCTACTCGGGCACGCTCGACCTCGAGTACGCGTTGGAGAGCACGGGTAGCGAACCGAGCGCTTCACCGACCAGGGGGAACGGTTGAGAACGGCATGACCACCATCGCCACCACGCGGTCGGCAGGGGTGCCCCGCCCACGCAGGACCTCTCCCGGACGTTCCCTCGTTCACGTCGTCGGCGAATTGATGATCACCCTCGGGGTGGTCATGTTGCTGCTGGTCGTCTACCAACTGTTCTGGACGAACATCGAGTCCAATCGCAAGGCCCACCAGATCGAGTCGCAACTGCGCGAGAAGTGGGCGCTACCGCCGACCAAGGGCCCGAAGATCCCCGGCGACGCGGTCGGCATCATGTACATCCAGCGGCTCGGCAAGACCTGGGAGAAGCCGGTCGTCGAGGGTGTCGACCTCGACGACCTGGCCAAGGGTGTCGGCCACTTCATGGAGACCGCGGAGCCCGGCGAGGTGGGCAACTTCGCGGTCGCCGCACACCGCGCCACCCACGGTGAGCCGTTCGCCAACCTCAACGCAATCCAGCCCGGCGACAAGGTCATCGTGGAGACCCGCACCGATTGGTACACCTACACCGTGGACAAGATGCCCGGCGCCTCGGCCGACCACCCCGCATGGAAGCTGGTCGACCCGAACTTCGGCGCCGTGGTGCTGCCGGTGCCGGAGAAGCCGGGTGTCATCGCCACCAAGAAGCTGCTCACCTTGGTCACCTGCAACCCGCGGTGGGGGCACACCACCCGCCTGATCGTCTACGGGCACATGACCAAGGACGTGAAGAAGACACCGGGTGCGAACTTCTCCGATCTCGACTACTTCAACGGCAAGAAGGGCTGAGGCTGTGTACGGGTTCATCTGGCGACACCTGCCGGGCCCGCTGGCGGTCCGCATCCTGCTCAGCATGCTGTTGCTGCTGCTGGCGCTGTATCTGCTGTTCAACCAGTTCTTCCCGTGGTTGGACCCGAAGCTGCCGTTCAACCAGGTGGGCCCCGAGGGCGGCGCTACGCCGTAATCCCGGAGCACCGGACGGGTCACGGTAGGTAGGTTTGCCGCCGTGACCCGCATCCTGGTCGTGGACAACTACGACAGCTTCGTGTTCAACCTCGTGCAGTACCTGCAGCAGTTGGGTGCCGACTGCGACGTCCGGCGCAACGACACCATCGGCGTGGACCTGGCCGGGGACTTCGACGGGGTGCTGCTCTCACCCGGCCCCGGCACGCCGGAATCCGCCGGGGTGTGCATCGACATGGTGCGCCATGCCGCCGCGGTGGGCGTGCCCCTGTTCGGCGTGTGCCTGGGCCTGCAGTCGATCGCGGTCGCCTACGGGGCGGTCGTCGGCCGGGCCCCGGAACTGCTGCACGGGAAAACCAGCCTGGTGCACCACGACGGGCTCGGCGTGCTCGAGGGTCTGCCCGACCCCTTCATCGCGACCCGCTATCACTCGCTGGCCGTGGACCCGGCGACGGTGCCCGACGAACTGGAGGTCACCGCGCGTACCGACTCCGGCGTGGTGATGGCTGCGCGGCACCGGGTGCACGACGTCGAGGGCGTGCAGTTCCACCCCGAGTCGGTGCTCACCGAGGGCGGCCACCGCATGCTGGCGAACTGGTTGGTCCGCTGCGGCCACGCCGACGCGGTGGCCCGCTCGGCGGGCCTGGCGCCGGTGGTGGCCGGAAGTCAGTAGCGCCGCAGCCCCGACGGCGGGGCCAGGGCGCCACTGGCCGGCGGTGCGGCCTGCGCCGGCGCGGCCGGCTGCTGAGCGGCCTGGTCCGGACACGTGACATTGGGGATGCAGCTGCCCGTCGGCGGGGTGGTTGCCGGGTTGGTCGCCGGCGGCTGGCCCGGCGTGGTCGGCCCGGGGGGGACCTGTTGGCCCGGCGCCGGGGCCTTGGCCACGATGATCGACACGATGCCCCCCTGCGGGATGCGGTTACCCGCAGTGGGCACCTGGCTGAGCACGTAGCCGTCCGGCTGCTTGTCGGAGATCTGCTGACCGGCCTGCGGGACCTGGAAGCCGGCCTGGGTCAGCGTCGCGTACGCGGTCGCATACGGCATGCCGACCACGTTGGGCACGTCGACCAGCGGCACGCCGTTGGACACCGTCAGGTCCACCTTGGTGCCCGGCACCTTGGCCTTGCCCGCCGCCGGGTTGGAGGAGAGCACCTCACCGTTGGGTCGATCAGAGTTCTGCGGGGTCACCGTGCCCACCGTCAGGCGGGCGTTCTTGATCGCCTTCTTGGCCTGGTCCAGCGGCAGCCCGATCAGGTTGGGCACCACCGATGTCACCTCGCCCTGCGAGATGACGATGTTGACGTGCGTGCCGCTGGCCACGGTCGCCTTGCCCGCCGGGTCCTGGGAAATGACCAGATTCTTGGAGACGTCGGGGGAGTTCTCGAAGGAGACCACCGGATCCAGACCCTTGGCCTTGAGCGCGGCCTCGGCAGCCTTCTGCTCCAGGCCGGTGACCACCGGGACCTCGATCTTCGACGAGGACGAGCTGAACACCTTGTGGCCGACCGTCAGACCGAGCACCGCGACCACGATCGCGCCGATCAGCAGGGCGATCAACCCGGCGACCCGGCGCCCGCGACCGCCCTGCGGGGGCAGCGGGGGCATCGCGGTCGTCGTCGAACCGGCGCGACGCACCTCGGTGGGCGCGTCGATCATCACCGTGGGTGCGTTCACCGCGCGGCCGTCCAGCGCCCGCTCGATGTCCTCGCGCATCTCCGCGGCGCTCTGGTAGCGGTTGTCCGCGTTCTTGGCCAACGACTTCAGCACGATGGCGTCCATCGCCGGGGTCACCGCGTCGTCGATTTGCGACGGCGGCTTCGGGTTTTCCCGCACGTGCTGGTAGGCCACCGCGACCGGGGAGTCGCCGGTGAACGGCGGCACACCGGTAAGCAGTTCGTAGAGCAGGCAGCCGGCGGAGTACAGGTCCGAGCGCGCGTCGGTCTTTTCGCCCTTGGCCTGCTCCGGGGACAGGTACTGCGCGGTGCCGATCACCGCGGCGGTCGCGGTCATCGTGGAGGAAGCGTCGGCGACCGCACGGGCGATGCCGAAGTCCATCACCTTGACCGTGCCGGCCCGGGTCAGCATCACGTTGCCGGGCTTGATGTCCCGGTGCACGATCCCGTTGTGGTGGCTGTAGTCCAGCGCCGCCAGCGTCCCCGCGGCGATCTCCATGGCGCGCTCGGGCAGCAGCTTGCGCCCGGAGTTGAGCAGCTCGCGCAGCGTCTGCCCGTCGACGTATTCCATGACGATGTAGGGCACCGGGACGCCGTCGGCATAGTCCTCGCCGGTGTCGTAGACGGACACGATCGCCGGGTGGTTCAGCGACGCCGCGGATTGGGCCTCCCGGCGGAACCGCGCCTGGAAGCTGGAGTCCAGGGCCAGGTCGGAGCGCAGCGTCTTGACCGCGACCGTGCGACCCAGTCGGATGTCCCGGCCCAGCCGCACCTCGGCCATCCCACCGCGGCCGAGAACCTCGCTCAGCTCGTAGCGCTCCCCCAGGAGCCGAGCCTGCTCCATCACCGGCCGTTCCTTCCGCTGTTCAGCCATGCATCTGTGCTGCCCCCGGACGCGGAGTTGTACCGCGCTCCGCTGACGGCCGGCCCGACCACACTGACCGTCACCGACGCACCGACCGGCACCGGTCCGTGCGGTGAGACGTCGGTCACCGTACCCGGCGCGCCACCGCTGATGACCTGACGGCGCACGACCTGCAGACCCTGCGCCGTCAGCGCCCGGGACACCTCGGTGAACGGTCGACCCAACAGGACCGCCGGGTCGATGGTGACCGCGTTGGGGCCTGCGGAGACCACGATGGAGATCGCCGAATGGGTGGCGGCTTTGGTGCCGGGTGCCGGGGACTGGGTGAGCACCACGCCGGCCGGCACCGACTCGTCGACGGTGCGGGCCACCCGAATGTCGAAGCCCCCGGCCTTGATCACCTTGGTGGCGTCGTGCTCGGCAGTGCCGGCCACTGCGGGCACCACGGACACCGACGGGTGGTCGTCGTCGTTGAGCCACACCACGCTCAGTCCGACCACGGCCACCACGATCGCGGCGCCGATGGCGAACGGGCGGTGCCCGGCCACGAACCCGGACCCGGTGACGGCCCGGTGCCCGCGGCGAGGCGCGGCGGCTGCGGAGCGGTGTCGCCCGGCCACGGGCTGGGCGGGGCCGATCGGGC
>DASQPJ010000236.1:0-4070 GCA_035644015.1 Sporichthyaceae bacterium
GTCACCAACACGGTCACGCTGCTGCTGGCCGGCGCCGTCATGTTCACCCTGTCCTGGCAGGTCACGCTGATCGCGCTGGTGCTGCTGCCAGTGTTCGTGGTGCCCGCTCGTCGGGTCGGTCGCCGGCTGGCCGACCTGCAACGCGAGGCCGCCGGCTACAACGCCACGATGACCACGCAGATGACCGAGCGGTTCTCCGCGCCCGGCGCCACGTTGGTCAAGCTGTTCGGTCGGCCCGAGGCCGAGTCCGCCGAGTTCCGGGCCCGGGCGGACCGGGTGCGCGAGATCGGCGTGCGCAGCGCACTGGCCCAAGCCGGCTTCATCACCTCGCTGACCCTGGTGTCCGCACTCGCGCTCGCCCTGGTCTACGGCCTCGGCGGTGCGTTCGCGCTGCACGGGCACCTGCAGGCGGGCACCGTGGTCACCCTCGCGCTGCTGCTCACCCGGCTCTACGCCCCGCTGACCGCGCTGGCCGGCGCCCGGCTGGACGTGATGACCGCGCTGGTTAGCTTCGAGCGGGTCTTCGAGGTGCTGGACCTGCCGCCGCTGATCACCGAGGTGGCCGAGCCGACCGCCCTGCCCGACGGCCCACTCGGGGTCCGGTTCAACGCCGTGTCGTTCTCCTACCCGGCCGCGGACCGGGTCTCGTTGGCCTCGCTGGAGGAGGTGGCCCAGCTGGACGCCCGTGGCGGTGTCGAGGTGCTGCACGAGGTCTCCTTCGACGTTGCGCCCGGCCGCATGGTCGCGCTGGTCGGGTCCTCGGGTGCGGGCAAGTCGACGATCGCCTCGCTGCTGCCGCGCCTCTACGACGTGGATTCGGGCAGCATCAGCGTGGGTGGGGTGGACGTGCGCGAGTTGGCGTTCGCCGACATCCGTGGCGCGGTGGGCATGGTCACCCAGGACGGTCACCTGTTCCACGAGTCGATCCGGTCCAACCTGCTGCTGGCCCGCCCGGAGGCCACCGAGGCCGAACTCGCCGACGCGCTGCGCCAGGCCCGGTTGGCCGACCTGGTCTCGCGTCTGCCGGACGGCCTGGAAACCGTGGTCGGCGAACGCGGCTACCGGCTCTCCGGCGGCGAACGCCAACGGCTGACCATCGCCCGGCTGCTGCTGGCCCGCCCGCGGGTGGTCATCCTGGACGAGGCCACCGCGCACCTGGACTCCACCTCGGAGGCCGCGGTGCAGGAGGCGTTCGGGGTGGCGTTGAGCGGGCGCACGGCGATCGTCATCGCGCACCGGTTGTCCACGGTGCGCGCGGCCGACGAGATCCTGGTCGTGGAGGACGGGCGGATCATCGAGCGCGGGCCGCACCGGACGCTGCTCGCGGCGGGCGGTCGTTACGCCGAGCTGTACCACACCCAGTTCAGCGACACCGAAGACATGGCGCCGCGCCGGCTCGGCGGCGAAACGCAAACGGCGGTGGACCCGACCGGGCCCACCGCCGCCTGAGCAGTCGTCAGATTTGTTACGCCGCGACCGACGCCGCGATGTAAATGGTCGCGGTGTCCGCCTCCACCACGGCGGGCAGCGGGACCACCTGCGCGGTGCGCACCGGCTGGAACTGCCGCCAGACGAACCCGCTCACCGTGCGCGCACCGTTCACCGCGGCGGCGGTCACGTTGTAGACGAAGTACATCGCGAACAGCGCGATCAGCACCGGGCCGGCGATCATGACGGCGGTACCGAGGTCGTGCCGGTTTCCGTCGTCGGTAGCAAAGTTCACATAGGACCTGGTCAGGTCTGCGACCATGCCACTCATCGTTCGTCCCTCGGCTCGTGCCACCCGCCGACGGTCGTCGGCATCAGGTGACGTTGAGACGAGGCCTTGTTCGTCGCGGTTCCGCAACAGGCCGCGGATGGGGCATTTCGGGCGCGAAATCAACCGTTCGTCGAGACGGACCTAGTCCGTTCGGAGGACCTACTCCCACTCGATCGTGCCGGGCGGCTTACTGGTCACATCGAGCACCACGCGGTTGATTTCCCGTACCTCGTTGGTGATCCGGGTGGAGATGCGCGCCAGGGTGTCGTAGGGCACCCGCGACCAGTCCGCGGTCATCGCGTCCTCGGAGCTGACCGGACGCAGCACCACCGGGTGACCATAGGTGCGCCCGTCGCCCTGCACGCCGACCGAGCGCACGTCGGCCAACAACACCACGGGGCACTGCCAGATGTCGCGGTCCAGGCCGGCCGCGGACAACTCCTCGCGGGCAATCGCGTCGGCCTCGCGCAGGATGTCCAACCGTTCGCCGGTGACCTCGCCGATGATCCGGATACCCAGGCCCGGGCCCGGGAACGGCTGGCGCCAGACGATCGGTTCGGGCAGGCCGAGTTCGATGCCGACCCGGCGTACCTCGTCTTTGAACAGCGCGCGCAGTGGCTCGACCAGACCGAAGGCCAGATCGTCCGGGAGCCCGCCGACGTTGTGGTGGCTCTTGATGTTCGCGGTGCCGGTACCGCCACCTGACTCCACCACGTCGGGGTAGAGCGTGCCCTGCACCAGGAAGTCCACGCCGCCGCCGTGCATGGCGATCACGTCGCGTGCGGCCTGCTCGAAGACCCGGATGAACTCCCGGCCGATGATTTTGCGCTTGGCCTCCGGATCGGTGACTCCGGCCAACGCGTCCAGGAACCGCTTCTGCGCATCGACCACTACCAGGTCCACCCCGGTGGCCGCCACGAAGTCCCGCTCGACCTGCTCGGCCTCGCCCTTGCGCAGCAATCCGTGGTCGACGAACACACAGGTGAGTCGGTCCCCGATGGCCCGTTGCACCAATGCCGCGGCGACCGCGGAATCCACGCCCCCGGACAGTCCGCAGATGGCCCGGCCGGTCTCGCCGATGGTGGCGCGCACGGCGTCGACGGCGTCGGACACGATGTTGACCATCGTCCAGGTCGGCGCGATGCCCGCCACGTCATGCAGGAAGCGCTCCAGCACCGCCTGCCCGTGCGGGGTGTGCGCGACCTCCGGGTGGTACTGCACCCCGGCCAGCCGACGCTCGCGGTCCTCGAACGCCGCCACCGGGGCGCCCTCGGAGAAGGCCAACACCTCGAATCCCGCCGGCGCCTCGTGTACCGCGTCCCCGTGACTCATCCACACCGTCTGCGCGCTCGGCTGCCCACCCAGCAAGGTGCCGTGCTCACAGACCACCAGCGGCGTCGCACCGAACTCGGACAGTCCGGTGCGGGCCACCGTGCCGCCCAGGGCGGCGGCCATCGCCTGGAACCCGTAGCAGATCCCGAGCACCGGTACACCCGCCTCGAACAACGCCGGGTCCACCGCGGGCGCCCCATCCGCGTACACCGAGGAGGGCCCCCCGGACAGCACGATCGCGGCCGGGTCGCGGGCCAACATCTCGGCTACCGAGGCGGTGTGCGGCACGATCTCGGAGTACACCCGCGCCTCGCGCACCCGCCGGGCGATCAACTGGGCATATTGCGCCCCGAAGTCGACCACCAGCACCGGCCGGGTCGGCACGTGTTCCGCGTTCCCGCCCGGACTCATGCGTTCGATCCTTCCACAGCCCCGATCCCGCCCCGACACGCATCTTCGGGCCGTGCAGCACCCTTTCGGGTGCACCTGATCGGTTGTTGCGGGACCCGACGTTGGCGTGTCCACGCACGCCTGAAGCGGCGTGTCGCCTTGACCCAACGATCTTTTCGATTGACGCCGGGCCCTACCAAGCCGGATGGTTGTGACAGCACAATTCGCGGGCCCGGCGCTATGGCGCTGCCCGCGACCGGCGGAGTAGAGCTGCACGGGCTATGGTCTGCGCGCCCTCCGCCGCCAGAGGTGCTGGGCCCGACCAAACCCGGGCCCAGCACCCAAGCTCGTCGGGCGAACTGTGTCCGCGGAAAGCGCGGACCGAAACGAGCTTGCTGTGTTTTGCGGCGCTCCGCGCCGCGAGCGGGGGCTTCGCCACCCGCACCCCCTTACGGCGAGCTCGCCGCGCTCGCCGCTGATGGAGTTAACGGATCGGGACGATGTCCGGCGCGCCCATGCGGGCGGCATCCGCGGTGCGATCGTCCGGCTGGTCCTGGGACTCCCGTTCCGCGGCCACCCGGGCCCGGTA
>DASQPJ010000237.1:0-8549 GCA_035644015.1 Sporichthyaceae bacterium
CCTCCGACCCGACGAACAGTCGCTTGAGGTCGTAGCCGGCAACGTCCTTGATCGTGCGGCCACCGAGGCGCACGGCCCGACCGTCGGCCAGCACCACCTCGATGCCCAGCACATAGTCGGTGGTCACTCCGTATTTCACGCAGCACAGGCCGCCGGCGTTGGTGGCCAGGTTGCCGCCGATCGAGCAGATCTCGAACGACGACGGGTCGGGCGGGTACCACAGCCCCTGGGCCGATGCGGCCGCCTTCACCTCGGCGTTCAACAAACCGGGCTGCACGATCGCGGTGCGGGTGGCCGGGTCGACGCGGATCTCCCGCATGCGCTCTGTGCTCAGCACAATGCCCTCGGACCGCGCCGTGCTGCCGCCGGACAGTCCCGTGCCCGCACCGCGGGTGGTCACCCCCACCCCGTGCGCGGTGGCCCAGCGCAGGGTGATCTGCACATGCTCGGTGCACTCCGCGCGGACCACCGCCGCGGGCACCCCCGCCGAGGGGTCGAAGGCCCGGTCCTGCCGGTACTTCTCGATGCGGTCGACGTCGGTGATCACCACGTCGTCGGGCAACGAGGAGACCAGCGCACCGACCGTCTCTTTGGTCAGCACTGTGTGCCCACCGCCGGGGTGGTTCCGGTGAGCAGGTACCGATTCACCTTGCTGTCCACGCAATCCTCGCCGTGTCCGTACGCGGTATGCCCATCCCCATCATGGGCGAGCAATACACCGGAGGACAGTTCGCCGACCAGGTTTTTCGACCACTGGAAGGGCGTGGCCGGGTCCCGGGTGGTGCCCAACACCAAGATCGGCGGGGCTCCCGGCGCGTTCACCGGGCCGGGCGCGACGTCGGATTGCACCGGCCAGTAGTCGCAGGGCAGCGCGCCCCAGCCGATGAAATCGCCGAACAACGGGGAGGCCCGCTCCAACGCCGGAAGTTGCGCGCGGATGTCCTGGGGCGAGGACTCGCCGGGGTGGTCCAGGCAGTTCACCGCGTAGATCGACTCGTTGCCGTTGTCCGTGTAGTGGCCGTCCGGCCCGCGGCGGGTGTAGTCGTCGGACAACTGCAGCAACCCGGACCCGTCGCCGAGATAGGCCGCGACCAGCGAGGCGCGCAGATACTCCCACCGCGACTTCGCGTACATCCCGGCCAACAGGCCGATGGTGGCCATCGCCTCGTTGAGCTTGCGGGTGCCCACCCCCTTGATGGGTTTGTCGTCCAGCTTCTTCAGTAACGCGCGCAACCGCGAGGTGACCTGATCGGCAGAGTTGCCCAGCGCGCACGGCTTGTGAGCCAGGCAGTCCTCCACGAAGGAGTTGTACGCGAGCTGGAAGCCCTGCGCCTGGCCGAGCATGATCTGACTGTTCGTCAGCGCCGGGTCGAGTACGCCATCCAGCACCATGCGCCCGATGTGGCCGGGGAACAGTCCGGCGTAGATCGCGCCCAGGTAGGTGCCATAGGAGTACCCCAGGTAGTGCAGCTTGTCGTCGCCCACCACGGCACGGATGACGTCCATGTCCCGGGCGACGTCCACGGTGCCCATGTGGCCGAGCAGCGCCCCGTTCTGTTTGCAACCGTTGGCGAAGACCCGGGCCTCATGCTGGACATCGGCGAGGTCGGCGTCGTCGTCCGGGGTTGGGTCGACGGCCAGCGCGGCGTCGAGCTGACGATCCGTCAGGCAGTGGATGGGCGCCGAGCCCCCGACGCCGCGCGGGTCGAAGCCGACCAGGTCGTAGCGGGCCCGCACGCTCGCTCCGACACCGGCGGCTGCCTGCTGCACGAACCCGACCCCGGAGGCACCCGGACCGCCCGGGTTGGTGAGCAGCGCACCGATCTTCGCCCCCGGCCCGGTGGCACGCAGACGGTTGATGGCCAACTTGATCGTCGCGCCGTCCGGGGTGGCCCAGTCGATCGGCACGGTGACCTTGGCGCATTGGGCGTCGCCGCAGGTGCGCCAGGACACCTTCTGCTCGTAGAACGTGGCAAGGGCAGGGTCCTCGGACGGGTCCGGGGTGAGCGTCCCGCTCGTCGGGCCCGGCGTGGAGCTCTGGCCGGGCGTCGCACTCGCCGACGGCGGCCCGCCGTAGGACTGCGGCATCCCCTTCGACCCACACCCGGCCAGCAGGGCGAGCCCAGTGACCGCTACCAGCGTCCTGGTCAGCATCGGGTGCCGTTGCCCGGCGGGTGACCGGTGAGCAGGAAGTTGTCGACCGCACTGTCCACGCACGTGTTGCCTCTCCCGTAGGCGGTGTGACCGTCGCCGTCGCGGGTCAGCAGCACGCCGGATTTCAGCTGGTTGGCCAGCGCCCGCGCCCATGCGTAGGGCGTGGCCGGGTCGTGCGTGGTGCCCACCACCAGGATCGGCGCCGCACCGACCGCGGAGATCGGGCCCGGCACCGGAGCCGGGGTCAGCGCCGGCAGGCTCGCGCACGGCAGGCTCGACCAGCCGAAGTGCACGCCGAACACCACCGAGGCCTGCTTCAGCGCGGGTATCGAGGCGCGGGCCTCGTCCGGGGTGTCGTCGCCGGGGTGGTCAAGACAGTTCACCGCGTAGTTCGCCTCGTTGGAGTTGTCCTTGAAGCTGCCGTCGGTGTTGCGGGCCAGCAGTTGATCGGCCAGCCCGAGCAGGATGTCCCCGCGTCCCGCGTAGGCGTCGGTCAACGCGGACACCTCGGAGTCCCACAGCTCCGGCAGGTACATCGCGTACGCCAACCCGGTCACCGCGTCCGCCTCGGTCAACAACCGGCCCTTCGCGGTGCGCAACGGCGCCGCGTTGAGCTTGTCGAACAACGCGATGACCCGCTGGGTGATCTCCTCGCGCGAGCCCCCGATCGGGCACTGGGTGGAGGCCGCGCAGTGATCGGCGAACCGATTGAAGGCGTCCTGGAAGCCGGCCGCCTGCACCTCGGTCAACGCGACCGAATCCAGCGACGGATCCAAAGCCCCGTCCAGCACCAGTCGGCCCACCCGCTGCGGGAACATCCCGGCGTAGAACGAGCCCAGGTAGGTCCCGTAGGAGAACCCCAGGTAGTTCAGCTTGTCGTCACCCACCACCGCGCGCAGCACGTCCAGGTCCCGGGCCGCCTCCCGGGTGCCCACGTGCTGCAGCAGAGGACCGGACCGGGCGGTGCACCCGGCCCCGAACTGGGCGTCGATGGCCTGCAGCGCGGCGACCGCGGCCGGGGTGTCCGGGGCATTGTTGATGGTGAGGAACGTGTTCAGCTTGGCCGCGGACAGGCAGTGGACGGGATCGGATGAGCCCACGCCCCGCGGGTCGAACCCGACGATGTCGTAGCGGGCACGCACCTTGGCGTCGAAGATGTCGGCGGCCGAGCGCACCAGGTCGAGGCCGGATGCCCCGGGCCCGCCGGGGTTGATCAGCAACGAGCCGATGCGGTGCGCCGGGTCGGTGGCGGGCAACCGCATCAACGCCAGTTGCAAGGACGGCCCGGTGGGCGCGGCCCAGTCGATGGGCACGGTGACCTTCGCGCACTCGAACGTGGTCTCGCAGTTCGACCAACTCACCCGCTGGGCGTAGACGGTGGCGAAGGTCGGGTCGGCGGCCGGGTCCGGGACGATCGGGTTCACTGCCTGCGGCACAGACGGTGCGGCATTCGACGACGGCCCCGGGCCGGCCGCCGCATCCTTGCCCCCACCGCCGCATCCGGCCAGCACCAGCGCTGCAGCCGCAGCGATCACCACGGCCCTCAACGCAAGGCCAGCGTGAGGGTCTCAATCGTCAACAGCGCAGCGGCGTTGGCGTCCAACGCGGTGCGCGCGGAAAGTACCGCCTCGATCCGACGCAGCGTCAGTTCTGGGCTGCCGCCCTCGGCCAGTGCGGCCACCGTGTCCGCGCAGTCCGCGTGCACCGGCGGTGCTCCGGCAGCCAACTGGCGCACCAGCACGTCCCGGTACAGCGCAGCCAGGTCGACCAGCGCTCGGTCCAGGCCGTCCCGCTGGGCGCGGGTCACCCGCTTCTTCTGCCGTGCCTCCAAATCCTTCAGCGCCGCGGCCGCGCCGGGTGGCTGCTTCTCCCGCGGCCCACCCATGCCCAACGCGGCGCGCAACGCCTCGCGCTCGGCCGCATCGGCACTCTCTGCCGCCGCCGCGACCTCCGCCTTCACCGATTCCAGCAATGTCTCCGCGGCACGCAGCGCGGCGGGCACGTCCCGGCAGGCCGATGGGGTGGCCAGCACCTCGCGACGCCGTTGCGCGGCGACCGGGTCCGTGGCCAAGCGTCGGGCCCGACCGATGTGCCCCTGCGACGCACCCGCGGCCAGGTCCGCCATGCCCTCGGCAATGCCCTCGGCGCGCAGCAGGCCGGCCACCGCCCTGGCCGACGGGGTCACCAGGTGCAGGTGCCGACAGCGCGAGCGGATGGTGGGCAGTGCATCCTCCGCCGACGGTGCGCACAGGATCCACACCGTGCGCGGTGGTGGTTCCTCGATCGCCTTGAGCAACACGTTGGCGGCAGAGTCGGTCAGCCGATCCGCGTCCTCGCAGATGATCACCTGCCAGCGCCCGCCGGCCGGGGCCAGCGCCGCGCGGCGCACCAGCAGGCGGGTGTCCGCCACCCCGATGCTCAGCAACTCGGTGGCCAGCACTTCGACGTCGGCGTGCGAGCCGGTCAGCACGGTGTGGCAGTCCTGGCAAACCCCGCATCCACCGGTCGGGCATTGCAGCGCCGCGGCGAAGGCCCGCGCGGCTACCGACCGTCCGGAGCCCGGTGGGCCGGTGAACAACCAGGCGTGGGTCATCGCGTCGCCGCTGTCGCTGTTCGCCGCGCCGGACAGCCGCGCAGCGGCCGCGGCCACCGCCGACTGCAGCGTCGCCACCACCCCGGGTTGACCGACCACCCCGTTCCACACGGTCATCTAGTGGTGGCCCCCTCGTTGGATTGCAGCGGAGTTGATTGTCCTGGTCCCGACTTGGCGCTGGTCGGCGGCTCACCGACGGCAGCCGGGGCAGGCAGTCCTGCGGCCACCCGCGCCTGGATCGCTGCGGCGATCGCGCTCGGCGCCCGCAGCGCATCGAGCACCAGGTAGCGCTTCGGCGCCCGGCCCGCCAGATCCAGGAAGCCCTGCCGGACTCGCTGGTGGAACTCCGCCGACTCGGACTCGATGCGGTCCGGGGTATTCCCGCGGCGCACCGCGCCCACCTCCGGCGCAATGTCCAACAGCACGGTCAAGGCGGGCGCCAGCCCCTGCGTCGCCCACTGGGACAGCCGTTCCACCTCCGCCCCGGACAGCTCCCGGCCCGCGCCTTGATACGCGATCGAGGAGTCCACGTAGCGATCGGTGATCACCACCGCGCCGCGCCGCAGCGCCGGGCGGATCATTGCGTCCACGTGTTCGGCGCGGTCCGCCGCGTACAGCAAGGCCTCCGCTCGTGCGGACATCCCGGTGTTGCCCACGTCCAGCAACACCTCGCGCAGTCGGCGCCCGATCGGGGTATCGCCGGGTTCGCGGGTGATCACCACCTCGTGCCCACGCTCGGTCAACCACTGCGCGAGCCGCTGCACCTGAGTGGACTTGCCCGCGCCGTCGCCGCCCTCGAACGCGATCAGGTATCCGGAGGTAATCGGGTCCGGATAGAACGTCTCGTTGCGCACCGCGGCCCGCAGATCGCGCAGCAGTGGGATGCCGCGCCGGTCGTCCATGTGTCGGTAGGAAACGATGCCGACGGCCACGGCGAGGACACCGGCCGCGGCGAACACGATGGCCGCCCCGGAGTAGGTGACCGTGGTGTTCTCCGTGGGGTGCCAACTGTGTGAGCCGATGACGCCGGACAGCAACGGAGAGACCGCGAGCACCGCGATCAACGTGAGGCGCACCGTGGACTGCACGAACGCGAACGTCCGCCCGCGCATCTCATCGGGCACCTGCAGGCCGATCAGCGTGTAGCCGGTGACCCAGGCGATGCCGCAGGCGCCGCCGAGCGCGACGGTCACGGCGGCGACCACCGGAAGCTGCGGGATCGCCCCGATCACCACCAGCAGAAGTCCGGCCGCGGTGATCGCCAGACCGAACATGCGCCGCCGGGACAGCCCGGCCAGCAGCCGCGGCCCGAGCAGCATGCCGGTGGCCAGACCGACGAACACTGCGCCGAACAGCAAGCCGTAGCCGGGGTTACCGGCGCCCAGGCCGCGCACGAAGGTGGGCGCCAGGCCGATCACCGTGCCACCCGCGGCGAACGCGCCGAGCAGACCCAGCAGCAGCCCGCGCACCATCGGGGTGGTGCCGATGTAGCGCCAGCCCTCGAGCAACGTGCTCAACGCGCTGCGCGAGTGCTCGCCGACGCCGCGCACCCGCGGAATCGGCAAGGAGGCGACGGTGGCCGCGCACACCGCGAAGCTGGCCGCGTTGACCCACAGGGCGATCGCCGCCGGGTTGTCCACGAAGAACTCGAACCGCGCGCCGAGTACGCCGGAGATCAGCGAGAGCACGGTGAACAGTCCGGCGGCGATCGGCGCGGAGCCATAGGCGGTGAACAGGCTGAGTTGGTTGGCGGACTGCAACTGCGCGGCCGGCACCAGGTTCGGGACCGTGGCCTCCTTGGCCGGGATCCAGAACAGGCTGAGCGCCTCGATGAGGAATGTCGCGGTGAGCAGCCACCACAACGACCCGACGATGGGGATCGAGATGAACAGCACGCAGCGCAGCACGTCCGCGGTGACCATGGTGGTCTTGCGGTCGAACCGGTCGGCGACGATGCCCGCGACCGGGGCGAACACCAACGCGGGCACCAGGCGCAGGATGAACACCCCGGCCACCGCATAGTTCTGGTCCGCCGATGAGTTCGTGGTGAGCGCGGCAGCCATGGCCGTGGTGGCCAGCAGGCCCAGCCAATCCCCCAGGCTGGACAGGGAGAGCGCGAACCACAGGCGGCGGAACGCCGGCACACCCAACGCGGCGCGGACGCCCTCGTTCGGCGTCGCCCCAGCTGCAGCGTCGCTCACCGCCTCAGCCTAGCCGGCGCCCCCGACGACCGAGTCCAGCTGGATCGCAGACTCGGTCGTTTGCACGCGGTCGCGCGCCGGCGGCCAGGGCAGGACCAGCAGACCCACCGCTACGCAGCCGGCCAGCGCCACTGCGCTCTCGGTCTGCCAGCCGTGCTTGAGCGCGCGCTCGAAGAAGTCCAACGACCTCGGGTCCATGGCCAGCAACATGTAGGTCATGCCCAGCGACATCACGGTGCCGCTCAGGGCCAGCTTCACCGGCACCGGGCCGCACAGGCAGTCGGCGCACACTCCACGGGCCCGTCCCGGACCCACCTGAAACGGCACCCAGGACAGCCGACGGTCATCCGCCTCGGCGAACAATCGCCGACTCCAACCCGCCGCCTCCAGCACGAAATACGCGGCCACGGCCAGGGTGAGCCCGGAGACGTTCTTGCCCGCAAAGACGTCCATCAGCCCGAACATGTAGCCCATCGCGGACATGGCGAGCAGTTGCACGAACCACAACAGGTTGACCGGTCGGCCGCCCGACCAGGAGGCGAGCACGAACAGCAGGACCAAACCGGCCGCGGCCAGGAACGCGAGTTCCCAGACCACAGCGGCGATCGGTTCGCCCTGCCACGGCGCGAACATGTAGATCATGCCCACGCTCATCGCGATGTGCGTGAGGTGCCAGGCCCGGGGCTGCCCCCGCATCAGCGCGACGTGCACCGTGTGTTGGGCTGCAACCCAGCAGTAGGCGCAGACCCAGAACAGCCGCACCCACCAGGGCATCACATCGATGGGGCCCATCGTGGCCTCAGCGCTCGCTCTTGCCCCGGGAACGGGCGAGCGCCGCACCGCCCAGCGTTCCGGCGACCAGCCCGAGGAACAACCCGGCGATGCCCAGGCCCAGCGCCACGTTGACGGTGTCGTCGCGCGACGGCCCCATCTCCATCTGCATGCCGCCGGCCATCGGAGTGCTGGTCATCGTCATGCCGCCGGCCGGCATCGACATCGCGGGCGGCTTGGCGTCCGAGGCCGCGGTCAGGTGCAGCGTGGGCGCGGGGTGGTCGGGCTGCGCGGTGCCCGCCGCGGCGACGTCGATCCAGCGAACGACCTGGTCGTCGCTGTAGGTCTGCAGCGCCTTGAAGGTCAGGGCATCGGTGTCGGGCAGCTTGGGCACGCGCACGGTGAACAGGTCATAGCCGCCCGGCTTGATCGCGCTGCTGGTGTCGTTGGCGGTCCAGACGATCGAGGTGATCGCGGCCGGTGCGTCGTCATCAGCCATATTCATGCCGGGCATCGAGCTTGGGTTTGGCGTCGGTGTCGCCGCGGCTGCCTTGGTGATCTCGAATGACCAGCCGGGTTTGCTCAGCACGCTGCCGGTCAGCGGCTGGTCGCTGGGAAAGTCGACCTCGAGCTTGGTAGTGGAGGCGTCGTCGCGTTCGGTCGGGACGCGGAAAGTCAGCGTCGTGCCGCTACCCTTCGCGGTCGAGTCGGAGCTGACCGTCACATGGGCGCCGGCCAGCGGCGCGGACAGCATCACCAGCGCCAGCCCTGCCACCAGCCCTGAGCAGGCCGTTGTCCGCTTCACCGAGTCTCCTCGCGCCGCCGTCCCC
>DASQPJ010000238.1:0-2262 GCA_035644015.1 Sporichthyaceae bacterium
CCTCCTTGATCAGTCCGATCGGGATTCCGGGAGCGGGAGCCGTCGGAGCGGCTCCCCCGCTGATCGCCGCGGGCGGCATTCCGCCCGCAGGCGGAGCACCCGTGGCCGACCGTGCAGGCGAGGCGGGCACTTGGGCCACGGCCGCCGGAGGCCTCGGCGACGGGGTCCGGGGCGGTCCGCCCGTCACGGGGGACGCGACGAACTGGGCCGGGCTACCCGACGCCGGTGTGGGCGGAGGCGTGGGCGGCTCGCCCTCGGCAGGCTGGTCTTTCGACTCGTCCTCTGGCGACCGTTCGGGCTTCTCCTCGGGTGACGGTTCGGGCGGCGGAGGCAGTGGCGCAGGCGGGTCCTGGTCTTCCACTGCCTGGGAGAGGTCCGCGGTCTGCTCGACCTTCTCGTAGCGCCCGACGAGCTGCTGCAAGGCCGCGGCGTTCACTTCGACCTCGGACGAGAGCTGGTCCAGCTCCAGCGAGCTACGGCCGACTGCGACGAGCACCGCTTGCGCATCGGCAGCCGCCTTCAAACCCTGGCCAACGCCGGGGACGAGGCCCAGCGCGGAGGTGAGGAGCCCAACGTCGGCCAGCCAGTTGTACACACCGTCGAGCCGGTCCCGATGAAAGTCGATCTGGAAGGCCTCGGTGGCGAGCACGCCGTGCACCTCGTGATCGGCGGCGGCCATCGCCCTGGCCCGCGTCATCTGCTTGACGTCCGTGACCGAGTACGCGGTTGCCCCCGCACCCGACCAGCTCTCGGTGGCCTGCGCGGACATCAGCGTTGCAGCGGCACCGTGAAGTCGGGCTCCACCCTGACCGAATCGCGCGCCGTCCTCGGGCTCACCGAAGCCCGTGGTCAGCTTCATCCCTGCGATCACCAGCTGGCCGCCGGTGAGGATCGGCGCATTGGCTGCACGGAGAAGCGCGGCTTTGCCAACGTTCTCCAATTTACCCTGCACCCCCATACCTCGAACCCTCTCGCCGGATGCGAGCGTACCAGCGGATCAGCGACCCCCTACGCACCAATTCCACCGCTGATTGCAGGGCGATCGGCCCCGATCAGCCCTGCTGAACAGGTTATACAGTGGCAGAAGCGCGCCATCGCTCTGCGGAACGGCAATCGAGCAGCGAGGCCGCACATCTCGGGTTCGTGCCACGTGCGACCACCGGAAATCGCCTCGCGGAAGTCCACCTCCGGCCGCCAAGCTGACTCCAATAATGTTTGCTGGT
Organism: Sporichthyaceae bacterium; assembly: GCA_035644015.1. GTDB lineage: Bacteria > Actinomycetota > Actinomycetes > Sporichthyales > Sporichthyaceae > DASQPJ01. The sequence goes on from DASQPJ010000238.1 coordinate 1,224, forward strand.
CGCCAACAGCGGTCGCGGACCCCGCGATGATCCGTTGGGCCGGCCACGGTGTGGTTGATACTTGATTCCAGGCAGGCAGCCACATCGTCTGGATTCCCAGGGAAGGAGCCACGTGCCGTGAGCAAGCGTGACGACGCCCTGCGCAGGCAGCTCGGCTGGACCGGGCCCGAGGAATCCGACTACGAACCCCCCGCACCCGTCGAGCCGACGTTCACCCCGGCGGCGACGCCGCTGCCCTCCCGGCCACCCGTCGACTTCGTGCCCGCCGATCCGGTGCCCCCGCCCGAAGAGCCGCCCGCACTGGAACCCATGGCGCCCGAATCCACCGCGCCCGAATTTCCCACGAACGCGACGCGCGAGATGGACCGCCCGCCGATCGTCTTCCCCCCGCCGTCACCCCGCTACGGACCGCCTCCTGGACCGCGCGACACGGGCCAGTTCGGCGCACTCCTCAGGCAGCAGAACCCGCCTCAACCTCCGAGTCCTCCCCAACAGCAGGGCCCTCCACCAGCCCCCAACCCACAACAGTGGGGACAACAGCAGCAACCGCCGCCTGGTTGGCAGTCGCAACGGGCGCCGCATCCACCCGCACCGCCGAGTCCCGGTCCGCCGCCGAATCCCCCACCGCCGCCTCCCTCCTGGCCGCCGCAGCAGTTCGGGCCCGACCCCCGGATGGCACCGCCACAACCGACCGGGTCTTATGCAGACCGCATCAGGCGGGACGAGCTCGTCCCTGCCAAACCGCTTCCGCCGTCGAGCGGCTGGCGCCTGGTGCTGTTCCGGCTCACGTTCGGGGCGGTCAACCTTGGCCAGTCCACGGAGGAGTTGCGGCAGGCCGAGTCGGAGGCACGGATCAAGTCGGTGTTGCGGGGCCACTACAAGATCGGCGTGATGGGCAAGGGCGGCGTTGGTAAGACGACGGTGTCCGCGAGCATCGGGTCGATCTTCGCCGAGCTGCGCCAGGACGACCGCGTGGTCGCCATCGACGCGGACACGGCGTTCGGCAAGCTCGGCAGCCGCGTCGACCCGAATGCGACGG
>DASQPJ010000239.1:0-12761 GCA_035644015.1 Sporichthyaceae bacterium
GTCTTGAACGCCGCGAACGCCTCGATCAGTTCCGGGGGGTAGGTCCGGGCCAGCAGCGCCGAGCGGGCCTGCCCGTCGCCGTGTTCGCCGGACGCACAGCCGCCGTGGGCCACCGCCAGATCGGTGGCCTCCTCCACGAACACCCGGAACCGGGCCACCCCGGCCGGGCTGAGCAGGTCGAAGTCGATGCGCACGTGCAGGCAGCCGTCCCCGAAGTGCCCGTACAGCACGCCCCGTCGACCGTGACGGGCCATCAGCTCCCGGAATTCGCGCAGGTAGGCGCCCAACCGTTGCGGCGGTACCGCGGCGTCCTCCCAGCCGGGCCAGGTCTGGGTGCCGCCGCGGGTGCCGTCCCTCAACCGGGTGGCCAGGCCGGCGCCGTCCTCGCGGACCCGCCACACGGCGGCTCGGGCCGCCGGGTCGGTGAGCACCGCGGCACGGCCGAACCGGGCTGCGGCGGCGTGCGCGGCCTCGGCGCCGTCGAACTCGCAGAGCAGCCAGCCACGCCCGGCCGGCAACCCGGCCGCGCTCGGGTCGGCTCCCGGCGGCAGCAGCGCCGTGTCCAGGCCCTCGCAGGTCAACGGGCCCAACGCCACCACCGCCGGACCGACATCGGCGGCATCCGCGAGGTCGTCGAAGGCCAGCACCAGCAGCGCCCGTTCCCGCGGCACCGGCACCAGTGCCACGGTCGCGGCCAGCAGGACCGCGCAGGTGCCCTCGGACCCGACCAGGGCCCGGGCCAGGTTCGTGCCGCGTTCCGGCAACAGGTGGTGCAGGCCGTAGCCGGAGGCCTGCCGGGGGAAGCGGTCCAGGCCGGACCGGATCGCGTCGCCATGACGGTCCGTCAGCACACGCATCGCGCGGTGCAGGCCGGCGGCCCGCCCGGCGCTGGGCGGGGCCTCGGTGCCCACCGTCAACCTGGTGCCGTCGGCGAGCAACACGTCGAGGTCAAGCACGTTGTCCACGGTGCGACCCCAGGCAATGGAGTGCGATCCGCACGCGTTATTGCCGATCATCCCGCCCAGCGTGGCCCGCGAATGAGTGGACGGATCCGGCCCGAAGCGCAGCCCGTGCGGCGCGGCCGCGGCCTGCAGGGCGTCCAGCACCACCCCCGGTTGCACCCGCGCGGTGCGGGCATCCGGGTTCACCTCGAGCACCGCGTTCATCCGGCGCGCGCAGTCGATAACCACACCCGGCCCGATCGCGTTGCCGGCCACGCTGGTGCCCGCCCCTCGCATGGTCACCGGCACTGCGTGCGCACAGGCCACCGCCACCGCCGCAGCCAGTTGGTCGGCGTCGGCCGGGCAGACCACCGCGACCGGCACATGCCGGTAGTTCGACGCGTCCGAGGAGTACTCCGCCCGCCGTCGGACGGTGTCGTCGGTGTCCGGCGCCACCGCCCGTAGGGCGGAGACCAACCCAGTCATGCCGAAACCCGGCGGCCCGCGGTTCGCAACATCAGCGCCGCGATGGTGGCCGCCAGGGCGACACACAGCGCGGCTCCGACGAACACCGCACGCAGTTGGTCGAGCACCGCCTCCCGGGCGTAGTGCTCATATTCGGCGCACTGCGCGGGCGCCGTCGGGCACAGGTCCTCCGGGGCCAGCACGTGGCGCATTCGGTCGTGGAACACCATCAGTCCGTTCGCAGTGAGCGCGGCCAGCCCCAGGCCGGCGCCGAGCAGCGCGGCACCCGCGGCCCGCGCCGCGCTGCCGCACCACATTGCCAACGGCAACGCGACCAACCCCAGCCCGGCACCGACCGCGATCAGTTCGAACCAACACCCGATACCGCGCAACGTAGTGCCGTTCCAGAACGACATGCCGCTGAGTCCACCCGCCGCAAGCAGCAGACCGAACACGATCAGCGGTCGGCTCGGGCGGGGCCGCAGCACCAGCATCGCGAAGGCCACCAACGCGAAGGGCAGCAACGCCCGCAGGCTGATGGCCCCGGCCTCGCTGGCCGAGCGCGGGTCGCGGGTGGTGCGGGTGAACAACGGGACGTAGACCACCAGGGCGGCGAGCCCGGTGGCGGCCAGCCCGGCCACTGCGCCCGCGGCAATCACCGCTCGGTTCGGCCGGCCGATGTCGGCCCGAGCCGCCTCGGACACCCCGCCGGTGTGCCACCAGCGCCACGCCAACGCCAGCGCCAGGATCGCCTCCGCCCAGCACACCGCCCGCCAGGACCAGGCCGACAGCAGGAACATCCCCACCGGGGGACCCAACGCGGGTACCAGGCACGCGGCCAGCGCAACCAGCGCCTGCCGCGCGTCGTCCACCGCGCGCCAGACCACCGGCACCAGCGCCCCGGCGGCCAGCCCCTGCAGGCCGCGGGCCACCAGGAACGGCCCGAGCGAATGCACACTGCCCGCTACTGCCGAGGCCACCGCGAAACCGGCCAACGTGGGCGCGGGCCACCGCCCGCCGACGTGCACCCGGGTACGCCCGGTGCTCCACACCCCCACCGCGGCACCCAACAGATACACACTGAGCACCGCGGTAGCCCGATTGACCTGCCCCGCGTGCAGCCCGAGGCCGTCCATCACGTCGGGCAGGGCCAGTCCGATGATGAACGGATCGGCGGTCACCAACAGCACCACGACCGCGGGCCGCAGCATCAACAGCGCGGCCGAGGACCGTTCGCGCATCACGCCGCCGGGGGCGATTGGCCGGGGGCCGGCATTCTGGAGGCATGGCCGACCCCGACCCCGATCCCGTGCTCCCGCAGCGCAGCACGGATGAGACCGAGCAGGGGTGGGGCGAGGACGACCGGCCCGAGGACCGCGAGGACTGGCTGCGCCGGCAGCGGCCCCCGCATCACGGCGACTGAGCCCTCGCCGCCCACGTCACACCGCGGGGCGATCTCGGACGGCGGTGAGCGTGTACATCAACGGCACCCGCTCACGGCCCGGCGGCAACCCGTGCCGGCCGTCGGAGGTGGGCACCATCCAGGGCAGCGCGTGCCACTCGCTCTCGGCGTGCTCGACCAGCGAGGTGATCCGCAGCCCGGCCTCGATCAGTGCGGTGACCACCTCACCGAGCCCGTGGTTCCACACGTAGCGCTGCGGCGCGGACAACTCCACCGCGCGGTTCTGGTAACTGGTCGGGGAGTCCACGAACTGCGGCTCGGCGGTGTTGAAGTAGGGGTAGCGGATGACCAGTAGTTCGTCGTTTCGCTCATCGTCCAGGGTGAACAGCACCGGGTGCAGTTCGCGGACGAACAACCGCCCACCGGGCTCCAGCAGCGCGGTCACCACCCGGGCCCAGCCGACGATGTCCGGCAGCCAGCACAGCGCGCCGACCCCGGTGTAGACCAAGTCGAACCGCTCCCCGTTGAGCGCGACCCCGGCCTCGTAGACGTCGGAGACCACGAACCGGGCGGGCACCCCGGCGCGCTCGCACAGCTGCCGGGCCGCCGCGATCGCGGACGGCGCGAAGTCCAACCCGGTGATCTGGGCGCCGAGCCGGGCCAGGGACAAGGTGTCGGTGCCGACGTGGCACTGCAGGTGCAGCGCACGCTGCCCGGTGAGGTCACCCAGAGCCGCGGCGTCGTGGGCGACCACGGTGGACAGCGCGGTGGGGTCGTCGGCCAGCGCCCGGACCCCCTCACCGTCCGCGGCCAGGTGAACCGGGACCCGCGATTCCCAGTTCTGCAGGTTGGCCTGGCGGTACTGATCCACCCGCACAGTCTCCCCCTTCGGGTCGCCTGGTGCGCATCTGCCCCGCGGGGCTACTGTGAGCGCTGCGCGGGAGCTGGGGAAGCCGGTGGAAATCCGGCACGGTCGCGCCACTGTGAGCGTCGTGAGCGACGCGAGTCAGGGCACCGGCTCCCGACGTGCCGACCGATCGAGGGGACGCGAGATCCCCGAAGGGAGCGCTCATGAGCACCACCCAACCCAACGCCACGGCGACGGGCGTCCGGACCACTCCGCTGGTCGCCGCCCACACCGCCTTCCTGTGGCTGCTCGGCACGGCAGTGTTGGCGATGCTGGCCTACTACTTCATCGGGATCGACCAGGGCGCCACCTCGGTGTTCGGGTCCAACACCTACGTGCACGAATTCGTGCATGACGCCCGACACTTCCTCGGCTTCCCCTGCCACTGACATGGCGCCCCGCCAGAAAATTGCGCCTCCCCAGAAACTTGAAGGGCGACTCCTCGCCCGCGGCCTCCTGGCCGGCGGGGCAGGCGGCCTGACCGCCTTCATCTTCGCCCGCGTCCTCGCCGAACCGGTGATCCAGCGGGCCATCGACTACGAGTCGGGCCGTGACGAGGCGCAGAGCGCGTTGGACCGCGCCGCCGGACTGGCCGTGGCGGCCGAGGGCCACGACCCGTTCAGCCGGCACGTACAGCGCAACGCGGGCATCGGCGTGGGCATGGTCCTGTTCGGCATCGCAATGGGCGCGTTGGTCGCGGTGGCCTACGCGCTGTGCCTGGGCCGTACCGGCAAGATCCGGCCGCGGCCCCTGGCGCTGCTGGTGGCGGCCTTCGGTTTCCTCACCGTCTACCTGGTGCCGTTCGCCAAGTACCCGGCCAACCCGCCGGCCATCGGGCACTCGGAAACCATCCGGGCCCGCGGGTCGCTGTTCCTCACCGTGATGCTGGTCGGCCTGGTGACCGCCGTCCTCGCGGTGGCCATCGGGCAGCACCTGGCCAAGCGGTTCGGTTCGTGGAACGCGAGCCTGCTGGCCGGCGGCGGATTCCTCGCCGTGATGATCGTGCTCTTCGTCGCGCTACCGCCGTTGGGGCACCTGCACGCGAACGTCGCCGAGTACGGACGCCAGCGCACCGAAACGCCACTGCCGTTGAAGGACGCCAACGGCACCATCGTGTTCCCCGGCTTCCCGGCCGACGTGCTGGCCGAATTCCGGGTGTACTCGGTGGCCGCGCAATTGATCCTGTGGTCGGTGATCGGCATCGTGTTCGCCCCGCTCGCCGAGCGGGTGGTCAGCGGGAAGCGCGCGGGGCCCGCGGCGCAGCCGGAGTTCGTACCGGCCGCGCATTGAGCACGCAGTCCCCGCACAGCCCGGCGCCGGGCACGCGGTAGTACAGACAGCAACTGTTGCGTCGGAAGCCGGCCGGTTCGTATCGGCCGGCTTCCGTCATGGTCGGCTGCGCGAAAAGCGCGGTACCGAGCGCCTGCACCGCCCCCGGACCGCCCGGTGCAATCTGACGCAGCATCGACAACGCTCCGGCGGTGGCCGAGGCATGGTTCCCCCACAGCACCCGACGGGACACCCCGTGCCCGGCGAAGGAGTCCACCAACGCCGCCGCGGGTCCGCCGGTCAGCGCCTCGGCCAACCCTGCCGCGTCGGCTCGATCCACTGGGCGCGCGGTCAGTCCCGGCTGGGCCAGCGGAACCGGACCCAGCACGTCGCGCCACCACAGCGCCGCGCCGTCCACCTCCAGCAACACCCCGGCCAACACCACCCCGCCCAGCACCGGGGAGATCAGCCGGGAGGTCAGCCCCAGATGCGCCAACGACGCCGCAGCCCGCGCATCGATCTCCGCCGCCTCCAGCCCGGCACGTTCGGCGATCGCCGCGCGCACCGCGGCCACCCGGCGGGCCAGGACCTCGGGCTGCTCGGTCAGCTCGGTGAACCGATGCCAGGACGGGCCGTCCGGGGACGAGGCGCCCGGCGGCGGATCGAGGTCGAGGGCGAAGAACGGTCCCGCCCGGGCAAGCCCGTCGAGAACGTCAGGGACGTCAACCAAGGAGCAGTCCACGCACGTAGGCCGCCTGCCCGAGGTGCTGCAGGCAGTCGTCGGCGACGCTGATCAGCCGCACGCCCAGGGTGACCGGCGGGTCCCAGTTGTGGTCCACGATCCGGTCCAGGTCGGCCGCGGAAAGCCCGCGCAGGAATTCGATCGTCCGCTGGTGCGCCGCGTCCAGGTAGGCCAGCAGGTCCGCGGCGCGCTCCGCCCGCACCCCGGCCACCTGCGCCGCAGTGTGCGCGTAGCCGTGGTCATCCGGGTCCGCCGGGTCGCCGAATCGACCCGCCCAGCCATCGGTGATCCACACCTGCTGATAGCCACCGACCTCGGCCGCCTGGTGGTCCTCCACCCGGGCGGTGTGCCACACCAGCCAGCCGATCGGATTCGCCGTCGGGGTCGGCCGGTGCAGCAACTGTTCCGGGGACAGATCGGCGACCGCCTCGGCGGCCAATGTCGGGATGCGTCCGTAGAGCTCCAACAGCAGAGCGGAAGTGTCCATGCCAGCAGTCTCCCCCTTCGTTCCCGGGTTAAAGCTCAGGCTCCCCTAACCGAGAATGATCATGGCGTTGGGGTGAATCGAAGGCGGCCGTGAAGTCTTGCCGTCTCCTAACCCGAAGGGACGGGCCGTCAGGATGACTGAACGTCAGATATATGGTTAGCTGCTGGACGTGGCCAAAACTGACGCAGCGAAAGTAAAGCTCCGCACCGTCGACAAGCGCATGGCCGGGCGCCGCGCCCGGGAGACCCGAGAGCGGATTCTCGAGTCACTCGGGAAGCTGCTGGCGACCATGCCCTACCGCGACGTGCGGGTGACCGACGTCGTCCGCGAGGTCGGCACCTCCCCGGCGACCTTCTACCAGTACTTCGCGGACGTCGAGACCGCGGTGCTGGCCCTGGCCACGGACGTGGCCAAGGACGCCGCCGGGCTGAAGTCCCTCGCCGAGGGCGCGAGTATGACCGGCCGGGCCGCGAGCGCCTCGGTTGACAAGATCGTCGACGGCATCAGCGGGTTCTGGAAGGACAACGAGGCGGTGCTCCGCGTACTGGAGACCGCTGCCTCCGAGGGCGACGCACGCTTCAAGAAGGTGCGCGCCACCGTGCTCACCGGCGTCGCCGCGCCGTTGGCGGCCGTGGCCGGCGGTACCAAGGACGCCAAGGCGAACGCCGCGGCACTGGCCAGCCTGGTGGCGGCCACGGCCGGCAGTCGCGCGGCCGACGCGGGCGCCACGGCGGCCGAGGTGCGCGGCGCCGTCGGGCGCATCGTGGCGCTGGGCCTGTCCAAGAAGTAAGCCAGTCGCTGAGGACCGGGTATCCGTGGGGTGCCCGGTCCTCGGCGTGCACGGGATACGGTCCGGCGATGGACGACCTCCCGCTGGCTGCCGCCCTCAAGCTCCTCGACGGCCTGCTCGACGCGGCGCTGGACGCGACGCTCAAGCGCAACGGGCTGCGCCGCCGGCACTGGCAGGTGCTGCTCACCCTGCGCGAGGGCCCGTGCACCCGCGCTCGCATCGCCGAGGCGCTGCTGCCGTTCCGGGTGGCCGCCGCGGTGACCCAGACCGACGTGGTCGATGACCTGGTGCGCCGGGACTGGGCGGGCACCGATGGCACGGTCTACACGCTGGCCGCCGACGGCGAGGCGGCCCTCACGCGCATCTCGGCCGAGGTCGAAGCGATGCGGGCCCGCGCCCTGGACGGCATCGACGCCGCGCAACTGGACGCCGCCCTTGTCGTGCTCGAGCGGATGGCCGCCAACCTCCAGACCCCCTGAGACCCTCAAACCCCGTCGAGTGTGCAGCTGAGCACTCACTCCAATCACATTCGGGTGCCCAACTGCACACTCGACGTGGAGGTGAGCGGCCGGTTCAGCCCAGGGGTGGCAGGGGCAGGTCCGGGTCGAGGGTGACCCCCGCGCCGGCCAGGGTGTCGGCGAGCATCGCCCAGGTCCACAGCCCGAGCCGTTCGATCACCGCGTCCGGTTCGCTGCCACCGACGGCAGCCCAGCGGTCGGCCACCGACTCCACCATGCCGACCACGGCGTGCGCGAGGTCAGTGGCGATCGACGGATCCAGACCGAGCAGGCCCAGGTAGCCGCCGAACAACCCGGACAGGTGTTCGGCGACCGCGCGCCGCACGCCGGACACCGCATCGGTCTCGGCGTCGGTGGCGTCGTCGGTCGGGCGGGCGTGGGCGTGCAGGTACAGGTGCAGGTTGCGATTGGCCCCGATCCACCGCACGTAGGAGCCGATGGCGCCGGCGATCATCTGCCGGGCCGAGCCCTGCGGGCGCCACAACGGCTCGAGTTCGGCCATCACCAGGCGGGCCACTCGCTCGCTGATCGCCCGCTCCAGGTCGGCCCGGTCGGTGAAGTGCCGATAGAGGCGGGTGCGGGCCACCCCGACCCGAGCGGCGATGTCCTCCACGGAAACTGCCGGTCCCTGCTCGGCGATCACCCCGAGCGCAGCGTCCACGAACTCGGCACGACGGCGCTCGCGCTGCCCGGCCCAGCGGGCGGCCTGGCCGCGCAGCGGTGGGACGGCCTCAGGAATCACGGGTTCAGTCTAGCCGATGAGTGGTACGAGGTGTACCATCCAGTTGGAATGAGTGATACATCGCGTACCAGGTAGGAGAAAACCTCATGCCCCCGCTCACCGAGGACCCGTTCGCGCGTCGCGAGGCCGTCGCCGGCCGTCTGCTGACCGCATCCGAGCGGCACTCGTTCGACCCCATCACCGACATCGACTGGGACGCCCCGCCGGTACCCGGTCTGTTCTGGATGCCCCCCGAGCACGTCTCGCTCTACGGCACCGAGCTGTGGGACCAGCTCAGCTCGGCCGAGCGCATTGAGCTGTCCAAGCACGAGATCGCCAGCGGCATGTCCGTCGGCCTGTGGTTCGAGATCGTGCTGATGGCGCTGCTCTCCCGCTACGCCTACGACCTGGACCCGCGCAGCGCGCACGCGCAGTACGCGTTGACCGAACTGGGCGACGAGACCCGCCACACAATCATGTTCGCCCGTGCGTGCGAGGTGATGGGTGTCCCCCGCTACCGCCCACCGCGACTGACCCACGAGGTCACCCGCATCGCCAAGGCCGCGATGGGCGGCCCGTCGATGTTCGCCGCGGTGCTGGTCGCCGAGGAGACCACCGACCGGGTGCAGCGGATCATGATGGATGACCCGTCGCTGCAGCCGCTGATCCGTCAGGTCAACCGGATCCACGTGATCGAGGAGGCGCGGCATGTGCGCTTCGCTCGCGAGGAGGTCAGCCGCCGGATGACCGGCATGCGCCGGCCCATGCGCGAGCTGCACCGTCAGCTCACCGCGGCCATCTCCTACCTGATCATCGACTCGATGATCGACCCCGCGGTGTACAAGTCGGTCGGCATCGACCCGCGCGAGGGCCGCGCTGTGGCCGGGTCCAACCCTTACCACCAGCAGTCGCGGCGCTGGCGCGCCGAGCGGATCACCGAGTTCCTGCGTGAGGAGAAGCTGATCGGCGGGCCGTCCACTCTGCTCTGGCGGCGGGCGCATCTGATCTGACGGCTAAGGTCTGGCCCGTGGCGGAGCAGGAGACCATCGGGCCGCTGGGCTTCCAGCGGGTGGCGTCCGCTGCGCCGTGGGCGGTGGTCGCCGTGATCCTGATCGTCGGCGGCATGGCCGGGCACAGCACCCGGGACAAGGTCATCGGTGTGGTCGGGGCCGTGCTGGTGGCCGCGATCGCCTTTCGGGCCGCGCGGTTGCGGCTTCTGCTCGGCGAGGAGGTGGTGGTCGTCGGCTGGCTCGGAAGCAAGCACTACGCCTGGTCGGAGATCGACACGTTCGCGGTCAACAACAAGGGCTTGGCGATCCGCCTCAGCGGCGGCTTGGAGCAGCAGATCCCCGCGTTCCCGATGGGCGCGTGGATGACCAAGAAGCTGCGCGACAGCATGCGCGCGGACCTGGAGGCCACCTTGGCCCGGGCCGAGAAGTACCGACAGAACCGCCGTCGAGGCCGCTAAGCCGGGTCGTCGCCGCCCTCGGCCGCGCCGGCCAACCGGGCGCGCAGCCGGGCCCGGACCTGGTCCGGCGTGTAGGCCGACCGGGTCCGTTGCTCGCGGGCGACCAATACGCCACCCGCCACGACACCGAGAACTCCGGCCATGCCACACAGTTTCCGCCACTGCACGGCTCTACCGTAGTCGCATGCAGGGCGCGCGGATCACCCTCGACGAGGCGGTGGACATCAGCCGCACCGGTGACCTGTGGCTGTTCCGCGGCAACGCCGCCGCGGACCGCACGATCCGGGTGCTCACCAACGCGCCGGTGAACCACGTCGGCATGGCCGTGGTGCTCGACGACCTGCCGCCGCTGATGTGGCACGCGGAACTGGGACGGTCCCTGCCGGACGTCTGGACCGGCAACGCGCACCGCGGCGTCCAACTGCACGACCTGCGCGACGCGGTCACCGTGTGGTCCGCGAAGTACGGCCAGGCCGCGTGGCTGCGCCAGTTGGATGCCCGGATCACTCGGGACATGGAGGACGCGCTGCTGCGCAGCATCGCCCGGCTGGACGGCACCCCATTCCCGTCCACCGCCGCGCTGGCCGGGAAGTGGCTGGCCGGACGTCTGCCGCGGCGCGACGGCGGCCGCGCGGCGCGCAGCGCCTACTGCGCCGAGGTGGTGGCCAGGGCCTACCAGGCGATGGGGTTACTGCCCGCCGGACGGGACGCCGGTTGGTACGACCCGGGCCGGTTCTGGAGCGGCGACGGGCTGGAATTGCTCAGCGAGGACGCCTGGTTGTCCGCGGAGATCGAGGTCCAGGTACCCGCCGGTAACGTTCCCGGCGAACTCCCAGCTGTACCCCGGGTTTGACCCGGGGCACCTTTGGGCATGAACTTTCTTCACAAGCAGTGCTAAAGCTCACGGACTAGCCCCCAGTCCGGTCATGGTTGCATCCGATGCGCAGACATGAGGATTGCGACCGTCCTACTGTTCATTACAGGGGGCAGTATGCGTAGAGAATTCATAGCCTTGGTGGCCGGTCTGGCCGCCCTGGCGGGCTTGGCCGGGTGCGGACACCCGCCCCTGTCCGGCACCCCTGCGCAGGCGGCGAGCACCATCCAGACGGCCGCCCCCGACACCACGGCCTCGGACCCCTACGCGTTCTCCGACGTCCCGTACCCGGACTACCGCGAGGCCGCCGAGCAGCTGTCCATCCCGACCGGGCTGCTGATCTCCCCCACCGGATTTTCCGAGTCGCTGAGCACGCTGTGCCACTCCTCGCCCGACGACTTCAGCAAGCTGGTCACCGACCAGCGCAGCAAGGCCGGCTCGGACTCCGACGGCGCCTCCACGCTGCAGTCGCTGGCCGACGAGGTGCAGTTGCGCCTGAGCCTGTCCTGCCCGCAGCGCATGGGTGACTGGGCGAGCGCTCGGGCCGACGACCAGAGCTACGACGCGGGCACCGAGGTCTCCGACACCGCCTCGCCCACCCCGTCCTACGGCAGCGACGACGGCGACGCGACCGACCCGAGCCCCAGCCCGTCCGCGCCCAACGACCTGGACTGACCCGGCGTCAGCGCAGCGCGGTGCGCACCCGACGCGCCACCGCCGCGGCCAAGCCGACCGGTACCGCGTTGCCGATCTGCTTGGCGATCTCGGTCTTCGAGCCGCACCACAGGTAATCCTCGTCGAAGTCCTGCAGGGCGGCCGCCTCGGCGTGGGTGATCACCCGATTCACCCGCTGCGCCGGGCGGTCCCGGTCCCATTGCGGATGTAGGTACTGACCCTTCTCCGGCTTGAAGAACTCGGTGCGCACGGTCAGCGAGGGGGCGTCCCAGCGCATCCGGCCCATCACATCGGTGGTGCCGGTCGGCTTGTCCCGCCAGCAGCGCGGTAACAGCTCGTTGGGCAGGTCGAAGCGGCCACCGCCGGGGGGCACGCAGTCGTAGCGCAGCAGCGACAGCTCGCGTGGCTTGCGGCCGAAGTGCAGGTCCCGGCCCTTGAACAGGCCGGGCACGGTGCGCCCGAAGAACGCGGTGCGGGACGCGGGCAGGTCGGTGCCGGCCGGGCGGCGCGGGAAGCGGTGCTCGTCGCCGATCGCGTCGCGCACTGTTCGCCAGGGCAGTTCGCCGGGACCGGGATCGCGGGCGTGGGTTCGAGTGGGCAGATCCAGCGGGCCGATCCGCGAGCCGATCACGAAGGTCCGGTTGCGCCGTTGCGAGACGCCGTAATCGGCGGCAAGCAAGAGTCCGTCGGTCAGCGTGTAGTCGTCGATCATGCCGCCCGCCGCCTCGCGGGTGAGCAACGCGAACTCGGTGCTGGACCGGAAGCGGTCCACGTTCTCGATCACGAAAATCTTCGGTCGGGCGCGGACCACCACCCGCAGGTACTGCTGCCACAGCTTGTTGCGCGGGTCGTGCACGTCGCGCGAGCCAAGGTTGGAGAAGCCCTGGCAGGGCGGGCCGCCGATGACCACGTCGGCGCGCGGGATGTCGGCGTCGGCGAGGTCGACGATGTCGCCCCACACGGTGTGATCCGCACCGTGGTTGGCGGCGTAGGTGGCGGCTGCGGCCAGGTCCCATTCCACGGCCAGTACCGGGGTGAAGCCCTCGCGCACGAAGCCCGACGTCATGCCGCCGCAGCCGGCGAACAGGTCAATAACCTTCAGCGGGCGGGGCACCCGGCCAGGTTAGATGCGGCGTAGGACCGTTGCCCGCCGGCGCGCCGGCACTGCATAAGAGGAAGGACCGTGGGGCACGGCACCTACGCCGACTGACGCCCAGTGAGCAAGCTCAGGATTCGTCCCGCCACGGCGCGGGCTCGGTGAACACGGCCAGGGACTCCGCCGACTGCTCCTGCTCGACGAGGACGAGCACCTGGTCGCCCGCGGCCAGCCGGGTTCGCCTGCGTACCTGCATCAGGCGGCCGTCGCGCACCACCAGACTGACCCACTGCCGCTCGCCGTCCCGGGGAAGTTCGCGCACCCGGATGCCGTCGGCGATCGACCCGGCCGCCACGGTGACCCGGTGCGCACCGTCCGGTGGCTTGCGCAGCCGAACACCCAGGGA
>DASQPJ010000240.1:0-2921 GCA_035644015.1 Sporichthyaceae bacterium
GGTCTCGATGCCGAAGCCGGTCATCCAGTCATTCGATCATGGCGCCCGGGGGCGGCGGCGAACGTGCGCCGGTAGGCGGTAGGGGTGGTGGTCGCGGCCCGGCGCAGGTGCACGCGCAGGGTGGCGGCGCCGCCGAAGCCGACCCGGCCGGCGACCTCCTCCACGGACAGCGCGGTGGTCTCCAGCAGTTCGCGGGCGCGCGCGATGCGCTGCCCGGTGAGCCAGCGGCCGGGCGGTTGGCCGAGTTCCTCGGTGAAGCGGCGGGCCAGGGTGCGCGGGCTGAGCCCGGCGTGCGCCGCCAGCGTCGCGGCGTCCAATGGTTCGTCCAGGTGTTCCAGCGCCCACTGCAGGGTGGTCGCCAGACCGCCGGGGTTCAGCGCGGTGACCGCGGCCGGAATGAACTGGGCCTGGCCGCCCTCGCGGTGCGGGGCGACCACGTTGAACCGGGCCAGCGACGCGGCGTGGGCGGCGCCCATCTGTTCGCGGACGACGTGCAGGCACAGATCCAGGCCGGCCGCGAGCCCCCCGGAGGTGAGCACGTCGCCCTCGTCCACGTAGAGCAGCTCCGGGCGCAGGTTGACGTCGGGGAACAGGGCGCGGAACTCATCGGCGAAGGCCCAGTGGGTGGTGGCGGTGCGCCCGGCCAGCAGGCCGGCGTGGCCGAGGAAGAAGGCCCCGACGCACACGCTGACCATGCGGGCGCCGCGGGCATGGGCGGCGCGCAGCGCGTCGATGACGTCGTCCGGTGGCCGCATGTACTGATGACCGGGCAGATACACGATGTCCGCCTGCCGCAGTGCGCTCAGCCCGTGCTCGACGTGCAGCGCGAACCCGTCCGGGCTGGTGACCCGGCCGGGCCGGCGGGTGCAGGTGGTCAACGTGAAGCCGTCGGGCGCGAGACCCGCCCCCCTACTGAACATCTGCACCGCGATGGCCAGGTCGAAGGTGACGACGCCATCCATGGCCAGTGCGACAACCCTGGTGTTTGCCATGACCCGCAGTGTGGCAGGAATCCGACGGACAGCACCATTCCTGCCACGGGCTATTTCGGGGCCGACTACTCGAATGACAAATACTCGACTTCTAGAGTAGTTCGTCCTACGCTGGCCCGCGGGACGACCACCAGCGCAACCCCCGCCGATGACGAGACGGTGCGCGGACGTGAACAACCCGATCCCGCACGACGACGAAGCGGCCTGGTCCGAGTCAGGACCGCCGGTGCCGATGCACGACCTGGTCGACTTCGACGCTGCTCGGGATTGCCTGTGCACGCTGCTCGGCCGCGACCTGCCGGCGGTGCGCGACTACGCGTCGGCGCGCACGCTGGTCGCGGCGGCCACAGCGGTGCTGGACGGTGCGCCGGGTCTCGAGCCGGCCGACCGCGAACAGTCCCGGTGTCTGCTGCATCGGCTGGATCGCCGGCTGCTCGAGCTGCAACTGGAACGCCGATCGCAAGTGGTCACCGTGGTTGCCGCGGTGCTCCCGCGGTTGGAGGCGGCCGGACATTCCGTGTCGGAGTTGGTGAGCGCGGCGCCGGAGCTGATCTGCGAACTGGGCTTTGACCGCGGCATGATCAGCCGCGTTCAGAACAACATCTGGTACCCCGAGCTGATGTATGTGGTCGGTGGCGATCCGAGCCTCGGCGAACGCGTCACGGAGGCGGGCAATACCCGGCCCACGGTGTTGGACGGCCGGATTCCCGAGGTCGAGGTGGTCCACGACCGCCAGGCGGTATTGGTCACCGGAGTGCGGGATCCCGACGATCCACGACGGGGTCACCAGGCGATGATTCTGGCGTCGGGCACCCGGTCCTACGTGACCGCGCCGATCGTGTCCGGGGACCGAGTGGTCGGCCTGTTGCACGCCGACCGGCACGAAGAACGGCGCCACGTCGATGAAGTCGACCGCGACATGCTCGCCGCATTCGCCGAGTGCTTCCGGTTGGCGTTGTCCCGTGCGGTACTCAACGAAAGGTTGGCCGCGACCCGAGTGCGGCTGCGTCAGTTGTCGACCGAACTGGGTCGCGTCTCCGGCGCGATGGATCAGATGCCGGTGATGCGGGCGACCCGGCGGGCGGGGGAGCCGGTCGACGACCTGTTGGTGCGGACCGGGCCGCGGGCCGCCAGCGCGCCGTTGCACCAGACTCTGACCGGCCGCGAACTCGAGGTGCTCGCCCTGATGGCCTCGGGGTGCACGAACGCGGCGATCGCGCGGCGGCTCACCATTGCCGACGGCACCGCGAAGAAGCACGTGATGAACATCCTGCACAAGCTGGCGGTGGCGAACCGATCCGAGGCGGTGGCCCGGTGGTTCCAGTCGGGGGCGACGTAAAAAGTCCGGCGACCCATGGACAAGTCCTCTAGTCGTAGACTATTTGTTGTAAGAGTACTTTTGAGGACCGGGTCGAACCCCCGACTGGGTGACCCAACGGACCCCGGCCTACTCCCTAATGAGTACGGGCCCAGCGCAGGCGGTCTTATACCGCCCGAAAGATACGCAATTGGAGCAATGTGACCAACCTCGCAGGCTTGTGAGGATGAGAGCCATCCCCCGCCCCGGAAGCTCCAGGAGGAAAAGAGATGGCCTCAAGTAGACGACGGCGACTGGCAACGCTGGCCCCCACAGTTGTGAGCGCGGCGCTGGTGCTCGCCGCTTGCGGTGGCTCTGGCTCCCAGTCCGCGGTCGCTCAACAACCCGCCGCCCCCGCGGCGAGTTCGGACAACCCGGCCGCGGCCCCCGCTGCAGCGGCCCCCGCCGAGGCCGCCCCCGCGGCCGCGGCCCCGGCAGCGGCCGCTCCGGCCGCTGCCACCAAGGCCGCTCCGGCCGCCGCCAAGGCCGCACCGGCCAAGGCGAGCAAAACGAACGCCGTAACGAAGGCCGCTCCCAAGACCGCGGCGGCCGTTGGTTCGACCGAGACCGAC
>DASQPJ010000241.1:0-2711 GCA_035644015.1 Sporichthyaceae bacterium
ACTGGGATTACCGCGCCGGCCGATTCCACCAGGACCTGGGCATGCGGATCGACCTGGTGCTGGCCGCCGGCCCGGTGGCCGCGCGGGTGGCGGCGGCCTGGGTGGACCGGGAGGCCCGCAAGGGCAGTGCGCCCAGCGACCACGCCCCGGTGATCGTCGATCTGGACACGGCGCCGGACGGCAACATCGGCCCGGTGGTGCCCCCGCCGTCCCGGCCGGTCCGGCGGAAGTAGGCCCGGGAGGGTGTCGGTCGACCGGGCTGCTGGATCGACCTGGTCGCTGGCCGGACCGGGCCGTTCTCCTCTCCCGGCCGGTTGGACTCACCGATTCGTGGAGGATGCCGCGTTACCTTCAGGCGGGGTAGCCCGTTTGGATGGTTGATATGCTACGCGTCACAAGCCTTGCGCCATGGTGCCGAGGCGGACAGCGCTGCGCCGTCGGGGCGCGTGTCCCACGAGGAGGACTCAGGTGACTGCAGGTGTTGAGGTCCGGGTAGAGGGCTTGTCGAAGTCGTTCGGCCGGTCGAATATCTGGTCGGACGTCACGCTGACCCTGCCTCCGGGCGAGGTGAGCGTTCTGCTGGGCCCGTCCGGGACGGGCAAGTCGGTCTTCCTCAAGAGCCTGATCGGGCTGCTGAAGCCGGAAAAGGGCTCGATCATCATTCACGACACGGATCTGGTCCGGTGCAGTGAGCACCGGCTGTATGAGATCCGGAAGCTCTTCGGGGTGTTGTTTCAGGATGGCGCGCTGTTCGGGTCGATGAACCTGTTCGACAACATCGCGTTCCCGCTGCGCGAACACACGAAGAAGAGCGAGTCCGAGGTTCGCGACATCGTCATGGAGAAGATGACGATGGTCGGTTTGGTGGGCGATGAGCGCAAGCTGCCGGGGGAAATCTCCGGCGGGATGCGCAAGCGTGCCGGGCTGGCCAGGGCATTGGTGCTGGATCCGGAGATCATCCTGTTCGACGAGCCGGACTCGGGCCTGGACCCGGTGCGGACCGCGTACCTGAACCAGTTGATCATTGACCTGAACGCGCAGACGGACTCGACGTTCCTGATCGTCACCCACGACATCAACACCGCGCAGACCGTGCCGGACAACATCGGGCTGCTGTACCGCAAACACCTGGCCATGTTCGGGCCGCGCGAGGTCCTGTTGACCAGCGATGAGCCGGTAGTGGCGCAGTTCCTGAACGGCCGGCGCCAGGGTCCGATCGGGATGAGCGAGGAGAAGGACACCGAGCAGGCCGAGCGGGAGCTGGCCGAGATGGGCGGCGACGAGTTGGCCGGCCTGCCGCCGCTGAAGCCGCAGATCGCGGTCTCCCCGGGTGTGCCGGAGCGCAGGGCGGTGGGCCGCCGGCAGACCAGAGTGCAGGAGATGATGCACACCCTGCCGGAGAGCGCGCAGCGGGCAATCAATGCCAGCATGTCGAACGGCGCCCCCTCCGCCCCGAGTCCTGGCCCTCGGCACGGCGCACCCGACGCGCCCACCGAACAGTTCCGGATGTAACCACCTCGAAGCCGCCCCCCGGCCCTGACGGTGGCGGCCCCGGAACAGTCCCGTGGTTCGCGTGGCTCGCGGCTCGCGCAGACCGCGGCTGGCTCGCGCAGACCGCGGGTAGCCGGTGCAGACCGTGCAGGGTCTGTGCGGGCCGCGGTGGGTCTGCGCCGCCGGAATGCCGGTCACGAATGATCTGCGTGGGCAGGGTGTTCCTCTGCACGTTGGGCCCTCGGCGCCGGCTGCGGGTTTGCCTCCCTCCGCGGTGCGTTTCGGCGCGGTTGTGTGGGCGACGCAGACCCCGTGTAGCCGGTGCAGACCGTGCAGGGTTTGCGCGGCCTGCGGTGGGTCTGCGCCGCCCGCGGGTGGGTCTGTGCGGCCCGCGGTGGGTCTGTGCGGCCCGCGGGTGGGTCTGTGCGGGCCGCGGTGGGTCTGTGCGGCCCGCCGGTGGGTGTCTGCGGCCGGCGGCGGTTAGCCGGCGCGGCGGGTGGAGGTGCCGGTGGCTCGGCGGGTGAGGGGGTCGCGCAGGCCCAGGTGCTCGCGCAGGGTGCTGCCTCGGTACTCGGTCGGGTAACCGCCGCGCTCCTGCAGCTCCGGGACGAGCAGCTCGACGATGTCGTCCAGCCCGTCCGGGATGAGGTACGGGGTGATGTTGAAACCGTCGATCGCCCCGTGCCGCGCGAAGTGCAGGAACTTCTCGGCCAGCCCAGCCGGGGTGCCGGAGTGCCCACGCTGCGGCCCCAGTGCGATGACCGTCTCGCGCAGCGACCAGCCGTTGGCTTCGGCCTTCTCCCGCCACTCGGCCACCACTGTGCGCGGGTCGGCCACCCGGCGGGCGCCGAACGCTCCGCTGTTCTCCTCGATTACCGGGTCCTCCGCCGGCAGCGGACCGTCCGCGTCCCGATCGGTGAGGTCCCGATTCCACAGCAGCCCGGCGACGTTCAGCGCGGTGGCCGGGGTGACCTGCGCCATCCGGATCCACCGCTTCTTCTCCTCCGCTTCCTCCTCGGTGGCGCCGATGATGATCTCGGTACCGGGCAGGATGCGCAGGTCGTCGATGGGTCGGCCGGCAGCGCGCAGTCGGTTGCGGAGGTCGGTGGCGAAGGCCAGCGCGTCGTCGAACTCGGTACCGTGCGCGGAAAAGATCACGTCGGCGTTCCGCGCGGCGAAGTCGCGGCCTTCGGCCGAGTCACCGGCCTGGAAGATCACCG
>DASQPJ010000242.1:0-13613 GCA_035644015.1 Sporichthyaceae bacterium
GTCCGGCGGGATCGGGATGTTCGGATCCTTCACCGTCATCAGCACGAACCAGACGAACGGGTACGGGTTCTACGGCGCCACCTGATCGACCTGAACGTTGGCCGCGGTGTCCGCTCAGGACACCGCGGCCAACGCTTGTTCCAGGGTGAATGCGCCCGCGTAGAGCGCCTTGCCGACAATCGCGCCCTCGACGCCGATCGGCACCAGGGCAGCGATCTCGCGGAGATCATCGAGGCTGGACACGCCGCCGGAGGCCACCACCGGCTTGTTGGTGCGGGCGCACACCTCACGCAGCAGGTCCAGGTTCGGCCCGCGCAAGGTGCCGTCCTTGGTTACGTCGGTGACCACGTAACGGGCGCAGCCCTCCGCGTCGAGGCGAGCCAGCACCTCGTAGATGTCCCCGCCCTCGCGGGTCCAGCCCCGGCCGGACAACGTGGTGCCCCGCACGTCCAGGCCGATCGCAACCCGGTCGCCCCAGCGGGCGATTGCCGAGGCACACCAGACCGGGTCCTCCAGCGCCGCGGTGCCGATATTGACCCGCGCGCAACCGGTGGCCATCGCAGCCTCCAGCGAGGCGTCGTCGCGAATGCCACCGCTCATCTCGACCTTCACGTCGAGCTTGCCGACCACCTCGTGCAGCAGGTCGCGGTTGGAGCCACGTCCGAACGCGGCGTCCAGGTCGACGAGGTGGATCCATTCCGCGCCCGCGGACTGCCAGGCCAGGGCGGCGGCCAGCGGGTCGCCGTAGGAGGTCTCCGACCCGGCCTCCCCCTGCACCAGGCGCACGGCCTGGCCGTCCTGAACGTCAACGGCGGGCAGCAATTCCAGGCGATCCGGCATACCGCGAGATTAGCGTCGGGCCGGGTGTTCGCTTCGCTCAACCGCGCTCACATGCTCGCCGCGGGCCCGCTGAGGTGGTGCGCGAGCTCCACCGCAACCGGGACACCGAGCGCCAGCAGCAGCACTGCCTGCCCGACCAGGGCGCTGACCGCTCGTCGCAGCGCCGCGGGCCGATCGTTCGCCCGTACCGCCCGACCGACCCCGACGAGGAAAATCACCAGTAGCGCGACGACCGCGATGGTTCCGATGAAGGTCAACATGATCAAGACGATAAGGACCCGGCGCCCCGCACACTGTCAGCCGGCGAACAGCAGACGTGATATCTCACTGACCATCAGGTCGACCGGTAGGCAGTGCCAGATCACCCGCCGCGGCGGTCAAAAGCGAGGGTCAGCACGACCGGCAGCACGAACGCGCTGAGCACCAGCAGGCCCAGACTGGCCCGGACGCTGTGCAGCACGACCCAACCCAGCAACTGCACGAGCCCGAACAGCCCGAGCACGACGAGGTTCTCCGCACGCCGCCGCGTTGCCAACACACTGTCCGGACGTCGCCGACGGGACGGCACCAGGGCGCGCACTCGGTCCCGCAGGGCCCGCCGCCGGGATGTCCGAGCGATCTCCTTGGCGCGTTCGGCCGCCCGTGCGGCCGCCTCGACCTCGCGTTGCGCGCGCCGGGCCGCGCGTTCCTTCGCCATGACCGATGCCCCGTCAGTTAAGGGTGCGGAGCCAGTTCTCCAACAACGCTGCACCGGCGTCGCCGGACTTCTCCGGGTGGAACTGGGTGGCGCACAGCGCCCCGTTCTCCACCGCGGCCACGAACGGCTCGCCGTGCGTGGCCAGGGTGACCCGCGCCGGTGTGGACGGTGCCCACGTCCGGGCCGCGTAGGAGTGCACGAAGTAGAACCGGGCGTCGCTGACCCCCTTGAACAACACGGTGTCCGCGGGGGCGTCCACCGTGTTCCAACCCATGTGCGGCAGCACCGGCGCGACCAGGCGCTCGACCACGCCGGGCCACTGGGCGCAACCCTCGCTGGTCACCCCGTGCTCCACCCCACGCTCGAAGAGCACCTGCATGCCCACGCAGATGCCCAGCACCGGACGGTCACCGGCCAATCGGGATGTGATGATCTGCGGCCCGAACACCGCGCGCAGCCCGCTCATACAGGCCGCGTACGCACCCACGCCGGGAACCACCAGACCATCCGCATTCTCCGCCGCGGCGCGGTCCGGAGTCACCGTGACGTCCGCCCCGACCCGCTCCAACGCGCGCTGCGCCGACCGCAGGTTGCCCGACCCGTAGTCCAGGACGACAACCCTCACAGAGACCCCTTGGTGGACGGCACACCGCTCTCCCGCGGGTCGATGGCCACCGCATCGCGCAGCGCCCGGGCCACGCCCTTGAACTGCGCCTCGGCGATGTGGTGGGCGATGCGCCCGCGCAGCACGTCCACGTGCAGGGTGATCTGGGCGGCGTTGACGAAGGACTCCCACACGTGGCGGGTCAGCTTGGTGTCGTACTCCCCGATCATCGGGGCCTGCCCGTCCGGCTCGACGTGCACCAGGTACGCCCGCCCGGACAGGTCCACCGCGACCCGCACCAACGTCTCGTCCAGGGGCACCAGCGAGTTCGCGAACCGGCGCACCCCGGCCTTGTCCCCCAGGGCCTCGCGGAAGGCGGTGCCCAGCGCGATTGCGGTGTCCTCCACCGTGTGGTGCGAGTCGATGTGCAGGTCGCCCTCGGTCTTGACGGTCAGGTCGAACAGACCGTGCTTGCCCAACTGGGAGAGCATGTGGTCGTAGAAGCCGATGCCGGTGGCGATGTCCAGCTTCCCGGTGCCGTCCAGGTTGACCTCGACCAGCACGGAGGACTCCTTGGTCACCCGCTCCACCCGACCGGTGCGTGACATCGCGTCAGCTTCCTTCCTGCACAAAGAATTCCGGGCATTGCTTACGCACTGCGCGCAGTGCATCGAGGAACGCGTCGTTCTCCGCGGGTGTTCCGGCGGTCACCCGCAACCAACCGGGCAGGCCGACATCCCTGATCAGCACACCGCGATCGAGCACCGCATGCCAGACCGCTGCGGCGTCCGTGAGCCCGCCGAACAGCACGAAGTTGGCGTCCGAGGGCACCACCACCGAGCCGTCCGCGGTCAGTTCGGTGACCAAGCGGTCCCGTTCAGCGCGCAGTTCGGCCACCGTGCGCAGCAGGTCCACCCGGTGCCGCAACGCTACCCGAGCAGCGGCCTGGGTGAGCTCGGAGAGGTGGTACGGCAGCCGCACCAGCAGCAGGCAGTCCACCAGTTCCGGATCGGCGGCCAGGTAGCCCAACCGCAGCCCCGCCATGGCGAACGCCTTGGACATGGTGCGGGTCACCACCAGTCGCTTGCGGCCGGGCAGCAGACTCAGCGCGCTGGGCACTCCGTCGCGGGCGAACTCTGCGTAGGCCTCGTCCACCACCACCAGGCCGGGCGCGGCGTCGTAGACCGCCGCCACCACGTCGAGGGGCAACGCGGTGCCGGTGGGGTTGTTCGGCGAGGTCAGGAACACCACATCGGGGCGGTGCTCGGCCACCTGCGCCAACGCGTGCTCGGGGTCCAGGGTGAAATCGGCCTCCCGGTGGCCGTTGATCCACTCGGTCTGGGTGGCCAGCGAGATCAACCGGTGCATCGAGTACGACGGCTCGAAGCCCAACGCCCGTCGCCCGGCGCCACCGAAGGCCATCAGGATCTGCTGGATGATCTCGTTCGACCCGTTGGCCGCCCAGATCTGCTGTGCCGTCAGATTTTGGCCCATCAGGCCGTGCCCGAGATAGCCGGCGAGCTCGGCGCGCAACGCCTCGGCATCGCGGTCCGGGTAGCGGTTCAACGACAGCGCGACGTCCGCCACCGCAGCCGCCAGGTCCGCGGCCAGCGCCGGCGAGGGCCCGAACGGGTTCTCGTTGGTGTTCAGCCGCACCGCGACGTCGAGTTGCGGGGCCCCGTACGCGGACAGGCCCCGCAGGTCGTCCCGCAGTGGCAGATCGGTGTCCATCAGTTCTTGGGCACGCGCACGCGCACCGCGTTGACGTGTGCGAGCAGGCCCTCGGCACCACCGAGTGCGTCGATGTGGTCGGCCACCTCGGCCAGTGCGGGGCGGTCGTACTCCACCAGGTGCAGGCTGCGCAGGAAGGAGTGCACGGACAGCCCCCCGGTGTGCCGGGCGGTACCGCCGGTGGGCAGCACGTGGTTGGACCCGGCCAGGTAATCCCCCAGGCTCACCGGCGAATAGGGCCCGACGAAGATCGCGCCCGCGTTGCGCACCCGCCGGGCCACGGCGCCCGCATCCGCGGTGAGGATCTCCAGGTGCTCCGCGGCCCACTCGTCGACGACCGCCAGGCCCGCCTCCAGGTCGGCCACCAACACCAGCGCCGATTGGTTGGCCAACGCCGAATCAACCTGGACGCGGTTCAGCGAAACCCCGCGTTGGCGCTCCACCTCGCCCTGCACGGCCTCGATCAACTCCGGGCTGGTGGTGACCAGCAGACAGCCCGCGTTCTCATCGTGCTCGGCCTGCGAGATCAGGTCCGCGGCCACGTAGACGGGGTCAGCACCGCCATCGGCGAGGATGGCGATCTCGGTCGGGCCGGCCTCGGCGTCGATGCCGATGATGCCCTTGAGCAAGCGCTTCGCGGTCGCGACGTAGATGTTGCCGGGGCCGGTGACCAGGTCGACGCGCTCGCACTCCTCGGTGCCGTAGGCGAACATCGCGATCGCCTGGGCACCGCCCACCGCATAGACCTCGTCCACGCCGAGCAGCGCACACGCGGCCAGGACCACCGGGTGCGGCCAGCCGTCGTTGTCGGCCTGCGGCGGCGAGGTGACCGCCAACGACTCGACGCCGGCCACCTGGGCCGGCACCACGTTCATCACCACGCTGGACGGATACGCGACCACGCCGCCCGGCACGTAGAGTCCGACCCGCCGCACCGGCACCCAGCGCTCGGTGACCACCCCGCCCGGCGAGAGTTCGATGACCGCGTCCGCGTGCCGCTGCGCCGAGTGCACGATGCGGGCCCGGCGGGCGGCCTCCTCCAGGGCGGCACGCACCCGGGGGTCGAGATCGACCAACGCCTTCTCGAGTACCTCGGCGGGCACCCTGGTGCTCGCCGGCCGGACCCCGTCGAACCGCTCGGTGATGTCCAGCACCGCCGCGACGCCGCGCTCGCGCACGTCCTCGCAGATCGGGCGGACGGCGTCCAGCGTGTGCTCGATGTCGGCCGCGGCGCGCGGCAGCAACTCCCGCGGGACATCGGCAGGCCCGGTGAGGGTGTATCCGCGCAGGTCGAGGACGGGAATCACCCCCCGAGTCTACGGCGACGCCCGGAATGGCCCCTTCATTAAGCTGTCCGCCATGAGCGTCGGGCGGCCCGTGACCGAGCGGCTGCCCCTGTTCCCGCTGAGCACCGTGTTGTATCCGGGGTTGCAGCTGCCGTTGCACATCTTCGAGGAGCGCTACCGCCAGTTGGTGCATGACCTGACCACCGGCGACGAGCAACCCGGGGCTTTCGGCGTGATCGCCATCCGCAGCGGTCGGGAGGCCGGTCAGGCCCGGCCCGCGCTGTACGACGTGGGGTGCACCGCCACCCTGCGCAGCGCCGAAGCGCTGCCCGACGGCCGCTTCGACATCCTCGGCTCCGGCACCCGGCGCTTCCGGTTGCACGAGGTGGACGCTTCGGGGGCGTACCTGGTCGGCAACGTGGAATACCTCAGCGAGCAGATCGGCGAGGACGCGCCCGCGTTGACCCGGGCCACCGCCGCCGCCTACCTGAACTACGTGGACCAGCTGCTCAGCTCGGCCGGCCAGGCTCCGCGGACCGACCGCGACCTGCCCACCGACCCGCTGCTGCTGTCCTACCTGGTGGCTGCCGCGATGGTGCTGGACCTGCGGGACAAACAACAGCTGCTGGAGGCGCCGGACGCCGCCGCGCGACTACGAGCCGAGCTCGCTCTGCTGCGTCGCGAGCGGCAGCTCCTCACTCATCTCCCGTCCCTCCCCGGCACCGATCTCATCGGCCGCGGGCAGAGCCTCAACTGAGGGTTCGCTCGGTCGTTCCAGACCGGCGATCAGGCAGACGTAGGCCAGCAGCACGCCCACCGGCCAGCTGAGCAGAAGACTGTGCGATTGCAGCGCGATCTGCGCGTGCACGCTGGCCCCGTCCGCGGTGCCCGGGGCGGCCTGCGCGATGGGCGGCGGGGAGAACTCCACCCCGACGTGCCGGGCGATCATGGCGGCGAGGAAAGCGGCCGCGGTCAGCCCGATCATGGCGGGCAACGCTTTGCGGTAGCGCCAGTAGGCGAGCGCGCCGCTGACAATCCCCACCAGCAGGCCGATGAACAGGAAGCAGAGGTCGGCGGAGATGAACTCCGCGGTGTCCTGGTTCTTCAGGTAGATCGCGCCGCCGAGGTTGATGTAGGTCGGCGCGGGCGCCAGCGACTCCCACACCATGCCGACGTAGGGCGCAATCAGCAGGGTCAGCACCGCGGGCACCAGCGCGCTGAGCGCGACGGTCACCCATGCCGGACCCCGACGTACGTTCTTGGTCCGGCTGCCCATTGGCCTAGTCCACCATGTCGCGGGCGGCCCCGGATGGCCACCCCGCCGCTCGGGTCAGCGGGCGATCTCCTGCACCGAGCTGGTGTTGGCGCCGGGGCTGTGATCGGTGGAGTCGACTCCGATGGCCAACCCGGCACCGGCGAACACGGCCGCGACGACGACCGCGGCGGCGCACGCCGCGAGCACGATCCTCGATCGCTGCGCACGTACCCGCATCTCGCACCTCCCGCGCGGCCGGCGAACCCGGGTGTCGCCTGTCAACAGCAAGGGTGGCGCGCGCAACGTCGCGACACCAGATCCAGGAGCCCGGACCGTACGGTCGTCGAGGGAATCAGGCCGTTCGGCTGATCTGAGAAATCGTGGCGGACAGCGCGAGATCAGCCCAGGCAGGACGAGCCGAGCAGCGCTTTCAAATCACCCATCAATGCAGGTGAGGCGGTCACCCGCGGGCCCTTGTCCAGCCGCATCACCGTGGTCCGGGCGCGCGCCTGCAGGTGCAGGTGCACCTCGGTCGGGCCGGGGTGCGCGGCCAGCACCTCGCGCAGCCGCTCCACCAACGGCGGGGTGCACCGCACCGCGGGCAGGTGCACGGAGACCGGGCCGGAGGCGTTGCGCGAGACGTCGGGCAACGACAGCTCGGAGCCGACGATGCGGGGTACGTCCTCGCGGCGGTCCAACCGGCCCCTGACCGCGACCACGGTGTCCTCGGCCAGCAGCGGCCCGACCACGCCGTACACCGCCGGGAAGAACATGCACTCGATCGCCCCACCGAGGTCCTCCACGGTGGCGATCGCCCACTGATTGCCCTGCTTGGTCATCTTGCGGGCCACCCCGGTGACCAACCCGGCCACGGTGATCATCGACCCGTCGGCGCGGTCCTCGGCATCGGCCAGCGCCGCGATCGAACAATCCGCCACCGCGGCCAGCACGTGCTCGATGCCCTGCAACGGATGGTCGGAGACATAGAGGCCGAGCATCTCCCGCTCATGCGCGAGCAGCATGGACTTGTCCCACTCCGCGGTGGGGATTTCCACATCGAACATGGTGTCCGCGGCCGACGCGCCGGCGTCGTCGTCGAGGGCACCGAACAACGAGTCCTGCCCGATAGCCTCGTTGCGCTTGACGTCGATGATCGCGTCGATGGCCCGCTCGTGCACCTGCAACAGCCCGCGGCGGGTGTGCCCGACCGAGTCGAACGCACCGCCCTTGATCAGCGATTCGATCGTCTTCTTGTTGCAGACCTGGGCCGGGACCTTGCGCAGAAAATCCTGGAAATCGGTGAACGCGCCCTGCTCGGTGCGCGCGGCGATGATGCCCGCAACCACGTTGGCGCCGACGTTGCGCACCGCGGTCAGCCCGAACACGATGTCGTTGCCGCGCGGGGTGAAGTTGGCGTCGGACGCATTGACGTCCGGCGGCAGCACCTTGATGCCCATGCGCCGGCACTCGTTGAGGTACAGCGCGGACTTGTCCTTGTCGTCGCGGACCGAGGTGAGCAACGCGGCCATGTACTCCGCGGGGTGATTGGCCTTCAGATAGGCGGTCCAGTAGGAAACCAGGCCGTACCCGGCCGTGTGCGCCTTGTTGAAGGCGTAGTCGGAGAACGGGACCAGGATGTCCCAGAGCGTCTTGATGGCACCCTCGGAGTACCCGTTGGCCTTCATCCCGTCGGAGAACGGGATGTACTCCTTGTCGAGGATTTCCTTCTTCTTCTTGCCCATCGCCCGACGCAGCAGGTCCGCAGCGCCCAGGGAGTACCCGGCGAGCTTCTGCGCGATCGCCATGACCTGTTCCTGGTAGACGATCAGGCCGTAGGTGTCGCCCAGGATGTCGGCCAGCGGTTCGGCGAGCTCGGGGTGGATCGGCTCCACCGGCTTGCGGCCGTTCTTGCGGTCGGCGTAGTCGTTGTGCGCGTTGGCGCCCATCGGGCCGGGACGATAGAGCGCGAGCACCGCGGAGACGTCACCGAAGTTGTCCGGGACCAACGAGCGCAGCAGGGACCGCATCGGGCCGCCGTCGAGCTGGAAGACGCCGAGCGTGTCGCCCCGGGCGAGCAGCTCATAGGCCTTACGGTCCGTCAGTTTCAGTGTCTCCAACACCAACGACTGGCCGCCGTTGAGCGTGATGTTGTACAGGCAGTCGTCCAGCACGGTGAGGTTGCGCAGGCCCAGGAAGTCCATCTTGAGCAGGCCGAGTGATTCGCAGGCACCCATGTCGAACTGGGTGATGATTGCGCCGTCCTGCTCGCGGCGCTGGATCGGGATGACATCGAGCAGCGGTTCGGCAGACAGGATCACGCCCGCGGCATGCACTCCCCACTGGCGCTTGAGCCCCTCCAGCCCCTTGGCGGTGTCCACGACCTTCGCCACGTCCGGGTCGGACTCGTACAAGGCTCGGAACTCGCCGGCCTCGCCGTACCTGGAATTCTTCGGGTCGAAGATGCCGGACAGCGGGATGTCCTTGCCCATCACCGCGGGCGGCATCGCCTTGGTGATCCGCTCCCCCATGGCGAACGGATAGCCGAGCACCCGGGAGGCGTCCTTGATCGCCGCCTTGGCCTTGATGGTGCCGTAGGTGATGATCTGCGCGACCCGTTCCTCGCCGTACTTCTCGGTGGCGTAGCGGATCATGTCGCCGCGGCGACGCTCGTCGAAGTCCATGTCGATGTCGGGCATCGAAATGCGCTCGGGGTTGAGGAACCGCTCGAAGATCAGGCCGTGCTCGA
Organism: Sporichthyaceae bacterium; assembly: GCA_035644015.1. Lineage (GTDB taxonomy): Bacteria > Actinomycetota > Actinomycetes > Sporichthyales > Sporichthyaceae > DASQPJ01. Next base: position 9,160 of record DASQPJ010000242.1, read on the forward strand.
TCGGGTCCAACTCGGTGATGCCCAGGGCGTAGGCGATCAGCGCGCCGGCGGCTGAGCCACGACCCGGACCGACCCGGATGCGGTTGTCCTTGGCGTACTGCACCAGGTCCGCGGTGACCAGGAAGTACCCCGGGAACCCCATCTTGATGATCATGTCGGTCTCGTAGGCCGCCTGCTCCCGGTGACGCTGCGAGACGCCATCGGGGAAGCGGTTGAGCAGGCCGCGTTCGACCTCCTTGCGCAGCCAGGACTCCTCGGTCTCCCCCTCGGGCACCGGGAATCGGGGCATCAGATTCCTGGTGGAGAAGGACATCTCGCAGCGTTCGGCGATCAGCAGCGTGTTGTCACACGCCTCGCGCAGGCCGTACTGGTCCTGCCAGAGCGCGCGCATCTCCGCCGGGCTCTTGAGGTAGAAGTCGCGGGCATCGAACTTGAACCGGTTCGGGTCGGCCAGCGTCTTGCCGGACTGCACACACAGCAGCACCTCGTGGGCGGAGGCATCCTCGGCGGCGGCGTAGTGCAGGTCGTTGGTGGCCACCAGGGGGAGGTTGAGGTCCTTCGCCAGGCGCATCAGCCCGTCGTGGGCACGCTTCTCGATGCCGATCCCGTGGTCCATCAGCTCGCAGAAGAAGTTCTCCGGCCCGAAGATGTCCCGGAAGTCCGAGGCGGCCTGCTTGGCCTTCTCGTAGTTCCCGATCCGCAACCAGGTCTGGATCTCCCCCGACGGACAGCCGGTGGTGGCGATCAGGCCCTTGCCGTAGAGGTCGAGCAGTTCCCGGTCCGCGCGGGGCTTGTAGAAGAACCCCTCCAGGCTGGCCCGGGAGGACAGCCGAAACAGGTTCTGCATGCTCTCGGTGCTGGTCGCCAGCAGGGTCATGTGCGTGTACGAGCCGGAGCCCGACACGTCGTCCTCGCCGCCGTCCGCCCAGCGCACCCGGGTGCGCTCGCCGCGGTGGGTGCCCGGCGTCAGGTAGGCCTCCATGCCGACGATCGGCTTGATGCCGGCCGCGTTCGCCTTCTTGACAAAGTCGTAGGCGCCGAACACGTTGCCGTGGTCGGTCATGGCCAGGGCGGGCATGCCCATCTGCTCGCAGCCACGGAACAGGTCGTCGAGCCGGGCGGCCCCGTCGAGCATGGAGTACTCGGTGTGCACGTGCAGGTGCACGAAGGAGTCGTTGCGCCCACCGTGTGAATTCGAACTGGCCGACCCCGTTGCACTCACGCAGCAGACTCTACGACCGATGCCCGACAGTTCCGGCGCATGGCTCAGTCCGGCCCGACGTGTTTGTCCAACCAGGACGTCAGCGGCTCGAAGGACCGCCACATCTTGGCGATCTCGGTCTTCGCCCGCGCGCCGCTCAGCCACGCCGGGCAGCCCACCTCGCGGTGCGCGGTCAGCGTCTTGTGGCGCAGCAGGTCGGCGCGCACATGGTCCTTGGCGAACCCGCTGGGCACCCGGCTGAGTTGCTCGCCGGCGATCTCGAAGCCCTTCTTGCGCACTGCGGCGATGGTCTTCGCCAGCGCCTCGCCGGGCAGATCCGCGTCCACCGCCCGACGCAGCCGGCCGACCTGCGCCGGCGAGGTACGCCAGTACCCGGCGGCCACGAACAGCCCCGCCGCGGAGATGTGCAGGTAGGTCTTGGACTCGTCGAACCAGACACCCTGGTGGGTCTTGTACGGGGTCTTGTCCGCGCTGAATCGCACGTCGCGGTAGGGCCGGAAGAATTTGCCGGGCCCGAACTCCTCGGCCAGGGCCGCGGTCAATGCTTCGATCGGGGCGCGCACCGACTCGTCGTAGATGTGCTTGTGCGCGGTCCAGAAGGTCTTGGAGTTGTCGTTCTCCAGGTCCTCGTAGAAGTCCAGAGCGGCGGTCGGGATCCCGGTGAACGACGAGGACATGGCGAAACCTTACGCGCCCACCGTGACCAGGGCATTCGCCAGATCTGCCGGGTAGTCACTCGCGAAGGACACCCACTCCCCGCTGTCCGGGTGCGCGAAGGACAGCGAGACGGCGTGCAGCCACTGCCGGCTCAGGCCCAGGCGGGCGGACAGCGTCGGGTCCGCGCCGTAGGTGACATCGCCCACGCACGGATGGCGCAGCGCGGACATGTGCACCCGAATCTGGTGGGTGCGTCCGGTCTCCAGCCGGATGCTGAGCAGGCTGGCGTGCGGGAACGCCTCAAGGGTGTCGTAGTGCGTCACGCTGGGCTTCCCGCCCTGTTGCTCGGAGATCACCGCCCACTTGTAGTCGTGCACCGGGTGTCGACCGATCGGGGCGTCCACGGTGCCGCGGCTTGGATCCGGGTGGCCCTGCACCAGCGCGTGGTAGATCTTCTCCACCTCGCGATCCTTGAACGCACGCTTGAGCAGGGTGTAGGCCCGCTCGGACTTCGCCACCACCATCAACCCGCTGGTACCCACGTCGAGGCGGTGCACGATGCCCTGCCGTTCGGCGGCACCGCTGGTGGACACCCGGTAGCCGGCCGCGGCCAGCCCGCCGATCACCGTCGGGCCGGTCCAGCCGGGACTGGGGTGCGCGGCCACCCCGACCGGCTTGTCGACCACCACCAGGTGCTCGTCGTCGTGCACCACGAGCAACCCGTCGACCGGTTCGGCGAGCACCACCGGGGCAGCCCGTTCGGCGGGCAACTCCACCTCGAGCCAACCGCCGGCGGACAGTCGGTCGGACTTGCCCAGCACGGCGCCGTCCAGGGCCACCAGGCCGGCGACGGCCAGGTCCGCGGCCCGCGAGCGGCTCAGCCCGAACAGCCGGGCCAGCCCGACATCGACTCGCTCACCGTCCAGCCCAGCAGGCACCGGCAGTGCGCGTACTTCTCCCCCGGTACTGCTCACACTGGTCATTAGGCAGGAGGTTACCGGCGGTGCGGGCGACCCGAGATCGGGACGTTGCGCAACGCCAGCAGCACGATCATCAGCCCGGCGAAGCAGATGTAGGCGTCGGCCAGATTGAAGATCGGCCAGCCCGGGATGTCGACGAAGTCGACCACGTGCCCGCGCAGCGGGCCCGGAGCCCGGGACAGCCGGTCGCTGAGATTGCCCAGCGAACCGCCCAGCAGCAGCCCCAGGGCCACCGCCCAGCGCAGGCTGCCCAACCGTCGCGCGGTGCGCAGCACGGCCCCGATAACCACCGCGGTGATGAGGGTGAACAGCACCGTGGCCCCGACGCCCAGACCGAACGCGGCGCCGGGGTTGCGGATCAGCCGCAAGGTGATCGAGGTGTGCCGGATCTGCACCGGGTGGTCCTCGGTGAGCAACGCCACCGCGAGAAATTTGGTCAGCACGTCGCTCAGGTAGACGACGATCGCGACGAAGAGCAGCACGACGATGCGCGGGATGCGGCCGACCCGGACCTGCTCAGGGTGACGGGCGTGCACCGACACCAACCGGGGGGCTGCCGCCAAGGGCCGGAGGGCTGCCGGGGGGGTCTCGGCGGCGGCGAGGTCACTCACTGCGACAGGTTCTCACCTCTTCCCCAATGGCAAATGTCCGAATTGTCACGAAACGGTAAACGGCTGCCGTGGAGGTGACAATGCGTGGTCAGCGCCGTTCCTGGCGCTGCTTGCAGGACATGCAGAGGGTGGCCCGGGGGAACGCCCGCAGGCGTTCCTTGCCGATCGGATTGCCGCAGGATTCGCACTGGCCGTAGGTGCCGTCGTCCAGCCGGGCCAGCGCCCGCTCGTCTTGCTGCAGCATGTCCATGGCGTTATTGGCCAGCGACATCTCGTGCTCGCGCTCGAAGGTCTTGGTGCCCGCGTCGGCCTGGTCCTCCCCCGAACCGTCGCCGTAGTCGCGCAGCAGGGATTCCCGTTCGTTGCGGGCCTCGTCGATCTCGGCGCGCAACCGCTGCAGGTCCGCCGACAGTTCCGTGCGCAGTGCGCGCACCTCGGCGGCGCTCCAGGACTCACGGCGCGGGCGCGGCGTGGGCGGGGCTGGCGGCGCAGCCGGCGGCGTGGCGCGGGCTGCGGGCCCGGTCTTGGTCGCCGGGGCGGCCTTCGGTGCGATCGCTTTCGCGGGTGCTTTGGTGGCGGCCGTGCCACGGCGCGCCGGCGCCGCTTTGGTGGCCGGCGCAGGCGCTTTCCTGGCCGACGGAGCCGCTTTCTTGGCCGGCGCCGCGGCGGCCTTCTTGGCGGGCGCGGCGGCCGCCTTCTTCACCGCGGGCGCAGCCTTCTTCGCCGGCGCAGCCTTCTTCGCCGGCGCTGTGGCCGCCTTCTTCGCCGCGGGCGCAGCCCTCTTCGCGGGCGCTGTGGCCGCCTTCTTCGCCGCGGGCGCAGCCTTCTTCGCGGGCGCCGCGGCCGCCTTCCTCACCGCGGGTGCGGCCTTCTTGACCGGCGCAGCCTTGCGGGCGGCCGGAGCGGCCTTCTTCGCGGGTGTCGCCCTGGTTGCCGGGGCGGTCTTCTTCGCCGGTGCGGCGGCCGCCTTCTTCACCGCGGGTG
>DASQPJ010000243.1:0-4092 GCA_035644015.1 Sporichthyaceae bacterium
TTCGCCCCCCACGGCACCACCGCGGAGCGTTCGTCGACCTCCAGGCCGCGTTCGATCAAACAGCACTTGATCAGCGCAAGTTCCTTGCCCGCGTGGAACGTGGTGTCCGCCGCCAGCCGGGTCCGCGGGCACAGGTCGACCTGACTCGGTTCGTCGCCGTAGAAGTGCCGGTGGAACTGCATGGAGCGCTCGCAGCCGATCAGCACCCAGTCCTCGCGGGTGGCCGGGCGGGTGTCCAGGAAGGCGACCTCGGAGCCGGGCACACCGGCCCCGGAGCCGCGGCAGGGCAGCAGGTAGTGCGCCGAGGGGTGGGTCGCGGCCAGTTCCTCCACCCGTACCGCGTCCAGCACCAACGTGATCGGCGGCAGATCCTCGTCGAAGTCGACCACCTGTTGGGCCTGGGTGAGCAGCTTCGGCGGCCAGGGCGGGACGACCTCGGTGACCCGCACGGTGATCGGTTGCGGGCGGTAGATGAAGTTGACGTGGGAGAACATGCCGACCACCACGGTGGCCAACTTGTCCGGGTCGGCCGCGCGGGCCAGCGCGCTGGCGTTGCCGACGTCGACGTTCTCGTCCTCGACGTAGGCGATCTCGTCGGGGCCGGCCAGCACGAGGGCGTCGGTGACCGGGGCGAACAGCGGGTCGTAGCTGTCCTTGCTGAGCATCACCAGGGCCGTTTCGTCGCCATGGCGCAGGGCCAGGAAATCGGTGCGCCGGTAGACCTCGCGGCCGTCGAGGTGCTCGAGGATCGCCGCGGTGGTCAGCGGGAAATCGACCTCCTGCATGGACAGGCCGCGATAGGGATGGGACCGGGTGTTGGGTCCCGGCGGTACCAGACGTCTCGCGAGCACGTCATTGACGGTACGGCGCGCAGGCGGCTCGCGGCTTGTCCGAGGGTCACAGACTTCGACGGGCGCCTTCCGCCGATTCGGACAGGTCAGGCCTCGCCCACCCTGGCCAGTATCCGTCGGGCCCGGTCCACCACCGGTTTGTCGATCATCTTCCCGTCCAGCGTGCCCGCCCCGGCGCCGCTGAACGCCTGGACCACGCGCCGGGCCCAGGCCAGTTCGTCGTCGGTGGGCCGGTAGATCTGGTGCACCGTCGCGAGTTGGTTGGGGTGGATGCACATCTTGCCGGTGAAGCCCAGCGCGGCGCTGTGCGCTGCGTCGTCGGCCAGTCGGCGGCTGTCCTTGACGTCGGTGGTGACCCCGTCCACCGGCCCGGCCACTCCGGCCGCGGCCGAGGCCAGCACCAACTGCGAGCGGGAGAACAGCAGCGCGGTGGTGTCGTCGGGGTGCACGCCGAGACCGGCGGACAGGTCGATGGAACCGAACGCGGCGCGCACCACCCCTGGTGCGGTGAGGATCTGCGCGGCGGCCAGGATGCCCGCGGCGGTCTCGATCAGGGGGAGGACCGCGGGGTTGGTGCCCAGGGCCGCGGCCACCTCGGCGACCTGATCCGCGGTCTCCGCCTTGGGCAACATCACCGGATGGCCGGCCACCGCTTTGAGGTCCTCGGCGTACCAGGGCGTGCCCGGTGCGTTGATCCGCACGATGCCCCGGCCGCCGCCGGCCAGCCAGGCCACGACGTGCTCGCGGGCGGTGTCCTTGTCCTGCGGTGCGACCGCGTCCTCCAGGTCCAGGATGATCGCCCCCGCCCCCGCGTCCGCCGCCTTCGCGAAGCGATCCGGGCGGTGACCGGGGACGAACAGCAGGCTGGTGACGGTGGCCAGGGCGACGTCGGGCATGGGCCGATTATCGTGGGGAACAACCGCGAGGAGGTGTGGCCAATGCCCCAACCCGAGGGTGACGAACTCGAAGCCATCCGGTCCCGGCGCAAAGAGTTGCGCGCCAAGTTCCAGCACCGCCCACCCGGTACCCCGCCCACCCGCGGCGTGCACCACCTGGCGCTGATCTGCCGCGACGTCGAGGAGACGATCGAGTTCTACCAAGAGTTCCTCGGCTTCCCACTGGTGGAACTGGTGGAGAACCGGGACTACAAGGGGTCCAGCCACTTCTTCTTCGACGTGGGCAACCGCACACTGCTGGGCTTCTTCGATTTCCCGGGGCACGACCACCCGGCCTTCATGGAGACCATCGGCGGTGTGCAGCACCTGGCCCTCTCGGTGGACGCCGACCACTTCGACTCGATCAAGGCCAAGCTGGACGGGGCCGGCGTTGAGTACCTGGGCCCGGACCGGGGCGTCGAGGAGAGCATGTACATCCGCGACCCCAACGGCATCGGCCTGGAGTTCTACCGGGAGACCCTCGGGGTGTTCGAGGGCCTCACCCTGATTCCGTCCTGACCCGCGCCACCGTCCCGGTCATCCGCGCTGTACAGCGCGGATGACCAAATTCGGGGGTGTTGAGGCGGCGATTTCGGTCACCAGGGCGGGGAAGGCGACGGGGGCGTGGCGGTCCTGCGCGCTGTACAGCGCAGGTGACCGGTAATCGGCCCCGGAGCGGGGTGAAGGTGGTCACCAGGGCAGGGGAGAGGCGCGTCGGGGCGGTCGTGCACAGGCGCGGAGATCACCCACGAACCGCGCGCCAAACGTGAGAGCGTCCCGCCGTGGAAAGACGTCGGGCAGTGTTGAGTGGCGCTTTCACCCGCGCGCACGTCGTGGCCCTTGGCTACTCCGCCGAGGAGATCCGCATCCTGCTGCGTCGGCGCCGCTGGGTCGTGTTGCGACGCGGGGTGTATGTCACGGCCGAGGATTTTGAGGCCGCCAAGTCCGATTCGGTCCAATTCCACACGCTGCAATGCGCCGCGGTGTTGCTCGCGCTGTCGGCACCGCATGTCGTCGCGGGCGCCTCGGCGGCGCGGTTGCACCGGTTCAAGTTCCTGAACGAACCGGCGGACGAGGTTGTGGTGCTCACGTCGAAGCCTCTGGTGCACGGGCTACGCCGGGACGGTTATTTGTTGCGCCAGGCGCCCTTGCCGTCGGAACACGTGCGAGTCCGGCACGACCTCCCGGTCACCTCGCCCGCCCGGACGCTGCTGGATCTAGCGGCTGAACTGCCATTCGCCGACGCCGTGGTGTTGGCGGACTCGGCACTGCACAAACGGGTGGTGCGGCAGGCGGAATTGGAGGATGTGCTCGGCACATCCGAGGGTCGTCCGGGTATCGAGAAGGCCCGAAGGAGTCTGCGTTTCGCCGACGAAAGGGCAGAGTCTCCGTTGGAGTCGGTGTCGCGGGTTGCGTTGCACGAGGGCGGTGTTCCGACCCCACAGACGCAGGTCGTTCTGGACCTACCGTCCGGACGGCGGGTCCGGACCGACTTCTTTTGGCCCTGGGTGGTGGGGGAGGCCGATGGCGAGGAGAAGTACAAGCCCACCGACGGCCGCAGCGTGATCGAGGTCCTGCGGGACGAGCGCGAGCGGGAGTACGAGTTGCGGGATGTCGGATATGAAGTCGTCCGCTGGGGGTGGATCGATCTGTGGCGGGCTCGGTTGGTGCCTCGGGTATTGGCGGCGATGGAGCGGGCGGCGCAGCGACAGCTGGGTCGGGCCGGCTGACCGGTCCGACCTCGTCGTGGCTCAGCCGTCGTTGGCGGCCATATGTGTTGGTCGCCCGCTCTGTACAGCGCGGGTGACCAAAATCCGTGCGGATCGAGCGTCGATTCTGGTCGCCAGAGCAGGGGAGAGGCCAAATGCGGTCTGGTCACTCGCGCTGTACAGCGCTGGTGACCATTTCGGCGGGGTTTCCAGGCGCGTTTCTGGTTCTGTGCGCTGTACAGCGCCGGCGACCAGCGCCTCGGGCGGGGCACCCGGACGGCGGTTGCGGTAGTCGAATATTTGTTCGACTATGACGGCATGTCCGCTGTCGTCACCGAGCTTCTGGCGCGGATGCCGGACGGGGCGGTGACCAGAGCGACGGCAGTGGCCCCGGTGGCGCAGGTGTTGCCGGTGGTGGAGGCGTTGCGGCCGTTGCTGCCGGGTGGGGGGTTGCGCCGGGGGAGCACGGTGGAGGTCGGGCTGACCGGGCCGATCCCGCTCGGGCACCAACGGCGGGAGGAAGACGCGAATGCCGCCGGCTACCTGGAGCGGGCCGCGGCCGGGGGCAGCACGCTGGCCCTGCTGTTGCTTGCCGAG
>DASQPJ010000244.1:0-9498 GCA_035644015.1 Sporichthyaceae bacterium
GCCTTCGACCTGGCCGGCCCGGACGCCGCGGCCTGGGACCCGGACGACGCCGAGGCCGGTGTCTGGTCCTACTCCGTGCTGTTCGCCCCCGCTCTGGGCATCGCCGGCGGCACAGACCAGATCCAGCGCACGATCATCGCCGACCGCCTGCTGGGGTTGCCGCGGTCGTAAGGCACGTCATCCCTTACGACGTTCGCCGCGACCGTTTTGCCCCGGTTTGGCCTGTCAGGAGGTCTGACACCTGCAGGGTTTACGGGTCCAGCAGCTGCAGTGTGTCCAGGTCGAGCATGGCGGTGGCGTAGCGCTCGGCGAGGGCGGCGCGGATCGGGGCGGGTTGCATGGCGTCCGGGGTGAGCGCGTAGCAGGCGCCGTGGATGGCGTGCGCGCGATACGCGTTCCAGAAGATGTTCTCGTCCTCCACCTCGACGGTGCGGAGCTTGAGATATTCGCGGAGCAGCGCTCGTTCGTGCGCGCGGCGATCGTCCACACTCAGCGCGCCGATCACGAACAACGCAACATCGTGCGCGGCGTCCCCGCGACAGACGAACTGCCAGTCCACGAAGCTGGGCGTGCCATCGGCGTCCAGGCACACGTTGGTGAGGTTCGCGTCGCCGTGGATGAGAACGTGCGGGCGGGCATCCTCGCCGGCCCACAGCCGCTCGAAGGCCGTGGCGATGCGGGACCGGTCGGTGAGCACCGCGCGCACCGCGTCGCTGTCCGTGGTGCCGATGTGCGCGTCCCAGTGCTCCGCGGCGAGCAGGCCCGACACCATGGGCCGGAAGTACGGCGTGTCCGACAGCCAGGGCGCGTCGGTGGTGGTGCCGTGCAGTGTCGCCAGCAGGCGCAGCCCGTCGAAAACCTGACTGGGCTTCAGCGGCTCGCGGGCGTCGCAGAACCGGACCCCGGCCGCGGCCAGATCCTCGAGCACCACGATGCCCTGGCCGGTCTCCTCGTCGACCTCGGCGTACCAGCAGTGGGGCAGCCCGGCGCCGAACAGCGGCGCGATGTCGCGGTAGAAACGCGCCTCGTCCTGATACCCGGGCGCCATGATGGCCAGCAGGTCCGGCACGAAGCCGCCCTTGACGCAGATCCGCTGGGGCAGGCCGCGGCCGTCGGCCGCGTACTGCACCCGCAGCAGGAGCTTCGTCGCGGTACCCCAGATGACGCCCGTGGTCTCTACGGTGGCGACCTCTGCCCTCAGCGCCGCGGACAACCAGGACGCGGTCACCTCCTCGACGGCCAGGGGGAGGCTGCTCATGTCAGTCGCGCCTTCATGGCTCGTTGATACTCGTCGAACCAGATCTCTTGGTAGGTGCAGTGCGTCACTCGACCCTGCTCGTCGGTCCACCGATACACGCTGTCGTGGAAGACGACGTTCGGCCAGGCGGGGATTGCCGACATCGCGATTGCCTCACCGGTGAACGAGTACCGCTCGCCCGCCGCGTCGGTTATCTCGAGGCGTTGGCGGGTCGCGGCATACATGGTCGGGTGGTAGTCCAGCACATCGCGGCGCACCTCGGCGATCCGCCGTGGTTCGCCGTCGCGCACCAGCCACGCGTAGAAGCTGGTCGGCGTGCCGTCGGGCACGTCGTAGATCCCGGCCCAGCGCGGGGCGGTGTCCGGAGCCTCGATGGACACCGCGTTCAGCGCCAGGTCCGGACCGAAGTACATCGGCGTCCAGCCCAGCGGGGGAGTGCGGCGGGCGCCACCCGGGTCTTCCCGACGCACCTGCAACCAGGACCGGTCGCGCACCGCCATACAGTCGATGTCGAACCGTTCGCCGCGCAGTTCCAGCTCCCCGGTGCAGTGCAGGAACTGCTCGATGCCGCCGGTGGCCCGCGCCGGGTCGTGGTGATCCTCCTCGCCGGGCATGATGTGACCCCGGGCCAGCAACGGGGTCACCGCCCGCTGCTCGATGGTGAACCGCACTGCCTTGTCGGGCGAGGCATAGCGCACCAACGCCACCTCGCCGGGCACCGGGAACTCGATCTCCAGACCGTTGTCGGTGCGGATCAGACTTCCCTCCACGGTCGGCCATGGCATGGTGATCCGGTAGTCGACGTGCTCCGCGTCCAGCACCGAGTCGTTGTTCATGCCGCGGAAGATGTTCACCCCGCCCTGCGAGAGCGGGAATGCCGGTTGGTAGCGCAGATAGATGAAGCAGCCGAGTTCGGCCTGCGGCACGGCGAACCCGAAGTAATGCGTGTGCACGGTGTAGGGGTCCATCGCTTCGCCCGGCGCGGGTAGCGGGACGAACAGATCGGTCTCCGGTGGTTGCACAGGCAGCGGCACTAGGGGTCCTTCCTCTCCAACAGCTCAACGACTCCCCGCGTGCCGTCCACCCGCACCCGATCCCCGGTGCGCAGTCGGCGGGTGCCGTCCCCGGTGTTCACCACCGCAGGGATGCCCAACTCGCGGGCCACCATGGACGCGTGCGAGAGCGCCCCGCCGATGTCCACCACCAGCGCCGCCGACACGAACATGATCGAGGACCAACTCGGATCGGTGCTCGGCGCGACCAGCACCTCGTCGGGCACGAAGCCGGTCGAGTCCGAGCTCTCCAGCACCCGCACGATGCCCTCGACGACGCCCGCGCTCACGCCGATGCCGGTGATCGCGCCATCACCCACCACGAAATCTGACGGTGCGACAGGCACACAGTCCCCGCGCCAGGACGGTGGCACAGTCAGTTCGCGATACCGCTCCCGACGGTCCCGTCGCCGGGCCACCAACCCCGCGACGTCGTCCGGCAGCGACCCGGTCAGTTCCTCGGCGGTCAGGAAGAACACGTCGTCCGCCTCGACCAACACGCCCTCGGCCACCAGCAGGTCCCCGATCCGCCGGGCTGCGGCGCGGGCCACGTCGATGGACTGCAGGAACGAGCGTTTCGCCACGCCCCGCAACGGAATCCGTGCCCCGCACAACCGCAACAGTCGCCGGGCTGCTGGTCGGGCCGGTCGGGGTAGGGCCGCCACCAGGTCGCGCTCCATGCGCTCGCGGGCCGCCCGCAACCGCGCCTCGTTGGCCCGCGGATCCTCCCGCCGCCGGTACTCCTCGAGCAGGCCGGCCAGCAGTTCCGGGCGCTCCCGCCACACCCGGCTGGACACCTCGCCCTCCAACGGTCCGTGGAAGCCGTGCTCGCGGGCGATCGCCTCGACCGTGGTCTGCCCGTGCGCGGCTCGCCACAGTTCACCGACCACCGCGACCTCCTGGAAGCCGCTGTAGCCCGCGGACAGGCTGGTCACGTCACCGACCCCGGTACGCGCGGCCAACCGCTCCAACGCCTGGTACAGCGGCTGCACCACCCCGAGCAACGCGGTGGTCTGCAGCGCCAGCATGGTCTCGAAGTTGGCCGCGGCGTCGGCGAACAAGGCGGTGGCCGCCGGCCGGTCCAGCGTGCCCACCCGGTCCACGCTGCGTTGCCACCACGCGTGGGTGCGGGCCGCCTCGCGCTGCAGTTCGGCCGGGGTACGCAGGAACACCTGCGGCAGCTTGCGCGCGATGGTGGGCCACCGGTGCCGGCTGGGGGAGAAGGTCAAGGTGGCGGGCGGCTCGCCGAGGATGCTGCGTACCGCGTCCGCACCGGAGGTGCCCGGCATCCGGTCGCCGAGCGTGGCCAGGAACTCCACCTGCATGGCGGCCCGGCCGTAGAACGACGTCACCAACCGGTCGGCCTGCCGGGCGGGCAACCGCACCTCGTCATCGTCGAGCACGCCGAGGTTGTGCCCTGCTCTCCGGATCGCCGACTCACCCGCGGTGCCCCACAGCGTCCAGGCCAATGGGGTCAGCACGCCCGGCGCGGTCTCCCCGAGGTTCACCGTGGTCCAGTGCGCGCCGGGCGGGCTGAGGTGGTGTAACGGATCCCAATCCTGCGCGGTGCCCGGCGCCGGCAAGGCCTCTCGGCGGCTGTGCACGGTCTCCGGGCGCGCCTGCAGGAGCCACACTTCCCCGTCGGCGACCGCCCACTCGATATCCATCGGACGCCCGAAGGCTGCCTCCACCCGACCGATCAACCCGGCCAGTGCGACAACCTGACCACCCGTCAGCGCAGGATCAGTAGCTTCGCCGAGCGGCACCGGCCGGATGGCCACTCGCCCGTCCGCGGGGTCGTAGCGGTGGGCCCGATCCTTGACCGCGTGTGCTGCCCGCACCGAGCCGTCGGCCTTGGTGATCCACAGTCGGTCCACCGGGACGTCCCCGCGCACCACGCCCTCGCCGAGCCCGAGTGCCACCTCCACATAAGCAATGCCGCGGTCCCCGGTGGCCGGGTCCAGGGTGAGCGCGACGCCGGCTGCGTCGGCGTCCACCATCCGCTGCACGACTACCGCCATCGCCACGTCCGCACTGTCCGCACCCACCCGTTGCCGGTAGGAGATCGCGTGCGCGTTGAACAGGCTGGCCCAGCACGCGATCACGTGCTGCACCACCGCGTCCGCGCCCTCCACCCACAGGTGGGTGTCCTGCTGGCCGGCGAACGAGGCCGCCTCGGCGTCCTCCGCGGTGGCACTGGAGCGCACTGCCACCGGCCCGGCGCCCAACTCCGCGTAGCCGGCCCGGATTGCGTCGGCCACCCCGGTGGGCAGCGCGACCGTTTCGATCAGGTCCCGCACCGCCTTGGCGTTGGCCTCGGTCGGGCCGGGCGCGGCCAACTGTTCGACGATGGTGGGCAGCAGGTCGACCAGCGCGGCCCGGTAGGCGGTGGTGGTGACCACGAACCCCGGCGGTACCGGCAGGTCGGCCGCACACAACGCGCCCAGACCGGTCGCCTTCCCGCCGACCAGGGTGGTCGCGGCGTCCGCGCACGCCGCCAGCGAGAGGAGGTACCCGTCGTTAGATCGAGCAGAATCGGTGCCGGCGGTCATGGGGCCATTACTAGTACAATTTCGGACACTACGTCCAGACGTAGTGACCATTCATTGGGATCCGAAGGGCGGTCGGCGTGGCCGAGGAGCTCGTCCGGGTCAGCCGGCTCGATGCGGTGAGCTGCATCGAGCTGCATCGGCCGGAGGCGTTGAACGCCTGGACCCCGGAGTTGGCCCGGCAGTTGTTGGTCGCGGTGCAGGACGCGAGCAAGGACCCCGAGGTTCGGGCCGTGCTGATCCGCGGCTCGGGGCGGCATTTCTGCTCCGGCGCCGACCTCAAGCTGTCCCGGGAGCTCACCCCCGACGGCTACCCCGACCTGTCGATGCGGCTGCGGGAGTTCTACAACCCGGTGATCCTGGCGATCCGTGAGGCACCCAAACCGGTAGTCGCCGGGGTGCACGGGGCGGTGGCCGGCCTCGGTGCCTCGCTCGCGCTGGCCTGCGACCTGATCGTGGCCGCCGAGTCCAGCTACTTCTTGCTGGCGTTCGTGAACATCGCGCTGCTGCCGGACGCCGGGGTACTGCGCTTCCTCACCGAGCGGGTCGGCCTGGTCCGGGCGGCCGAGTTGGCCATGCTCGGCGAACGTCTGCCCGCCGCCAAGGCCCTGGACTGGGGCCTGATCAACGCGGTGCACCCGGACGACGAACTGGCCGGTGCCGCCGAGGCACTGGCCGCCCGGTTGGCCGCGGGTCCGACGATCGCCCTGGCCAACATCAAGCGCACGCTCACCGAGACCGCGCAGGCGGACCTCGCCGCGCAGTTGGCCGTGGAGGCCGCCCGCCAGCAGGATCACGGCTACAGCGACGACTACCCCGAGGGCATCGCCGCGTTCAAGGAAAAGCGACCCCCGACCTTCCGCGGTAAATAAGTACTGCCGCGGCAAATAAGCACCGTCGCGGGCGCTGACCGACCCCGAAGGAGACCGATGTACCCCGGCACCTTTGCCGCAACCACCCCGGACAAGCCGGCCGTGATCATGGCCGAGACCGGCGAGACGCTGACCTACGCGCAACTCGACGAGCGGTCGCTGCGCCTGGCCCGGGTATTGGCCGCCGCCGGGCTGGTCAAGGGCGACGTGGTCGCGATGATCGCGGACAACTCCCCGGAGGCCCTGGAGATCTACTGGGCCGCCCAGCGTTCCGGGCTCTATGTCACCGCGATCAACCATCACCTCTCCGCCGACGAGGTGTCCTACGTGGTCGCGGATTCCGGCGCCAAGGCGGTCATCGCCGCCGGTGCCAAGGCGGAGTTGGCCGCGGTGGTGGCCAAGGAGGTCAGCGTCCCCGGGCTGTGGTTGGCCTACCGGGGTGAGATCGGCGGCTATGGCGACTACGAAGAGGCGCTGGCCGCCGCGGGCACCGACCCGTTGCCCGCGCAACCGCGCGGCGCGGACATGCTGTATTCCTCGGGCACCACCGGACGGCCCAAGGGCGTCATGCCGCCGCTGCCGCCGCGCAACGTCGATGAGCCCGGCGACCAGTACGTCGGTCTGCTCGGGCACCTGTTCAAGTTCACCCCCGAATCGATCTACCTCTCGCCCGCGCCGATCTACCACACCGCGCCGCTGCGCTTCTGCGCCACTGTGCTGGCCATCGGTGGCACCGTGGTCATGATGAACAAGTGGCACGACGAGCGGGCGCTGGAGTTCATGCAGACCTACAAGGTGACGCATGCTCAGTTCGTGCCCACGATGTTCGTCCGCTTTCTCAAGCTCGACGAGAGCGTGCGCACCCGCTACGACCTGTCCACCCTGCAGTTGGCCCTGCACGCGGCCGCACCGTGTCCCGTCGACGTCAAGCAGGCCATGCTGGACTGGTGGGGCGAAATCATCTACGAGTACTACGGCGCCACCGAGGGCAACGGCCTCACGTTCGTGGACTCGGCGGCTTGGCGCACACACCCCGGCACGGTCGGACGGGCGTTCCTCGGTGTCATCCACATCTGCGATGACGAGGGCGCCGAGTTGAACACCGGCGAGGACGGCACGGTGTTCTTCGAGCGGGACGAGATCCCGTTCATCTACCACAACGACCCGGAGAAGACCCGCGGTGCGCAGCACCCGGAACACCCGACCTGGACCACCACCGGCGACATCGGCCACCTCGACGACGAGGGCTTCCTCTACCTGACGGACCGTAAGGCATTCATGATCATCTCCGGCGGGGTGAACATCTACCCGCAGGAGGTGGAGGACTGCCTGGCCCTGCATCCGAAGGTCACCGACGTCGCGGTGATCGGCGTGCCCGACCCGGAGATGGGCGAGGCGGTCAAGGCGGTCGTGCAGCCCGCGCCGGGCGTCACCCCCGGCCCGGAGCTGGCCGCTGAGCTGATCGAGTTCGTGCGCGAGCGCATCGCGCACTACAAGGCGCCGCGCAGCGTGGACTTCGACGACGAGCTGCCCCGCACGCCGGCCGGAAAGCTGCTCAAGCGTCGACTCAAGGACCGCTACGTCAACCAGTAGGCAGCGCGCGGGGCCCTTGACGTCCGACGCGCCGGCGGGGGAGACTGAACACAGTGTCTAGCCAGAGCGTATAGCGCCAGGAACCTCGAGGAGAGGCCGATGTTGGGTTTCGACAGTCCGCTTCCGGTGAACCCGGACGTTCCGGCACCGGGTTACGGGAAGATCCTCCCGGCGGACAGTCCGCACTTCGTGGCCTCGAACTTCGACTCCTGGTTCTTCCTGTTCTGGGCCGGCCTGTTGGTCGTGGTGATCGCGCTGCCGTGGTGCATCAACCAGGCCGTGCGGCACAAGAGCTACCTGCCGTTGCTCACCCTGATCGCCGGCGTCTTCACCTCGCTCGGTGAGCCCATGCTGGACCTGGTGGGGCATCTGCGCTGGGCGGAGAACCTGCAGAACTCGGGCTACCACAACTTCGGTATCGCGATCCCGCTGCTGATCCCACCCTGCTACGGGCTGTTCATGGGGCTGGAGGCCTACTGGATCTGGTCGATCATCCAGCGCGGCGTGACCGTGAAGAACTTCTTCATGATCTTCGCGGCGGTGGGTGTCTCCGACGCGATCATGGAGTACCCCGGCGTGACGATGGGCGTCTACGAGTACTACGGCCGCCAGCCGTTGGAGTTCTACAAGTTCCCGTTCTACTGGTCGTTCACCAACGCCGCCTCGATCCTCACCGTCGCGGTCCTGGTGCACTTCGCCTGGCCGCTGGTCAAGGGCCAGGGCTACAAGCAGCTGCTGATCATCCCGTGCGGCATCATCGCCACGACGATGGCCGAGTTCGGCACCGGCTTCCCGGTGTTCCTGTCGGTCAACTCCCCGGCGCCGACCTGGCTGCAGTGGGTCATCGGGGGCACCGGCACCGTGGTCATCTCCCTGGTCTGGTGTCGCGTGCTGGCCGAGCTGGTGTGCGACAAGGAATCCCAGCTGGAGTGGACCTTCCTGGGCATGTTCAAGTCCCGCTTCATGCTGCCCAAGCAGCGGGAGGCCTACATCGCCGGCATCACCCGGCCCAAGGCTTCGGTGGCCGTGCCGGAGCCGGACCGCATCCCGGTCGGATGACCAAGCCCATCCAGCTGGGCATGGCCTGGTGCGGCGTCATCTTCGTCGCGATCTTCTTTCCCGGCCTGATCATCGCCGGCTTCTTCCCGCCGATCCCGCCCGGGCACAGCGCGGCGGAGGTCGCGCACCAGTACCAGCAGCACGCCGACGCCATCCGGGCCGGCTGCGTGATCATGATGATCGCGGTCGGGTTCAGCCTGCCATTCAGCGCGGTTGTGTCCACCCAGCTGGCCCGCATCGAGGGCCGCTGGACGCCGCTGTGCTACACCCAACTAGCCGCGGGCGCGGTGGGCATGGTCGCGGCCACGTTCCCGCTGTTCTTCTTCATGGCGGCCAGTTTCCGGCCCGAGCGCAACCCCGATGTCACCCAGGCGCTCAACGACATCGGCTGGATTCCGTTCATCATCAACTGGCCGCCGGCCGTGTGCCAGGCCGGGGCCGTGGCGGTGGCGGTCCTCGCCGACCGTCGCGGAGACCCGGTCTATCCGCGCTGGGTGGGTTACTTCCTGTTGTGGGCGTGTGTCGCGTTCACCGGGTCGAGCTTGCTGCTGTTCTTCAAGAGCGGCCCGTTCGCCTGGAACGGCCTGTTCTCGTTCTGGCTGGCCGCCACGTTCTTCGGCAGCTTCTTCCTGGTGATGACGTGGGGCACAATCCGTGCCGTGAAGCGTCAGTTCGCCCCGGCCGGGGTCGAGGCCGACACCCTGCTGCAGACTGCGTGACGTGACGACACTGCGAGAGGCCCCGTCGCCGACCAAGCGCGAGGGGCACATCCCCGGTGAGCCCGGGCTGTGGATCATGCTGCTCGGCGACATGGTGGTGTTCGCCGTCTTCTTCGGCACCATCCTGGTGCTGCGGGGCCGCCACCCGGAGCTGATCCTCAGTTCCCAACCTGCGTTGCACCAGGGCCTCGGGGTGACCAACACCCTGGTGCTGCTGACCAGTTCGCTGCTGGTGGCCAACGGGGTGCGGCTGGCCCGGGCTCGCGACGCGCGCGCCCCTCGGCTGTTCCTGGGCGCGTTGCTGTGCGCGGTCGTCTTCGCCGGGATCAAGGCCATCGAGTACACCGACCTGGGCACCAACGGGCACAGCCCGGGCACCAACGACTTCTTCACCTA
>DASQPJ010000245.1:0-12863 GCA_035644015.1 Sporichthyaceae bacterium
GTGTTGCTCCCCTTGCTCGGAGGCGTCGAGCGGGAATCCACCTGGCAGGACCAGGCATTATGCGCCGAGACAGACCCGGAGGCTTTTTTCCCGGAGAAGGGGGGTTCGACCCGGGAGGCGAAGAAAGTCTGCCTCTCCTGCGCGGTGCGCGATGACTGCCTGGAGTACGCGCTGGGGCACGACGAGCGCTTCGGGATTTGGGGCGGACTGTCCGAGCGTGAGCGGCGTCGGCTGAAAAAGCGGGCGGTCTGAGCCGTTCGGGTGCAGGGCGCGTCCGATAGCTGACGCGCTGTCCCATCTGCGCCCACCCGGCGGTCACGGGTTCGTCGCAGCGCCGGAGTTGAGCGCTGCGGTTGGCTTACTGTGGCGCGAGCGCTGATCATCCGCGGCGCGATCGGCGACTCGACAACGCTGACGGAACCCGCGCATGGCCGAACCCGGCGGACCCGCCCGCCACCACGTCACCACCGTCCTGGTTACCCACGACGGTGAGCGGTGGCTGCCCCGGGTATTGGACGGGCTGGACGCGCAGACCAGGGCGCCGGACGTGATCGCGGTGGCGGACACCGCCAGCGCGGACGCCGGCCCGGACCTCCTCCGCGCCTGGCGGCCGGAGCTGGAGATTGTCGCGCTGGCCCGCACCACCGGCTACGGCGCCGCGGTGAAGGCGGCGCTCGTGCACGCGGACACCGTCAACCCGGCCCCGTCGGACGCGGTCGGCTGGATCTGGCTGTTGCACGACGACAGCGAGCCCGACCCCGACGCGCTCGAGCAGTTGTTGGCCGCGGTCGAGGCCGAGCCCCGACTGGGCATCGTCGGACCCAAGATCCGGGGCTGGTACCACCGCCGGGTACTGCTCGAGGTCGGCGTGACCATCGACGCCGGCGGCCGCCGGGAGACCGGCCTGGAACGCGGCGAGGAGGACCAGGGCCAGCACGACACCCGGCGGGAGACCCTCGGGGTGTCCAGCGCCGGCATGTTGGTGCGCCGCGATGTCTGGGAGGAACTGCGCGGCTTCGACCCGTACCTGCCGTTGATGCGCGACGACGTGGACCTGTGTTGGCGGGCGTGGCTGGCCGGGCACCGGGTCGCGGTGGTGCCCGCCGCGGTGGTGTTCCACGCCGAGGCGGCCGCGGCCGAGCGGCGTGCGGTGGACACCGGTTCGGGGCGGGTGCACCACCTGGATCGGGCCGGCGCGATGCGCGTGCTGCTGGCGAACCTGACCACCCGGTCGTTCCTGTTGGCCCTCCCACGGCTGCTGTTCGGCAGCGCGGGCCGGGCAGTCGGCTACCTGGTGGCCAAGGTCCCGCGCAACGCGTTGGACGAAGTGCTCGCCGTGGGCACCGTGCTGGTCCGGCCGCGCGCGATCCTGCGTATGCGTCGGGCCCGCCAAGCGGCACACGTCGTCGGGCCGGGCACCCTGCGCCGGCTGTTCCCGCAACCGGGCCGCCAACTCGGTCTGGCCCGCGACGCGTTGGCCCAGTTCGTCGGTGGCCGGCGGGTGGACCGTGAGGCGATCGGGCGGCACCGATCCGCCGAGGTCGGCTCGGTCGCGGCCGAGGTGGACGAGCTGGACCTGGGGGCCGGCGGGGTGCTGCTGCGCCGCATGGCCCGCTCACCGGGAACGCTGCTGGTCCTCGGGCTGACGCTGCTCGCGCTGGTCGCCGAACGCAACCTGCTCGGCGGCGGGCGGCTGCTGGGTGGTGCGTTGCTGCCCACCCCCGGCGGGGTCGGCGCGATGTGGTCGACCTACCGGGAGTCCTGGCACCCGTCCGGCTTGGGTAGCCCGTCCTCCGCGCCGCCCTACCTGGCGGTGACCGCCCTGCTCGGCACGCTGGCCCTCGGACATGTCGGCTTCGCGGTCGGGTTGGTCTTGTTGGCCGCGGTGCCGCTGGCCGGGCTGTCCGCGTACCTGGCGTCGGCCGCGCTGCCCACCACGCGCGCGCTGCGGGTGTGGGCGTCCGTGGCCTACGCGCTGAGCCCGGTACTGACCGGCGCGGTCGCCGCGGGCCGGCTGGGCACCGTGGTGTCCGTGGTGCTGCTGCCGGTGGCACTGCGCATGGCGCTCTCGGTGACCGGCAGTACCCGGCGGCCGAGCACCGACCGCGCGGTCTGGGCCGCGGCCCTGGTGCTGGCCGTGCTCACCGCGTTCACCCCGTTGCTGTGGTTGCTCGCGCTGATCGGTGCCGTGGCGGTGGTCGTGGCCCGCAAGACCGACGCCGAGCTGCGCACCCGCCTGCTGATCGCGGTCGGCGCTCCGTTGCTGCTCCTGCTGCCCTGGTCCGGGCACCTGCTGCGGCACCCCAACCGGTTCCTGACCGAACCCGGCCCCACCGGCCCGGGGCTGTCCGTGCACGGGCTGGGCACCTGGCACCTGCTGCTGCTCAACCCCGGTGGGCCGGGCAGCGGACCGGGCTGGATGGGCCTGGGCATTGTGCTGGCCGGCCTGGCCGGGTTGACGCTGGGCCGGCGCACCACGATCCCGGTGGCCGGGTGGACGATGGCGGGCCTGGGTTACCTGGTCGCGCTGGTGGTGTCCCGGATCACGGTGACCGCGCCGGCCGGTGGCCAACCGGCGGCGGCCTGGCCCGGGGTGGCGCTCGCCCTGGCCGGGCTGGGCGCGTTGATCGCCGCGGTGGTCGGCTGCCGGGATCTACCCGAGCGGGTCTCGGCGCGCGACTTCGGCGTGGTGCAGCCGGTGGTCGGGGCGGTGGCCGCGCTTGCCCTGCTCGCCCCGGCGGTCGGCGCGGGCGCCTGGGCCGTGCGCGGCGCGCAAAGCCCGCTGCACCGCGCGGATGCGGCCCTGGTGCCCGCGCACGTGGCCGCCGAGGCGGACACCGCGGATCGACCGCGCACGTTGGTGCTGCGCCCGGCGCGTTCGAACCTGGTCGGCGCCGTGCCCGCCGGTGAGGTGCCCGCGGCGTTGGCCTACGTGATGGTCCGCGGGGCGTCCCCGGAACTCGGTGCCGCGGACTACTCCGTGCCGCGGGCGGCCTACCGGGCGCTGCGCGCGCTGGTCGGCGACCTGGTCTCCGGTCGCGGCGACGCGCAGGCGCAGCGGTTGACCGATTTCGCGGTGCGCTACGTGCTGGTGCGCGGCCCGGTGCCCGACGGCGTGGCCGCGGCGCTGGACGCGGTGCCCGGCCTGGAACGGGTCAGCGCCGCGGAGGGCGACGGACTGTGGCGGGTGTCCGCCCCCACCGCTCGGGTCAGCGTGCTCGGCCCCGTCCCGCTGGCGCTGCCCTCCGGTGCGGTCGCAGTGAAAGCCACCGTGCCCGCGGGTGCACCCGGCCGGGTGCTGGCGTTGGCCGAACCCGCGGACAGGCACTGGCACGCCAAGGTCAACGGGAAATCGTTGCCCCGACTGACCCGCAACGGTTGGGCGCAGGGCTGGACACTGCCTGCCTCCGGCGGGCAACTGACGATCAGTCACGTCGACCACATCCGCGGGCTGTGGACGGACGTGCAGGGGATGGCCCTGCTGGTGCTGATCGTGCTCGCCCTGCCGGGTGCCAACCGGCGCACCGGTGACGAGGAGGACCCGCCGCCGGCGTTGCCCAGTGCGCGCCGACACGCGCACGGCGATGACCTGGTGGGGGTGACTGCATGAGTGGGGGCGCTCCCGGGCGGCACGGCGCGCGGGCCCGGCGACCCGAGCCGGCCGCGCTCGCCCGGATGCCCGGCTCGCCCGGCCCGCTGCTCACCGGCGTGGTCGTGTTGATCCTGTTGGTGGCCGCGGTGCTGGTGCAGTTGGTCGGCGGTGGGGCGAGCAAGGTGCGCGCGGTCACCGATGCGGTGCGCTCGGCGGAACTGGTCTGCCCGGCACCGGCGGTGCGCGGCGCGGGCACCGCGGCGACCGTCACGTTGTCCGCCCGTCCGCCCGGTGACGATGCGCCCCGGCTGGGCTCCGCCGTGGTGGCCGAGGTCGGCGGGGTTGCCGCGCCGCGGATCAAGGTGAGCAAGGCGGGCACCTCGCGGGTGGACGTCACCACGTCGCAGGCCGCCGCCGCGGTGATTCGCGGCCAGGAGGGACTGGCGCCGGGCCTGGCCGCTGAGTTGGTCGAGGTCACCACCGCCGGCCCCGGCACCGGCCTGTCCACCGTGGCCTGCACCGCGCCGGGTTCCACCGCGTGGTTCGTCGGGGCGTCCACCGCGGCCGGGCGTTCCGATCGTTTGGTGCTGGCCAACCCGGACGCTGCGGCCGCATCTGTGGACCTGTACTTCTGGGACGAGCACGGCAAGCTCGACGTGCCGAACGCCACCGACATCGCGGTGCCGCCGAACGGTTCGGTGTCGCTGCCGCTGGAGGGGATGAGCGCCGGTCACCAACGGCTCGCCGTGCAGGTGTCACTGACCCGGGGTCAGGTGTCCGCCGCGCTGCACGACACCGACGCGCCGGGCATCGACGTGCGGGGCAGCGATTGGCTGGCCCCAGCCGCCCGACCCACCCGTCGGGTGGTGATCCCCGGCCTGCCCGACCACACCGCGGACCGCAAACTCGAGGTGCTCGTGCCCGGCGACACCGACGCGATCGTGCACGTGCGCCTACTGGGTCGGGACAACGACTTCGCGCCGGCCGGCGCGGACACCCTGGAGGTGCGCGCCGGTCAGGTCAGCGAGTACGACCTGTCCAAGGCCGACCCGAACGGGGCATACACCGCGGTGCTCACCTCCGACCAACCGTTGGTGGCCGCGGTGCGCTCGGTGGCGCTCGCGCACACGGTGTCCGACCTGGCCTGGTCCACCGCCGCGGCGGCGATCACCACCCCCGCCGCGGTGCCGGACGCGCGTGGCGGCGCGGCCGGTTCGACCCGACTGCTGCTCGCCGCCCCGGACGGCCCGGCCACGGTGCGGGTGGATGTCTACACCAACTCCGGCACGCCGCACTCGACCACGGTAAGCATCCCGGCCGGGCGCAGCCTGGTGGTCGATCCCGGCCCGAAGGGTCTGACCCGCTACAGCGTTGTGGTGGTGCCGATCACCGGCACCACGTACGGCGCCGCCCTGCTGCGGGTGGGCGACGGGTTGAGCGTGTCCGCGCTGGTACCCAGCCGGGTCGCGGTGCGCACACCGGCCGCCGTGCCGGACGTCACCGCGGTCACCGCCGGCCGGCGCGGACGTTGATCCTGACGGGACGTCAGTCCAGCCCGTAGTCCGGGTCGACGGTCTCCGGTTCCACGCCGAGCAGGTCGGCTACCTGTTCCACCATCAGGTCGTGCACCAGCGCGGCCAGTTCCGGGCGCCCCGAAGCCCGGGCCTCGATCGGGCGCCGGTAGAGCACGATGCGGGCGTCGTGGCCCGCGCCGCCGCGATACAGCCGACCCAACGGCACCGGACCGTCCACCGCGCTGTCCGCGGGCGGCACTTCCTCGACCGCGAACTCCACGTCCTGCAGTTCGCGGCGCCAGCGCCGTTCCAATCGTTCCACCGCGTCGAGCACCAGGTCGGCAAACACCTCGGCCCGGGAGCGGGTCAGCGGGGATTCCGGCGGGGCCAGCGGTCCGCGCAGGCCACGGGCATGCCGGTCCCGGCGCACGCGCAAGGTGCGGGCGGGGCTCGCCGCGGGACTCGGTGCGGCGGTCGGACGCGGGGTCGGCGGCGCCGCCGGGACCACGTCGGCCGGTCTCGGTGGTTCGGGGTTGCGTCGGAACCGGCGCCTGCGCACCCCGCGAGGGTACGCGCCGCCGACCTCGCGACACAGCGACGAGGCCGCGTCGGAATGCGAGGCGCGAGAGGCAGGTGGGAGTAGCGTCACGGCTCGTGAACTTCAGCCCGCGTCCCAGTGCACCCCGGTGGCCCGAGTGATCCATTCCCGGCGCTGTTCGCGCAACGCCTGCACCCGCCCCGCGGTGGCGACGTTGACCTATGTCTACCGGGACTCCACCGCGGTGTTGGGTCCGTTGGCGACCTACGCCGAGCCGCACTGTTACGACCTGTGCGCCGAGCACGCGGAGCGACTGACCGCGCCGCGCGGCTGGGAGGTGCTGCGACTGGCGCCGGGTCAGACCGATCCGGGGCCCTCGGTGGACGACCTGGAGGCACTGGCCGACGCGGTCCGCGAGGCCGCTCGGCCTCTCCCGGGGGATTCCGAGGAGCCCGCGCTGACCGGTGCGCGCCGCGGTCACCTGCGCATGGTGCGCACCCCGGTCGACTGACCCCGCGTCAGCAAAACCCGTTCCCATTTGCCGGATAGGGTCCAGGCGTGCGCGCTGACCTGGCCGGGATCGTCAAGGCCTATGACATCCGTGGCCTGGTGCCCGAGCAGTGGGATGCCACCGTGGCCGGGGCGCTGGGCGCGGCGTTCGCCCGGTTCTGCCTCGAGGACGGCATCACCTCCGGACGCGTCGTGGTCGGCCGGGACATGCGGGACACCTCCCCGCAACTGGCCGGCGCGTTCGCCGCCGGGATCACCTCGATCGGCCTGGACGTGGTGGACATCGGATTGGCCAGCACCGATGCGGTGTATTACGCCAGCGGTGCGCTGCACGCGCCGGGCGCGATGTTCACCGCCAGCCACAACCCGGCCGGTTGGAACGGCATCAAGCTGTGCCGCCCCGGCGCCGTGCCGATCGGCCGGGACAGTGGGCTCGGACGGCTCACCGCGATCGCCGTGGAGAACTCCGGCGCGGTGGCCGCAGTGCCCGGCAACGTGGTGCGCCACGACGTGTTGCCCGACTACGCCGCGCACCTGCGTGGGCTGGTCGACGTGGCCGCGGCCCGGCCGCTGCGGGTCGTGGTGGACGCGGGCAACGGGATGGCCGGTCATGTGGTGCCGACGGTGTTCGCCGGGCTGCCGATCGGGATCATCCCGCTGTACTTCGAGCTGGACGGCACCTTCCCCAACCACGAGGCGAACCCGATCGACCCGGCGAACCTCAAGGACCTGGCCGATGCGGTGGTGGCCGAACAGGCCGACCTCGGGCTGGCCTTCGACGGCGACGCGGACCGTTGCTTCGTGGTCGACGAGAACGGCCGGGGGATCTCCCCGTCGGCGGTGTCCGGGCTGATCGCGGTGCGCGAGTTGGCCCGTCGACCGGGCAGCGCGGTGGTGCACAACCTGATCACCTCGCGCGCGCTGCCCGAACTGATCGCCGAGCACGGCGGCCGGCCGGTGCGCACCCGGGTCGGGCACTCGTTCATCAAGACCGTGATGGCCGAACACGACGCGGTGTTCGGCGGCGAGCACTCCGGCCACTACTACTTCCGCGACTTCTGGTTCGCCGACTCCGGCATGCTCGCCGCGTTGCATGTGCTGGCCGCGCTCGGTGCCACGCCGGCCGGCACCACCTGCTCCTCGCTGGTCGCGGCCTACGAGCGGTACGTGGCCTCCGGCGAGATCAACAGCACGGTGGACGACCCGGTCGCGGCGCTGGCGGCGCTGCGGGCCGCCTGGGGTGGCCGGGCCGGGGTGCTGCTCGACGAGTTGGACGGCTTGACCGTCACGCTGCCCGACGGGTCATGGTTCAACGTGCGTCCGTCGAACACCGAGCCGCTGCTGCGGCTTAATGCGGAGGCCGCGGATGCCGGGGCGATGGAAGCACTGCGCGACGAGGTGCTCGGGCAGGTCCGGGCGTACGGGAGGGTGTAGTCGTGGATTCCGAACTGCTGAAGATCTTGGCCTGCCCGCAATGCCGGGCATCGCTGCGGCACGATGCCGCCGCCGCGGAACTGGTATGTACCGGGGAGGACTGCGGGCTGGCCTACCCGATCCGCGACGGCATCCCGGTGCTGCTCATTCATGAGGCGCGCGGCGCGGGTAGTACGTGAGCGAGCGCAGCGAGTGAACAATGTGCAGAGCAGTGCCTGCGCGAACGCCGAAGACCGAGCTTGCGAGGTCGAGGCGTGAGCGCTAGTGGCGGCACACGTGCCGTGGTGGCCGCGCTGGCGGCCAACCTGGGCATCGCGGCGACCAAGTTGGTGGCGTTCCTGCTCACCCGCTCCTCCTCGATGCTCGCCGAGTCCATCCACTCGTTCGCCGACTCGGGCAACCAGGCGCTGTTGCTGATCGGCGGCAAGCGCGCGCAGCGTGCGGCCACCCCGGACCATCCGTTCGGGTACGGCCGGGAGCGTTACATCTATGCGTTCTTGGTCTCCATCACGCTGTTCTCCGTGGGCGGCGTGTTCGCCGTCTACGAGGGCGTGCACAAGATCGCCCACCCGGAGGCCATCGACGAATGGAAGTGGGTGCCGATCGCGGTCCTGGTCGCGGCGACCGCGCTGGAGACCTTCTCCTTCCGCACCGCGATCCAGGAGGCCAATAAGGATCGGGCCGGGGTCGGCTGGGTGGCCTACGTGCGCCACGCCAAGGCCCCCGAGCTGCCGGTGGTGCTGCTGGAGGACCTGGCCGCGCTGGTCGGCCTGCTGCTGGCGCTGTTCGGCGTCAGCCTGACGTTGGCCACCGACGACGGGCGCTGGGACGGCGTGGGCACGCTGGCCATCGGAGTGCTGCTGGTAAGCGTGGCCGCGATCCTGGCGGTGGAGACCAAGAGCCTGCTGTTGGGGGAGTCCGCCTCGCCGGCCGCGGTGCGCCGGATCACCGCCGCGCTGGAGTCAGAGCCCTCGGTGGAGCGGGTGATCCACCTGCGCACCATGCACCTGGGCCCGGACGAACTGCTGGTCGGCGCCAAGATCGCGGTGCGCCACGACCAGACCGCCGCCGGGGTGGCCGCGGCGATCGACTCCGCCGAGGCGCGCGTGCGGGCCGCGGAACCCCTCGCCCGGGTCATTTACCTGGAACCCGACCTGGACCGCACGCCGGGGCTGTGAAGCCGGTAATGGTCCGGGTGGGAATGAGTCACGGGTTTGTCGCGATGTCGGTGTTGGTCCCCCAACTGATCCACTCCGTCGGACACTGTGGCTTGTGGGGTGGTTCCCGCGCGCCCCGCGTTGCGTGACCGACAACCGTGAAGGACGCCGTCCACTCATGACCCAAAGCTTGTTCTCCGACAGATTCCGCCGCACCACGCGCCTGGTGGCGGCCGTCGCGGTGGTCGGGTTGCTGGCGGGATGTGGGGCCAATGCGGCGGCGGCGCCGAAGGGCGGCGCCACGCCCACTGCGGCGCCCTTTATCGACCCGCACCCGGTGGAGCCCGGCTCCTACCCGGCTTATGTCAAGCACGAGTGGGGCGTCACCAAGGTCGAGAACGAGCCCAAGCGGATCGTCGCGCTCGGTTTCCGGGACCAGGAGGACTTCCTGTCCATGGGCATCAAGCCGCTGACCATCCGGAACTACTTCGGCGCGGGCGACCCGTGGACCAAGGAACCGTGGCTGTCCGATGCGGCCAAGAACGCTCAGTACCAGGTGATCATCGCCGACGTGCGGGACCCGAAGAACGGCAAGATCACCCCCGCCGACGACGGCCCGATCCTGCACACCGAGTACCCGCAGGCCTCCAACACCCCGGCGTGGAAAGAGGTCTACAACCTCGATGACATCAAGGCGCTCAAGCCCGACCTGATCACCGCGCTGTACTCCGGGATCACCCAGGACGACTACCTCAAGCTGTCCGCGATCGCGCCGACCGTCACCGGGGTCTCCGCCGACCTGCGCGACTACTTCGCCTCCTGGCAGGAGGAGATCACCGCGGTCGGGGCGATCATGGGTCGGCCCACCTACGCCACCCGGTTGATCACCGACACCGAGGCCAACTTCACCCGTGCGGTCACCGACCACCCGGAGTTCCGCAACGCCAGCGTCGCGGTGGCCGCGCCCGGTCCGACCGGCCAGTTCCGGCTGATGAACCCGTACGCGCCGATGTCCCGGTTCTTCTCCTCGCTGCGCATGGACACCCCGGGTCGGATCGACACGGTGACAAGTCCACGCGGCAAGGCCTTCTATCGAGCCATTTTCAATGTGGACCTGCCCACCTCTGAACTGTCGTTGCTGAACAACGTGGACATCCTGGTGTTCATCGTCGGCGATGACGGTCAGGCCGCGATGGACAAGCTCAAGGCGACCGCGGGCTACCAGAACCTGTCCGCGGTGCAGAAGAGCCACGTCCTGATCCTCGGCCCGGATCTGGCCGAGGCGCTGTACTACGCCAGCCCGATGAGCATCCCGTGGGCGCTGGACAAGATCATCCCGCAGCTGCTCGACATGCTTTCCGGCAAGGCTGCCGAGGACAAGGCGGCCGCTGACCGGGCCGCGGCGGACGCCGCGAACTCCGGCGACCTGAGCATCGACTACGACCCGAGCGCCAAGCCGACCGCAGAGCCGACCGACGCGGCGTCGGCGGGCCCGGGCAGCGGCGACGCCGTCGGGGACATCCGCGCCCCGTCCACCGGTGAGCCGTCCGCACCGAGCTCGTCCCCGACGCAGGCGCCCAGCGCAACGCCGACGCCCTGACCCGTCCGGGCCATGCCCGGACACCGTTTAGGGTTGAAGGGCTGTGCTGACCCGCGCCCCCGTCGAGGAGACCCGATGAGCCCCCGCCCTGTGCTGAATGCCGACGACTTCGCCGTCGCCGACCTGAAGCTGGCCGAGTTCGGCCGCAAGGAGATCCGGCTCGCCGAGCACGAGATGCCCGGTCTGATGTCGGTGCGTGCGGAGTTCGCCGCCACCCAGCCGCTGGCCGGCGCGCGGATCATGGGTTCGCTGCACATGACCATCCAGACCGCGGTGCTGATCGAGACGCTGGTGGCGCTGGGCGCCGACGTGCGCTGGGTGTCCTGCAACATCTTCTCCACCCAGGACCACGCGGCCGCCGCGGTGGTGGTCGGCACCGAGGGCAGCGTGGACGACCCGCGCGGGGTGCCGGTCTTCGCCTGGAAGGGCGAGACCCTCGAGGAGTACTGGGAGTGCACCCGCCGCGCGCTGCTGTGGCCGGCTGCGTCCGGGCACGCGGGGCCGAACATGATCCTGGACGACGGCGGTGACGCCACCATGCTGGTGCACAAGGGCACCGAGTTCGAGAAGGCCGGCAAGGTGCCCGGCGTTGACACGACCGACAACGAGGAGTTCAAGGTCGTCCTCGCGCTGCTGGCCACGTCGTTGGAGTCCGACGGCAACCGGTGGACCGCCATCGGCCAGGAGATCAAGGGCGTCACCGAGGAGACCACCACCGGGGTGCACCGCCTTTACGAGATGTTCAAGACCGGCGCGCTGCTGTTCCCGGCGATCAACGTCAACGACTCGGTCACCAAGTCCAAGTTCGACAACAAATACGGCTGCCGGCACTCGGTGATCGACGGTCTGAACCGGGCCACCGACGTGCTGATCGGCGGCAAGGTCGCCGTGGTCTGCGGCTACGGCGACGTCGGCAAGGGGTGCGCGGACGCGTTGCGGGGCCAGGGGGCCAGGGTCGTGGTCACCGAGATCGACCCGATCTGCGCGCTGCAGGCCGCGATGGACGGCTTCCAGGTCGCCACCCTGGAGGACGTGGTCGGCACCGGCGACATCTTCGTCACCACCACCGGCAACTTCAAGATCATCACCGCCGAGCACATGGCGGCGATGAAGCACCAGGCGATCGTGTCCAACATCGGCCACTTCGACAACGAGATCGACATGGCCGGCCTGGAGCGCACGCCGGGCATCACCCGGATCAACATCAAGCCGCAGGTCGACGAGTGGGTCTATCCCGACGGGCACTCGATCCTGGTGCTCGCCGAGGGTCGACTGATGAACCTGGGTTGCGCCACCGGCCACCCCAGCTTCGTGATGTCGAACTCCTTCACCAACCAGGTGATCGCGCAGATCGAGCTGTTCACCAAGACCGCGGAGTACCCGCTGGGCGTGTACGTGTTGCCCAAGCACCTCGACGAGAAGGTGGCCCGGCTGCACCTGGACGCGCTCGGCGTGCGACTGACCACGCTCACCGAGGAGCAGGCGTCCTACATCGGCGTCCCGGTCGAGGGCCCGTACAAGCCGGATCACTACCGGTACTGATCCACCATCGGGCGCGGCGTTCGTGCGGCCGCGCCCCCGGCGCCTGCGGGGGCGGTTCCGGATGGCACTGGGTTTCACATGGCATTGAAAGGACGCGCGGTCTCCTTCGACCGCGCCGCAGAGTTCTACGACCGCACACGGGCTCTGTCCCCGGAGCTGGAGGCCGCGCAGACCGAACAGCTGGCCGCCGAACTGGCCGGCGCGGTGCGGTGCCTGGAGATCGGCGTGGGCACCGGGCGAATCGGCCTGCCGCTGGCGCAAGCCGGGGTGCCGATGGTCGGCGTGGACCTCTCCCCGGCGATGCTGGGCGTGCTGCGCTCGAAAGATGCCGCGGCGCTCCCGGTGGCCGTCGCCGATGCCCGCGCGTTGCCCTTCGCCGAGGGCACCTTCGACGCGGTGCTGGCCTGCCACGTGTTGCACCTCGTCGAGTTCTGGGCCGACGTGGTCGACGAGGCGGTGCGGGTGCTGCGGCCCGGCGGGCGGTTGCTCGTCTCGCAGGGTGGCACACCGGGGGATGAATCGACGGTCAATGCGCTACGAACCGAATTGGCCGCGGCCGCGGGGCTGTCCGAGGGCGAAGCCCGGGTGGGCCTGAAAGACCGGGCAGAGTTGGACCTCTACCTGGCCGGGTGCGGGGCGACCGTGCGGCAGCTGGCCGGGCTGGAGAACCCGACGGCGCGCACGATCGCAGAGTTCCTCGACCAGGTCGCGCAGGGCCACTTCTCCTGGACCTGGACGGCCGACCCGGAACGGGTGCGCGCGGCCGTCGCGCAGGTCCGCGCGTCCGCGGAAGCGCGCTGGGGGGACCTGACCGCGGTCACCGTCGGCGCCCGCACGGTCTACTGGCACGTCTACGACCTGCCCTGACCCCGTCCGTTCACGGCGTGCGGGGCTATCAACGCCGATTGATAGCCGCCCCGCGCGCCATGAGTGGTTGGAGATTCGGGGCCTTAAATGCGCCGAGTGTGCAGCTCAG
>DASQPJ010000246.1:0-8235 GCA_035644015.1 Sporichthyaceae bacterium
GATGCCTCGAGATCGACAGCCTTGGCGGAGATTCTTGCCCGAATCAGTGGTGGTGCGGCAAGGGGATGCCGGTGGTGACCGTGCCCGGACCCTGGTCGGTCCACGTCGAACCGGGCGACGGCGCGACCGGCGCGTTGGCCCAAGCACTACCGGCGGACGCCACCGTGGCGGCCAGCACCAGCGCAGCCAACGCCCGCCGCCGACGCCGACGGTGCCGCACCACGTCTACGTAATTCATCGCATCCCCCGTTCGAACTTCACGAACCCGTCCCGATTGGGACATTCGTGGGCTTCGACGCATCATCCGGACGGCCGGTTCCAAGATCGCCCGAACGGTGGACCCGTTAAAGAACGTTGCGTCCGACCAACCGAGGGCTATAAGCCACGGTTGGTCGGACGCAACGGGGGTGGGGCGGCCGCTCAGCGGTTGATGGCGCTGACCACGGCCTTCAGTGAGGCGGTGACGATGTTCGCGTCGATGCCCACTCCCCAACGCACGGTGCTATTTCCATCGGGTCCGACAACCGCACACTCCAGGAACGCCGCGGCGCGAGCATCGCCGCCGGAGCTCATCGCGTGCTCGTGGTAGTCCATCACCCGCACGTCCACCCCGATGCTGGACAGCGCATCGGTGAAGGCCTCGATCGGCCCGTTGCCGGCGCCCTCCAGCGTCTTGGTGACCCCGTCGATGATCACGTTGACGGACAGGAAGTCCTGCTCGCCCGCGGCCGAGGAGGTGTGGTGCGAGTTCATCCGCAGCCGGCCGGTCTCGGACAGGTACTCCCGGTAGAACATCTCCCACATGGCCTCGGGCAGCACCTCGCCGCCCTCGTCGTCGGTGTAGCGCTGAATCACCTGGCTGAACTCGATCTGCAGTCGGCGCGGCAGTTCCAGGTGGTACTCGGTCTTCATGATGTAGGCCACGCCGCCCTTGCCGGACTGCGAGTTCACCCGGATCACGGCCTCGTAGGTGCGCCCGACATCCTTCGGGTCCAGCGGCAGGTAGGGCACCGCCCAGGTCTGTTCGGAAACCGGGACGCCGGCTGACGCGGCGTCACGTTCCATCCAGGCAAAGCCCTTGTTGATGGCGTCCTGATGCGAGCCGGAGAACGCGGTGTAGACCAGGTCGCCGCCGTAGGGGTGACGCTCGTGTACCGGCAGCTGGTTGCAGTACTCCACGGTGCGCCGGATGTCATCGATGTCGGAGAAGTCCAGCTGCGGGTCCACGCCCTGGCTGAACAGGTTCAGGCCCAGGGTGACCAGGCAGACGTTGCCGGTGCGCTCGCCATTGCCGAACAGGCAGCCCTCGATGCGGTCCGCGCCGGCCATGTAGCCCAACTCGGCGGCGGCCACTGCGGTACCGCGGTCGTTGTGCGGGTGCAGGGACAGCACGACCGCGTCCCGGTAGGCCAGGTTGCGGTGCATCCACTCGATGGAGTCGGCGTAGATGTTCGGGGTGGCCATCTCCA
This sequence comes from Sporichthyaceae bacterium, assembly GCA_035644015.1. Classification (GTDB taxonomy): domain Bacteria; phylum Actinomycetota; class Actinomycetes; order Sporichthyales; family Sporichthyaceae; genus DASQPJ01. The sequence continues at coordinate 1,470 of DASQPJ010000246.1, forward strand.
CGGTGGCGGGCAGGTTGATCACCGTCTTGTGATCCACGCTGGGCTTCCACACATCGTTGACCGCGTTGCAGACCTCGACCGCGAAGTCCAGTTCGGTGCCGGTGTAGGACTCCGGGGAGTACTCGAAGTACACGTCGGTGTCGGGCACCGTCTCGGTCAGCTTCTGACAGATCCGCGCGCCCTGCACGGCGATGTCCTTGATGCCGTCACGGTCCAGGCCGAACACCACGCGGCGCTGCAGGGTGGAGGTGGAGTTGTACAGGTGAACCACGGCCTGCTTGGCGCCGTGGATCGACTCGAAGGTGCGCGAGATCAATTCCTCGCGGGCCTGGGTCAGCACCTGGATGGTGACGTCGTCCGGGATCAGGTCTTCCTCGATCAGCTCCCGGACGAAGTCGAAGTCGGTCTGGCTGGCCGCGGGGAAACCAACCTCGATCTCCTTGAAGCCCATGCGGGTGAGCAGCTCGAACATGCGCCGCTTGCGGGCCGGGCTCATCGGGTCGATCAGGGCCTGGTTGCCGTCCCGCAGGTCGACCGCGCACCAGCGCGGCGCCGCGGTGATGACCTTGTCCGGCCAGGTGCGGTCGGTCAGGCCGACCGGGGTGTACGCGGGGTAGCGATGGATCGGCATACCGCTGGGTTGCTGGGGGTGACGCATCGGTGGGCTCCCTGTGTTTGTCGCGAGGGGCGCCGGCATGCGCAGCAGAAGACCCGCGACGAGGGAGCCGGCCCTTACAGGGCCTCGCCGCGGCTGCTAAGGAGGAGCAGACCGGTCAAACACATAGGCCACACCCTACACGACGCCGCGCCCGGCCGATTGCGGCCGGGACGCCAACCTTCGGTGAAGGGACGTGCCCTAACGGCTCAATGGGAGCGTGCAACAGGGCGTCGGAAAAGGCCCGACTTTTCCCTCAAGTGATGACTTAGTGGTGGCGGACGGCGTTGATCGTCATCGTCCGCACGTGCACAGCGCACGTCTTCGTGTGCAGCTTGAGGTAGAAGGAACGGGTCGAGTCGGGTGGGATGACACGCACGGCGCGCACGTCGGTGGGCCGGCAGGTGGACCTCGGATAGTTGAGCGCGTTGGTGATGCGCAGTACCGCGTCGGCCTTCTCGCCCGGGTCCAGCCGGACCGTCTTGACGCTGTCGTTGGCCCGCTGGGCGGTCAGTCCGACCCGGTCGTGGTTGGCGGTGACCAGGGAAACGCCGGGGTGGCCGTCCACCACGCAGCTGTGCTTTCCGGTGTTGGTGAACCGGATGGTGAAGTACTGGCTGCCGGCCGCCGCGTCGCCGTTGGTGAGCTCGGCCAACAGGTGGTCGAACGTGCAGGTCGGCAGCGAGGCAGCACCGGCAGGCGCGGCGCTGATCGCGAGTACCGGGGCGAGCAGGGCAAGCCCTGCCACGCAGACCCCGATGGTGCGGGTGGAACGTCGGAGGAACGTCATGCGCCCAGCCTGCGCCGCGCTGTGCGGATTCGGCCGCATTCGGCCCCATCGATATCTGATCCACAGCGTGACGCAGGCTCAGCGATGGAAATTCAGTGGCGGGCAAGGCCGGGTGGGCGGTCCGATGGGGGCATGAGATTCGACTGGCTCGACCCCGCCGACGCGGAGACCACCGAGGCGGTGCTGGACCTGTGGCAGGCCGCGCACCGGGTGGATCTGCCGCGCGATCCGGCGTTCGCGCGCCAGGACGCCCGGGGACGCATCGTGTTCCCGAACCCCACCGAGCCTGCGCGATTCCTGCTGGCCAGTGCCGGCCGTGAACTGCTCGCGGTCGCGGAGATCTCCACGCCCGTGCTGGACAACCTCTGCACGGCGTTCGTGGCGATCACCACTCGGCCCTACGCACGTCGGCGCGGCATCGGCACGCGGGTGTGGGAGGAGGTCGTCGAGTACTGCCTGTCGAACGGCCGCAAGCTGGTGATGGTGGACACGGTGGACCCCGGCGCCGGGGCGTCCTTCGCCCGGCAACTGGGCGCCGAGGCGGCGTTGCGGGACGTGCGACGTCGCCTGGTGGTGGACGCCGCGGCGCGCACGCGGGCGGCGGAACTGGCCGCCGCTGCGGCGCCGGCCGCGGCGGGCTATGCGGTGCATTCCTTCCTCGGCCCCGTCCCGGCGCAATGGTTGGACGGGATGGCCGAACTGATGGGCCGCATGTCCACCGACGTGCCGCTGCAGGACCTGGCCTGGGAACCGGAGGTCTTCGACGCGGCGCGGGTGCGTTCTCGGGAGGCGGTGGATGCGGCGTGTGGTCGCCACGTCTTCACCACGATCGCGGTGCATTCCACGAGCGGCGCGGTGGCCGGCTACACCCGGATCGGGGTGCCCACCGAGGACCCCACGGCAGGCTGGCAGCACGACACCTTGGTGGATCCGGAGCACCGGGGCCACCGACTCGGCGTGCTGCTGAAGACCGCCAACCTGGCGCACACGATGGCCCGGGCACCTGGCCTGACCACCGTGCTCACCTGGAACGCCGAGGACAACCGGCACATGATCGCGGTCAACGAGGCGATGGGTTTCGAGGTGTTCGACCACTGGGTGGAGTGGCAACGGCCCTTGTGACGCCGCGTGGTCAGGTTGCCTGGTCCAGGTCGAATTGGCGCAAGCGCTTCGCCATCCCGCGCAGGACCTTCCGCGTTACGCTCGGAACCTCGATGAGCACGGTGGAGAATTCACTACTGGTCAACCGGTAGATCTCCATGTCGGTGATCGCGGTGACCGTCGCGTCCCGCGGGGCCGGGTCGAGCAGCGCGAGCTCGCCGAAGTAGGACCCGGGGCCCAGCTTGTTGACGAACACCCCGTTGCGGGTGACCTCGGCCTCCCCCAACGCCACCACGAAAAACTCGTCACCGTGCTGCTGCTCCCGGACCAGCACCTTGCCCGCCGGTATCAACGTGAGCATGGAGTGGGCGCTGATCAGCCGCAGTTCGGCCTTGCTGCACAAACTGAACAACGGCACTGCCCTCAGTTGATCGAGGTGCTGATCGCGACGTTTCATCGGTGCTCCTCAGCTGGGGAGGCACCAGCCTGCCACGGGCGTTACCGGGTTACAGGCCGAGGTCGCGACCGATGATCTCCTTCATGATCTCGTTCGACCCCGCCCAGATCTTGGTGACCCGGGCGTCCATCCAGGCCCGCGCCACCCGGTACTCGCGCATGTAGCCGTACCCGCCGTAGATCTGCACGCAGTCGTCGAGCACGTCGTTCTGCACCTGGGCGGACCACCACTTGATCTTGGCGGCGTCCACCGCGGTCAGCTCGCCGCGCGTGTGCGCCAGGATCGCCTGGTCCACGTAACACTGCGTCAGTTCGATTTTGGTGACCAACTCCGCGAGCAGGAACTTGTTGTGTTGGAAGTTGCCGATCGCCTGCCCGAAGGCCTTGCGCTCCTTGGCGTAGTCCAGGGTCTCGGTGAGCACGGCGGCGGCGTGCGCGGTGTTGGAGATCGCGGAGCCGATGCGCTCCTGGGGAAGGCGTTCCATCATCGCGATGAAACCGCCGCCGACCTCACCGAGCCGGTTGGCGTCGGGCACGCGCACGTCGTCGAAGAACATTTCGGCGGTGTCCGCCTCGGGCTGGCCGACCTTGTCCAGCTTGCGGCCGCGGTTGAACCCGGCCATGCCTGCCTCAACGACGAACAGCGTGATGCCGCGGGCCTTTTTGCTGGGGTCGGTCTGCGCGGCCACGATCACCAGGTCGCAGAAATAGCCGTTGGTGATGAAGGTCTTGGAGCCGTTGAGGATCCAGTCGTCGCCGTCCCGCACGGCAGTGGTCTTCAGCGCGGCGAGGTCGGAGCCACCGCCGGGTTCGGTCATCGCGATCGCGGTGATCAGTTCGCCGGTGCAGAACCGCGGCAGCCACCGCTGCCGCTGCTCCTCGCTGGTCAGCTCGGTGAGGTACGGCGCGACGACGTCGACGTGGAGGCCGATCGAGGAGGAGTAAGCCACGGCGACCGCGGCGAGCTCGGCGGCCAGAATCGCGTTGTAGCGGAAGTCGCCGGCCGCGCTACCGCCGTACTCCTCCGGGATCTCCAGGCCGAGCAGGCCCTGCCGGCCGGCGGCCAGCCACACCTCACGGTCGATCGCCCGGTTCTCGATGAACTCCTCGGTGCGCGGCGCGATCTCGCGCTTGATGAACTCGCGCACCGAGTCGCGGAATATCGCGTGGTCGTCGGTGTAGATCGAACCAAACATCAAGACTCCGCCTTCGTGTAGGGCGCCAAGGGGGGCTCGGCCTCGACACGTGGATCCGTGAGCAATGCCGTCATTATCTGCTTCCAGATCCCGGACAGGTTCGTGGCAAAGGTGGCCGGCTCCACGCCGGGCATCAACACCTCCGTGCACACCGACTGCGGGATACGGCTGGGGTTCGCCGGGCCGGGATGGTCCAACGCATCGATCGCCAGCGCGTAGGCGACCGGGTCGTGGGTGCCCACCGCGATGTGATCGGCAGCGTTGGCCGGGCACACGTCCTGGGTGGCGACGTTGGTGATGTCCCCCGGCCCGTGCACTGAGGTGCTGCCGGCGTCGTCGAGATTGGGCTGCACGATCTGGTCGAGGTGGGTGTAGATCTGCGTGTAGGAGATGCCGGCGAAGGTCTCCTGGTCGGAGTTCATCGCGCGCACGAAGTTGGAGCCGATGGCCTGCTGCCAGATCGAGGGCGCGCACCCGGCGGTGCACAACGGCCCGGCGATCACGGTGCCGTGGTTGGTCGCACCGAACGCGATGTAGTCGTCCACCTCGGTGCGCAGGTCCGGCCAGAAGCGCAAGGCGAACCGCGGTATCACGCCGCCCTGGCTGTGCCCCATCACCTGCACCCGGCGGTCGGTGCGCGCGTGGATGGTGCGGATCGCGGACACGACGTATTCCGCGGCGGTCTGGATGTCACCGGTGGTGTCGAACGGCAGCGTCACCGTGCAGTGCGGGCGGCCGCGTTGGTCCAGGGCGCGGAACCAGTTCCAGTCGTAGCTGCTGGGATTGACCGTGGTGCCCGGCACGAACAGCACGGTCTGGTGTCCGCGCGAGACGTTCCCGCTACAGGACAGCGCGGCGTCGAGCTTGCCCTTCGGCACGGACAGCGCCGGCCCCGGGCGATCCACCGGCGCGAACTCACCGACGGCTGCGGCCGCGCCGGGGCCGGCGACCGCAGTCCCCGGCAGGGCCAGGGCGGCCATAGCGGCGAGGAGCCCCGGGACAAGGCGTCGAGACCTGCGCATGCCAAATAGTGACTCATACGTCCCGATCGACGACATAGGCGACCACGGACCGGACGAAGTCCAGGTCGGGTCCGTCCTCGGCGTCGGCGTAGGCGACGGACAGTTCTTTCGTCGCCGATGCGGCGAGGTCGGCAGCAGTGGCGCGGGCCCAGTCGATACTGCCGGTGCGGGCGAGCACGTCGTGAATGGTGGCCTGCTCGCGTTCCAGCCGGACCCGCGAGCCCCCAGCGAGGAAGTCGGTCAGCCGGCCGCGGTCGGCGGGCGTGCTGTGCGCCAGGGCGTGGCAGACCACGAGGGTCCGCTTCCCCTCGTCGAGGTCCCCGCCGATCTGCTTGCCGTAGCGGGAGCCAATGCCGACCAGGTTGAGCACATCGTCCTGGATCTGGAACGCCGCACCGAGCAGAAACCCCAGCCGGTTGAATCGATCGAGATCCTCTGCGGCCGGCCCGCCGGCGACCAGGGCACCGATCCGCATCGGGTGGATGAAGCTGTACCAGGCGGTCTTCTTCTCGACCAGGCGCAGATAGTCGTCGGTGTCCACGTCGAAGGCTTGATCGCGGATCCAGCCCAGCTCCATCGCCTGGCCCTCGAGGGTCTCGCTCAGCAGGTGATCGATCTCGTCGACGATGCGCAGCACGATCTGCGGGCACAGTCCGTCCAGGTTGCTGCGGAACAACCGCATCGCCAGCGCTTGCATCGCGTCACCGGCGTTGACCGCCAGCGGAACGCCGATCTGACGGTGCATCGCGGGACGGCCGCGGCGGGACACGCCGGCGTCCTCGATGTCGTCGTGCACCAGGAATGCGTTGTGCAGCAGTTCCAGCCCGGCCGCCGAGGGCAGCGCGGCCGCGGTGCAGCCGCCGTGGGCGCCGGCGGTGGCCAGGCACAGCGCCGGGCGTAGGCCCTTGCTCGGCCGCGCGACGTATTCCCGGATCGGGTCGTAGAGGTGAGGGCAAGGTTCGGCACCCGGAATCGCCGCCAGGAGCGCATCGAGGGCAAGCCCCCGGTACCAGTCCATCCGCTCGGTGAAGCCCGCGGGACCGTCGGTGGCGGGGGCTGCGACCGCCGGGGCGGGCGCGGTCGGGGCACCGTCGAACGGCGTCATCGAGCCGACCAATGTGGACACCGTCGCCAGCACCGGATCGGCGAGGTTCACCACCCCGGTGGCCAATGCGGCGGCAGCAATCTCGTACAACGTGGCGTCCCAGGGCAGCCCGAGCGCGAAGCGCTGCTCGTCGTAGGCCACGAACGGGGCGAAGACCGCGGGTTCGGTCAACGGCCAGATCTCGCAGCGCTCCCCGTCGTGGTTCGCACTGTCGAGGATCGCGTTGACCGCGCGGCGGGCCGCCTCGTTGGCTGCCTCCATCGTGGCCAGGTCGGTGTGCGTCCGGACGTAGTCGCCGGCCAACACCAGGTTGGGAATCGCGGTGGCGGCCTCGGGGCGCAGCCGCCAGGTGTCGATGTAGTTGACCAGCAGTGGTTCGAGGTTGGCCAAGTGACCGGCGCGGGCCGGGTCCGGGGCGATGTCCGGATCCAGCAGCCAGCC
>DASQPJ010000247.1:0-4328 GCA_035644015.1 Sporichthyaceae bacterium
AGGTAGCTGCTCGGCGCCGGGGAGAAGATCAGGGTCTGCGGCATTGCGTCCATGGTGGGCTCCAACATCGGGCGGTTGTTGCCCTGAATTGAACGGTGATCGGGCCACGCCTCATATGGCCCGATCGCCTCGAACCGAATCCGCTGAACGGCCGTCACCCACATGGGTGATGGACGCATTTCAGGGGGTATGAATCCTGGGCTGTTTACAGAAAGGTCAGCAAACCGAGCAGGCCCGTAACGGAGAGTGCAGTGCCAAGCAGGCTGGTAAACAACTTAAGGGCGAGGGCGAGAGCGATCATGTCAAACTCCTTGGATTGATAGATTCAACGGGTCGGGTGTCGGCGGAAAAGGAGTGGGTCCGCAAGGGTCCTGACCTGCGTCCTTGTCGTTGCCAACAGGTAAAGCATCCCCTCCCGGGTATTCACTCAGGGAGTGCTGAATGTCATGAAAAGCGGGCAACCCTTGAGGGGTTATTGACGCTGCGTGAGCACGCGGTCACATAACGCACAGAAATGGAGTTTCGCCCTTTGCCCCGTGGTATTCCCGGACATGACTCGGCCCGAGCGGCATTGAATTCCCTATCCGCACCGGGCCCGGATTGTTGTCAAATCGACGGTGCGCGGGACGCTCGGCGAGTGGGCCCGGACGGCGCCGCGGCCCCTTGTGCTGACCCCGCTGCGCTCCGACCGGGCAAGAACGGTCAGCCCATGTTCGGGTCAGGTAAGTGCATGCGGCGGCGCGCCGCGGACGTCCCGGGTAAGCGGACGGGTCACGATGACCGGGATCAATCGGTCATCTCCTGCGGGAGCGGCACCGGCTGCAATACCGTCGGCAGATCCCGTCTCATGGCACTCGGAGCGTCATGAACTACCACTTGTTCCGGACCATCAACAACTGGTCGGGCAACGGCGTGTTCGATGACCTGATGAAGGTGATCGCCAAGGACGCGATCTTGGCGGTGTTTGTGGCGTTCGCCGCGCTGTGCGTACTGCGGCTACGTGATCGGGACCCGCGTCCGGTGGTGTTCTCGATCGCCGCGCTCGGTCTCACCTATGCCTTCGGCCTGTTCGCGGGCACCCTGCACACCGAGCGGCGGCCGTTCGAGACCCACCAGGTGCACCAACTGATCTCCCACGATCCGGGGCAGTCCTTCCCCAGCGATCACGCCACCGCGGCCTTCGGGGTGGCCTTCACTGTGTTGCTGTTCCTCTCCCGCAGCTGGGGGATGTTGCTGTTCATCGTCGCGGTGGTGATCGGCTTCTCCCGGGTCTACGACGGCGTGCACTACCCGAGTGACATCCTCGGCGGGGCCGCGGTCGCCGTCCTCGGCGTCACGGTCGCGGTGGCGGTCGCGGTGGCCTTCGCCCAGCCCCGCAGACAGGTTGCGGCCGTGCACCCGCCGGTGGGCGCCGCCCGGCGTTGAGATGACGATGACCGGCCAGGGGAACTCCAGCGGGGCGATTGTCGCCCGGATCGCCTACGACGACGGCGTTCGGGTGCCGCACGCCACCGGGCCGGGGATCGACGACGGCCGCTCCTGCGACCTGCTGTGGGTCGCCCTGGAGAACCCTTCGCGGCACGACATGGTCGGTGTCACCGCCGAGTTCGGCCTGCCCGACTTCGCGGTTGCCGAGGCCGTGCGCGCGCACCAGCGGCCCAAGCTGGAGCGGCACGGTCAGATCACCTCGGTGGTCCTCAAGCCGGTGCACTACGTGGACAGTCACGAGGTCGTCGAGGTCACCGAGATCACTTTGTTCCTCGGCCCGCAGTTCGTGGTCACCGTCCGGCATGGGCAGACCGACGTGCTGCAACGGGTGATCGAGGACCTCGACGACCCGGCGCCGGCCCCGGAGAGCCCGTTCGACGTGCTGGCCCGGGTCGCCACGCTGGTCGTGGACGGTTACGAGGTGGCCCTGGACGGGCTGAACGTCGACGTGGACGAGATCGAGGAGGCGGTGTTCGTCCCCGGCGAGGCCGACCACTCCGAACGCATCTACAAGCTCAAGCGGGAGGTGGCCGAGTTCCGCCGGGCGGTCGCGCCACTCGTGCGGGTGCTGGAGCGGTTGGCCGACGACCTGTGCCCCGACCCGGCGCTCACCGACCGGTTCCGCGGGTCGCACGACCACCTGATGCGGGTGGCCGACCTGCTCGACGGCATCGACCGACTGCTCACCGACGTGCTGCAGGCCAACGTGGCCCGGGTGACCGCGCTGCAGTCCGCGATTGCGTTGCGGCAGAACGAGGACATGCGCAAGATCTCTGCGTGGGCGGCGATCGCGCTGGTACCCACCGCGGTGGCGGGCATCTACGGGATGAACTTCGAGCACATGCCCGAGCTCAAGTGGCGCATCGGCTACCCGCTGGCGCTCGGGGTCATCGCATTGATCTGTTCGCTGCTCTACCGGACGTTCCGGCGCAACGAATGGCTCTAGGTCGGGCGCTGCCAGACCAACGTGTAACGGAAATACAACCGGCGGCGAAACCGCACGCCGGGCAGCGCCGCCGCGGCGATCGCGGCGATCTCCCGATGGGTGTGCCCGGGCTTCGCGGGCGGCGCGGGGAACTCCCAGTAGCTGTTGCGCCGGATCGCGAGTCGGTGCGCCACCATCCCGGCGAGCAGCCACGGCAGGTCGCGCGCGGCGGCCCGGCCGGGGCCGATCACCACCAGTGAGCCGCCGGGGCGCACCAGGTGGGCCATCCTGCTCAGCGCGGGTGCGGCGTCCATGTGGTGCAGGGCGCCCACGCAGGCCACCAGATCGAAGTGGTCGTCGGGCAGCAGGTGGTCCTCGAACAGACACACCTGCCGGTAGGTGATCGGGTCACCGGGCACCGACAGCGCGGCAGCCAGGCTCGCGGCGTGCGGGTCGATGCCCACCACCTCGGGTACCCGGGCGCGCAGGGCGCGGGTCAGCATCCCGGCCCCGCAGCCGACATCCAACGCGGTGCGCGCGCCGGGCGGCACCGCGGCCAGCACGTCGGCGTAGTACTGAATGTTGTGGTTCCACAGCGGGTGCTGTGGATCCACCAACGGACCGGTCCGGTCCGTCAGGCCGCCGTGCGCCATTTCAACAGTCGGGCAATCAGGCCGGCTCGCGGCAGTGGGGTCGGCTCCTCGTCATAGCCGGGCCAGGTCGGCTCGGCGCGCGTCTGCGGCGGCGGCGGAACCTCGAACAGTTCTCCGGGCATGTGCATGCGACGACCCCCAGTGTGTGTCTGGGGCCGACGGTAAGTGGGTGCGGATCCGATCGAGTGCCAACGCCGACCGGATCACCCGGATGGGCCGGCGTTTCATGCCCCGTTCGTGCAGAACTGAGCTGTCGTCAGATGGCGGATGTCAGGTAAGGGTGCGGAACACCGTGCCGGTGCGCGGTTTGGGGTAGAAGAACGTGGACTTCGGCGGCATCAGGCCGCGCGCCTGCGCGGTGGCCCGGATCTGCTCCACGGACACCGGGCGCAGCAGGATCGCCGCGTCCGCCCGGCCGGAGCGCACCGCGGCCACCGCGTGGGCCACGCCGTGCTGGTAGCTCAACTCGTGCGCGGGCAGTGCGTTCACCGCCGCGGCCACCCGGACCGAGTCCAGCGGCTCGACCACGCCGGGGCCGGTGTCGGTACGCGGGCGCAGCAGCCGCATGCCCTCGGCGTCAATCAGCGCCAATGCCCGTTCCTGCACCAATCGACGCACCACGGCGGCATCGGGGAGCGGCTCGCGCGGGCCGATCTCGAACGCCGCCGTCAGCTCCGCCGCCGGGTCGTGGCCCGCGGGCAAGCCGGTCAGCAGTCGGTGGATCGGCTGCACGGTGAGCTGATCGGCGACCAGTTCCACCACCAGGCACATCGTGGCGTCCGCGCCGCTCGGTGCACCGGGTTCGTCGGCGTGGATCAGACAGGTGGAGTAGCGGTGATGACCGTCCGCGATCACCAGCGGCGTGGCCCCGACCGCCTCGCAGATCGCTTTCACGGTGGCCGGGTCCTCCAGCCGCCACAGCTCGTGGGTGACGCCGTCCTCGTCGTCCCACCGGTCCACCGCCTCGGCTCGGTCCAGGTCCAGCAGTGCGGTGAGGCCCGGGGTCAAGGACAGACCCCAGATTGCCGACAGGTTCGCCCGGGTCGCGCGCAGCAGGGAGAGGCGGTCGCTGTGTGCCTTCGGGGTGGTGTGCTCGTGCGGCAACACATCGATCCGCGCGGCCGGGTCGATGCCCAGCGCACCCAGCACGCCCAGCGTGTGGCGCACCGTGCCGTCCTCGTCGGTGGCGGTCATCCGGTAGGGGTAGAGCGCCGGCGGGTCGTCGGCCAGCACCCCGTCGGCCCGCCACCGGTCGAAGGTCG
>DASQPJ010000248.1:0-11469 GCA_035644015.1 Sporichthyaceae bacterium
ACATCCATGCGCTCACGCTGGCGAGCAGGGGGGGCGCGATGGGCGGAAACGGCCGGACTGTGGACAACTGGCGGCATGGCCACGGATGCACATTGCAACCCCGGTGACGTCAGAGGCGCCGATCACACCCCACCCGGCGCAATCTGCATCCACAACCTTGGCCGGGGGTAATGGCGCGGCCGACCGTGCGAGTGTCAGCACGGGGACATACGCTTCCCTCATGAGTGTCTGGCGGGTCATGGGGCTGGAGACCGAGTACGGCGTCTCCGTGCCCGGCCACCCGAGCGCGAACGCCATGTTGATTTCCTCGCAGGTGGTCAACGCCTACGCGAGTGCCACCTCCCGGGCGCGCCGGGCCCGGTGGGACTTCGAGGAGGAGAACCCGCTGCGCGACGCACGTGGTTTCGACCTCGCGCGCGACCTGGCGGATGCCTCGCAGCTCACCGACGAGGACGTGGGTCTGGCCAACGTGATCCTGACCAACGGCGCCCGGCTCTATGTCGACCACGCGCACCCCGAGTACTCCTCACCGGAGTGCACGAACCCGCGCGACCTGGTGGCCTGGGACAAGGCCGGTGAGGTCATCATGGCCGTGGCCGGCGAACAGGCCTCGCGCATTCCCGGCGCCCAGACCATCAACCTCTACAAGAACAACACCGACAACAAGGGCGCCTCCTACGGCACCCACGAGAACTACCTGATGACCCGGGCGACGCCGTTCGCCGAGATCGTCCGCCACCTCACCCCGTTCTTCGTTTCCCGGCAGGTGGTCACCGGCGCGGGACGTGTCGGCATCGGTCAGGACGGGCGCACGAATGGCTTCCAGATCAGCCAACGGGCGGATTTCTTCGAGGTCGAGGTTGGCCTGGAGACCACGCTCAAGCGCCCGATCATCAACACCCGGGACGAACCGCACGCGGACGCGGAGAAGTACCGCCGGCTGCACGTGATCATCGGTGACGCGAACCTCGCCGAGGTCTCCACCTACCTCAAGCTGGGCACCACGGCGCTGGTGTTGTCCATGATCGAGGACCGTTTCCTGTCCGCGGACCTGTCCGTTCAGGCCCCGGTGCAGACGCTGCATCAGGTCTCCCACGACCCCTCGCTCAAGCACTTGATCACTCTGCAGTCCGGCCGCAAACTCACCGCCGTGCAGCTGCAGATGGAGTACTGCGAGCAGGCCCGCAAGTACGTCGAGGACCGATACGGCGCCGAAGCGGACGACGTCACCCAGGACGTGCTCAACCGCTGGGAGTCGGTGCTCACCCGGCTGGCCACCGACCCGATGAGCCTGTCCCGCGAGCTGGACTGGGTGGCCAAACTGGAGTTGCTCAACGGCTATCGGGATCGTGACGGCCTGGACTGGGACGCGCCGCGGTTGCACCTGGTCGACCTGCAGTACTCCGACGTGCGTGCGGAGAAGGGCCTGTACAACAAGCTGGTCCAGAAGGACCGCTTCGAGCGCATCGCGGTCGATGCCAAGGTGACCTGGGCGATGACCAACCCGCCGGAGGACACTCGCGCGTATTTCCGCGGCCGCTGCCTGGACCAGTACCCCGACGAGATCGCCGCGGCCTCCTGGGACTCGGTCATCTTCGACCTCCCCGGGCGGGACTCGCTGCAGCGGGTGCCGACCCTGGAGCCGCTGCGCGGCACCCGCAAACACGTCGGTGACCTGCTGGATCGCTGCGCGACCGCGGAGGACCTGCTGCGGGTGTTGGCCGGCGGCTGATGGCACGCAGCGGCGCGGGTCGGGCGATTCGGACACCGCCGCGGGCCGGGCACCGGTAAAATCGACTACACGATCGGTGCGCTCGGGCGCGTCGCAGAAACGAAGGAGGCCCGCGGTGGCGACCAAAGACACCGGCGGCCAGCAGCAGGCCCGCAAGTCCGACCAGACCGAAGAAGCCCCCGAGGCGCAGTCGACCTCTGACGTAACCGAACGGCACGAGAAGCTCTCCGACGACGTGGACTCGATCCTCGACGAGATCGACGAGGTCCTCGAGGAGAACGCCGAGGAATTCGTTCGCTCGTTCGTCCAGAAGGGTGGCCAGTAGCCACCCGCGAATCACGCGCTCAGCGAACGCACCGTTCCCTCGGGGGACGGTGCGTTCGTTCGTGTGCGGTCCGCGGATAGGGTCGGTGCCCACGAACCATGCGCTGCACGCCACCGAAGGGATCTGCGTGTCCACCATCCCCGACGGCTCCGGACGTATCCCGGCCGCCTTCCTGAGTCAGGGCACCTCCTCGTTCAGCGAGTTCCTGACCTCGTACGCACCGGAACTGCTGCCGCACCGGCGGGCGATCCCGGCGGGCGCCCACGTCGAGGCACCGCATGCCACCACGATCGTGGCCGCGACCTTCCCCGGTGGCGTGGTGATCGCCGGCGACCGGCGCGCGACGATGGGCAACATCATCGCCCAGCGCGACATCGAGAAGGTATTCGCCGCGGACGAGTTCAGCTGCGTGAGCATCGCGGGCACCGCGGGCATCGGTCTGGAGATGCAGCGACTGTTCCAGGTCGAGCTGGAGCATTACGAGAAGATCGAGGGCACCACGCTCTCCCTGGACGGCAAGGCCAACCGGCTGTCCACGATGATCCGCAGCAACCTCGGGTTGGCCATGCAGGGCCTTGCGGTGGTCCCGCTGTTCGTCGGCTACGACATCGAGACCGGCGAGGGGCGCATCTTCAGCTACGACGTGACCGGCGGTCGCTACGAGGAGACCAACTACCACTCGGTCGGATCGGGCTCACTGTTCGCCCGCGGGGCGCTGAAGAAGCTGCACCGTCCCGGCATGAGTGCCGACGACGTGATCCGGGTGTTGGTGCAGGCGCTCTACGACGCCGCGGATGACGACTCCGCCACCGGTGGCCCGGATCTGACCCGGGCGATCTGGCCGGTGGTGTTCACCATCACCGCCGACGGGGCGCATCGCATGCCTGACGACGAGATCGGCGCGATCGTGCGCAGCGTGGTCGAGGGTCGGATGTCCGCCCCCGACGGCCCGCATGCCACGAGCTGAGCATCCGTCACATTCCCGTCGCATCTCGCTAGTAGGCCCACCAAGATGAGAGGTCAGGCGCCGCGGTGACCACCCCGTTCTACATCTCGCCCGAGCAGATCATGAAGGACAAGGCGGACTATGCCCGCAAGGGCATCGCCCGCGGTCGGTCCGCCGTGGTGTTGCAGTACGACGCGGGCATCGTGCTGGTCGCGGAGAACTGGTCGCCCGCGCTGCACAAGATCAGCGAGGTCTACGACAAGATCGCCTTCGCCGCGGTGGGCCGGTACAACGAGTTCGAGAACCTGCGGATCATGGGCGTGCGCATCGCCGATCTACGCGGGTACTCCTACGACCGCCGTGATGTAACCGCCCGCGGCCTGGCCAACGCCTACGCCCAGACCTTGGGCACCATCTTTTCCTCCGCCGGCGAAAAGCCGTACGAGGTGGAGCTGGTGGTGGCCGAGGTGGGCGCCAACGCCGAGGCCGACCAGATCTACCGGCTGACCTACGACGGTTCGGTGGCCGACGAGCACGGCTACATGGTGATGGGCGGTCAGACCGAACCGATCGGCACGTACCTGGAGCAGCACTACGTTGCCGGGCAAGGCCTGGACACGGCAGTCCTGCTCGCCGTGCGGGCGCTGGGTGAGGGTGGACTGGCGGCGAACGCCGAGGGTCCGCGAGTGGTCACGGCCAACCAGCTCGAGGTTGCCGTGTTGGACCGCGGCCGGCCCAAGCGTAAGTTCCGTCGGCTGACCCGGGCCCGGCTCGAGCAGATTCTGGGCGCCGCCCCCGCGCCGCCCCCGCCCGCCGCCCCCGCCGAGGCACCGGCCGCGGAGGAGGCCCCCGGTCGCCCGCCGGTCGGCCCGGCGCCGCCCAAGCCGGGCAGCACCGAGACCGGTGACGCGGACGGCGGCCCAGCCCTCTGACCGGCGCGGACATCTCGACTCGCACGTCCTCAAGGGGAGATCGCCAACCCTGACGGTGCGAGCGGCGTAATGTGACACGCATGGATCGCCGCATCTTCGGGCTGGAGAACGAGTACGGCGTAACGTGCACCTTCAAGGGGCAGCGCCGGTTGTCGCCCGACGAAGTGGCGCGTTACCTGTTCCGTCGCGTGGTCTCCTGGGGCCGTAGCAGCAACGTCTTCCTGCGCAATGGCGCCCGGCTGTATCTCGATGTGGGATCGCACCCGGAGTACGCCACCCCGGAGTGCGACAGCGTCATCGACCTGGTCACTCACGACAAGGCCGGCGAGCGCATCCTCGAAGGCCTGCTGGTCGACGCCGAGCGTCGGCTGCGCGAGGAGGGCATCGCCGGCGACGTCTACCTGTTCAAGAACAACACCGACTCGGCCGGCAACTCCTACGGCTGCCACGAGAACTACCTGGTGGCCCGGCACGGCGAGTTCTCCCGGCTGGCCGACGTGCTGATCCCCTTCCTGGTCACCCGTCAGATCATCTGCGGCGCCGGCAAGGTGCTGCAGACCCCGCGCGGCGCGGTCTATTGCGTCAGCCAGCGCGCCGAGCACATCTGGGAGGGCGTCTCCTCGGCGACCACCCGCTCGCGCCCGATCATCAACACCCGCGACGAGCCACACGCCGACGCCGAGCGCTATCGCCGCCTGCACGTCATCGTGGGTGACTCGAACATGTCCGAGACCACCACCATGCTCAAGGTCGGCTCCACCGACCTGGTGCTGCGGATGATCGAGTCCGGTGTGGTCATGCGCGACCTCACGCTGGAGAACCCGATCAGGGCCATCCGGGAGATCTCCCACGACATGACCGGGCGCCGCAAGGTGCGCCTGGCCAACGGCCGCGAGGCCACCGCGCTGGAGATCCAGGAGGAGTACCTGTCCAAGGCCCGTGACTTTGCCGCCCGCCGGGCGCTGGACGACGGCGTGGTCAAGCGGGTGCTGGACCTGTGGGAGCGCACCGTGCTCGCGGTCGGTTCGGAGGACCTGAGCTCGATCGAGCGGGAGATCGACTGGGTGATCAAGCACCGGTTGATCGAGACTTACCGGGCCAAGCACGACCTCGCGTTGTCCGCCCCGCGGGTGGCCCAATTGGACCTGGCCTACCACGACATCAACCGGCATCGCGGCCTGTACTACCTGCTGGAGAAGAAGGGCGCGGTGGAGCGAGTGGCGCGCGACCTGGCCATCTTCGAGGCCAAGTCGGTGCCGCCGCAGACCACCCGGGCCCGGTTGCGCGGGGAGTTCATCCGTCGCGCCCAGGAGCGGCGTCGCGACTTCACCGTGGACTGGGTGCATCTGAAGCTCAACGACCAGGCGCAGCGCACCGTGCTGTGCAAGGACCCGTTCCGGCACACCGACGAGCGGGTGGAAAAGCTCATCGCCTCGATGTGACCGGCGCCCCCTTAGACTCCACCACCGACCGGTGTCGAATTTAAGGGTGTGCCCGATGCGACGTGCTGCCGCGCTGTTGGTGTGCCTGGGCCTGCTGGTGAGCGGATGTGGCGGCGGAGGGTCCAAGCCCAGCGCCGCGCCGTCAATCCCGCCGAATCTGCGCAGCACCGACACCCCGTTCGCGTTCCCGGCGGTGTCCAGCAATGAGACCGGCGTCGATCCGACGATCACCGCCAGTACGTCCCCGCCCAAGGAGTCCATGCTCAAGGTCCTGCACAAGGGCACCGGACGCGCGCTGACCGGCACCGATGTTGTCGTCGCTGACTTCAAGGGTCAGGTGTGGGAGAGCCTCGGGGCCGGCCTCAAGCCGTTCCAGGACACCTTCGCCAGCGGCGATCTGTTCGTGCAGCCGGTGAACAAGGTGGTCCCGGCCTGGACGCTGAAGTTGCCGGGGGTGCGCGTGGGCTCGCGGGTGTTGCTGATCGCCGCACCGCAGGACGCTTTCGGGATCAAGCCCCCGTCCGGTACCAACATCCTGCCCAACGACACCCTGATGTTCGTGATCGACGTGCTCGGCGCCTTCCCCCGCGACCGGGGTGCGGTCGGCACGACGGTCACCGTCAAGCCCAACTCGGCGCTGCCCACCGTCTCGGGCACCACCAACCCGACGGTCACCATCCCCAAGGGCACGGCACCGACCAAGCTCGCGCAGGTGCAGTTGGTGGCGGGCCATGGGCCCACGGTGAAAGCGGCCGAGTGGATCGCCGTGCAGTACACCGGCCTGATCTGGGGTACCGGCAAGGTCTTCGACTCCACCTGGACCCGCGCTGACGGCGCCAACCCGGTGGCCATTCGGATGGCGCCACCGGGCACGCTCAACGGTGCTCCGGTCGGCGGCGCGGTCAAGGGACTGCTCGAGGCGTTGATCGGGCAGGCGGTCGGCACCCGGATGCTGGTGGTGGTCCCGCCGGCGCTGGGTTACGGCAAGGCCGGCAATGCCCGCGCGGGCATCACCGGAACGGACACCATGGTGTTCGTCATCGACATCCTCGGCGCCTACCGCACCGGGGTGGCGCCGGCCTCAGCCGGGCAGTAGCGCGGCCGCGTGCCGGCCCGCCGCGGCGGCGGCCAGAAAGTAGCCGGGGTCCTCGTCCAGCCCGCGCCCCATGCTGGACATTGCCACGGGCGAGGCGCGCAGCGCCGCGTCCAACCCGGTCAACTCCACGTCGACCAACCGGTGCCGGTCGGATAGCACCGCGCACTGCGCCCGTACGCTTCGGCCGAACTCGCCCGGCAGGGCGGGCACCGCGATGTCCGCAGCCGCCAACGCCACCCGGCCGTAGGCGGTCAGGCTGTGGTGCGAGACACCGCGGTGTCGCTCGCGTGGGTCGGCGGCGGAAACCCGCAGCGCACCGACCGGGCGGCCGCCGAGCACCGCGGCGGCGTTCACCGCCTCACCCGCGGCCACCCCGGAGAACCCCCACCGCGAGTCGGTGCCCAGGTTGCCCGGCCCCTGGGTGACCACCGCGATCTGCGCCCCGGCCACCACGCGCGCGGCCAGCAGCCCGGAGTGCACGGTGACCGCCTCCAGATCCCCACCGAAACACTGCCCGGTGGAGACCGTGGCCACCAGTCGCCCGGCCTCCCGCAGGTTTGCCACGGCGCGGGAGAACCACACCGGGAGGGCCCCGCCGTCGGTGCTGACGTGTACCACCCGGGTGCCGGGTCGGTCGGCCTCGATTGCCGCGCTGATCGCGGGTAGGGCGGAGTGCAGGTCGGCCACCACCACCGGCATCCCGCCCAGGTCGTCGGCGTCGGCCAGCAGGTGATGGTGTTCCCCGCCGGGTTCGTCGGCGCCGGCCACCATCACCTGCAACGGGGTGTAGCGGGCCTTCACCAGGTGCCCGTGCGGCACCGCGTCGGGGGGCAGCCGTTCGGGCAACGCCACCACCATGGCCAGCCCGCCGGTGCCCAGTCCGTGCAGCACTGCGTTGACATTGAGCAGCACCACGTCGCCCACCACCGGGGTGCCCACCAAGGCGGGATAGGCCAGCGCGGGTAGCGCGTCACCGTCGCAGTCCACGGTGAGCTCGACCGCTCCCGGCCACTGCGCCCGTACGGCACTGACCACCCCGCGCCGCCAGCGGATCACCCCGCCCACGCTACCCGTGCGCCACCCGGCAGCACCGCGCAGCACGGACTATGGTCGGGCCCGGGAGGTGGGGCGGTGTCGGCCAGACGTACCGAGCGGCTGCTCAACCTCACCATTTGTCTGCTCGCCAGCCGGCGTTATCTGACGAAGGATCAGATTCGTCGGGCGGTGCCCGGCTACGCCGAGTGCGCCACCGACGAAGCCTTTGAGCGGATGTTCGAGCGGGACAAAGAGGAGCTACGCGACCTCGGTATCCCGCTGGACACCGGCACCCTGGACCCGCTGCACGGCGATGACCTCGGCTACCGCATCGACCGGAATGCCTACGCGCTGCCCGACGTGACCTTCGCGCCGGACGAGTTGGCGGTGCTGGGACTGGCCGCGCGGGCGTGGCAACAGGCCTCGCTGTCCACTGCCGCGGGTACCGCGTTGCTCAAGCTGAAAGCGGCCGGCGGCGATCCGGACTCCTCCGGGCTGCTCGGTCTGGAGCCTCGCCTGTCCGCGGGCGAACCGGCTTTCGCGGCGTTGTGGGGTGCGGTGCGCGATCGGCGCGCGGTGCGCTTCGACTACCGGGCCGGGCAGAACGTAACCTCGGCGGCGCGCCGGGTCGAGCCCTGGGGCCTACTCGCCCGCAACGGAGCCTGGTACCTGGTCGGCTTCGACCGGGACCGCGTAGCCCCCCGGGTGTTCCGGGTCAGCCGGATCACCGGCGACGTTCGTGGTGAGGGTCTGCCGGGGGCGGTCGTGGTGCCACCGGGCACCGATATCCGGGACCAGTTGCAGCGCATGGTCCCGCCGCAGCCGCGCAGCACGGCGCAGGTCGCGGTGCGGGAGGGCGCCGGGCTGGGTCTGCGGCGTACCGCGACCGAGGTGCGACCCGCCGATCCGGGCTGGGACCACCTGCAGCTCGGCTACTTCGACACCGACCGGATGGCCGGGGATCTGGCCGCACACGGGCCGGCGGTGGTGGTGCTGGGACCCGCGGAGTTGCGCGCCGCGGTGGTGGCCCGGCTGCGCGCTTTGGTCGACGCATGAGTGGGGCGGCGGACCGGCTCAGTCGGCTGCTCGCGTTGGTGCCGTACCTGCTCAACCGGCAGGGCATCGCACTGGACGAGGCCGCCGCGGCCGCGGGCGTCACCGAGCCGCAGCTGGTGAAGGACCTGGAGCTGCTGTTCGTCTGCGGCCTGCCCGGCCACCTGCCCGACGACCTGATCGAGGCGGATTGGGAGTCCGGTCGGGTGTTCCTCGGCAACGCGGACACCATCGATCGGCCGCTGCGGCTGGGTATCGACGAGGTGGCCGCGTTGCTGGTCGGCCTGCGTCTGCTCTCCGGGCTGCCCGGCGCGGGGGAGTCCGAGGCACTGGAGAAGGCCATCGCGAAATTGCAGGAGGTGGCTGGGTCCACCGCCGCGGACGCCGAGGATCGGGTCGGGGTGGCGCCACCGGAGGCACCGGCGGCGGAGGTGTTGGCGGGTGCCCGCACAGCGCTGGCCGACGGGAAGCGCCTGCACCTGCGTTACTGGGTGCCCTGGCGCGACGAGGCCACCGAACGTGACGTGGACCCGATGCGGCTGGCGTTGGTGGACGGCCACACCTACCTCGAGGGCTGGTGTCATCGGGCCGAGGACGTCCGACTGTTCCGGCTGGACCGGGTGCTGGCGCTGCAGGTGCTCGACACCCCGGCCACCCCGCCGACGGAGGCCGGCCGGGACCTGGACGCCGGGCTGTTCCGGCCGGGCGCGGACGACACCGTGGCCACCTTCCGACTCACCCCGCGGGCGCGTTGGGTCAGCGAGTACTACCCGTGCGAGGCGGTCGAGGAGCAGCCCGACGGGGGGACGGTGGTGCGGTTGCGCACCGCGGACCCGGCCTGGGTGGTGCGATTGGCGCTGCGCTTGGGTGCTGACGCGACGCTGCTCGACCCGCCGGAACTCGCGGAGACGGTGCGGTTACGGGCCACTGAGGCCCTGGCCGCGTACGGTGAGGCCCTGTGAGAGAGCGGCTACCGCGATGACCCAACTGAAGGTCACCTGCCCGGCGTGCGGGCACGTCCGGGTCAACGCCGACGATGTACGCATCGTGGTGAGCGCGCCGCCCAAGGGCTCCTATTACGTGTTCGGTTGCCCGGACTGTTCGTTGCGGGTGCGCCGGCCGGTGACCGCGGACGTCGTCGAGGAATTGGTGGCCCGTGGCGTGCCTGCGGTCCGGGCCCTGGTGGGCGCCGGTGCGGGCGCGGAACACACCCCGCCGCCTGCCATCGGCTAACGTCGGGGGCGTGTGGATCGGGCTGTGGGTGTTGATCGGCGTCGCCGGTCTGATCGTAGTTGCGATCCCCGCCGTACATTTATTTAGGCATGTGCGAGTCCTCGGCCGCGAAGTACGTCGTATTTCGCGTGAACTCCGCGAGGCCAGCGCAGCACTGCAGCAGGCGGCCGGCGATCTGTCCCGTACCCGACACTGACCGACGTCCGGCACATACCATCGGCCGCACAGGGACCATCGCCGAGCGATAACCCTGAGATGTCCCTTAAAGATGGAATCGCCTGTAATCTGAAGTCACCGACGAGAGGCGTAGTAATGGGCAGGCTTGGAACCGGCGAGATTATTCTTCTCGCACTTGTCGTCATGTTGTTGTTCGGCGCGAAGCGCATGCCCGACATGGCCAAGTCCCTCGGCGACTCCCTCCATATCTTCAAGAAGTCGATCCGCACGGAAGATGACAAGGCCGCGGCGCCGCAGCCACGTCAGGTGAGCGGCGTGGTCGAGCCTCCGGCGGCGGACCGCACCGACACCTGATATTGCTGCCGCAATGAGCGCCGGCATCGGAAACCGGGCGCCGCGCGGGTCGTCCTCCGATGCTGCCGCCCGGATGCCGCTGATCGAGCATCTGCGGGAACTGCGGCGCCGGTTGGTGCGCTCGCTGATCGCCATCGTCATCGGCGCGGTGGCCGGGTGGTACCTCTACGACCACATCGTGCACGCGATGATCGACCCGGTGTGCCAACCGGGTGTGAAGGGCGTCTCCACCGGGCGCTGCGGGGCGTTGGTTGTCACCGGCGTGGTGGGCCCGTTCTCGCTGCAGATGAAGGTCGCGCTGTTCGCCGGTATCGCGTTCGCCTCCCCGGTCTGGCTGTACCAGGGATGGGCGTTCCTGGCGCCGGGGCTACACCGCAACGAGAAGCGCTGGGCCTACGGGATCGTCGGTATCGGCGTCCCGTTGTTCGCGTTCGGCGCGTGGTTGGCCTATCTGATCCTGCCCACCGCGGTACGCGTGCTGCTGGGCTTGGCCCCGTCCGACGTGCACAACCAGGTGCCGCTGGACGATTACCTGAACTTCGTGCTGCGCATGCTGTTCGTGTTCGGCATCTCCTTCGAACTGCCACTGGTCATCGTCATGATGAACCTGGCCGGCGTTGTCTCCGCGCGCCGGGTGCGCTCCTGGTGGCGTGGCATGACGTTCGGCATCTTCGTGTTCGCCGCGGTGGCCACGCCCACCGGCGATCCCGGCACGATGTCCGCGATGGCAGCCCCGATGGTGTTCCTGTACGGGATCTCCATCGTGGTCACCACCATCATCGATCGCCGACGGGCGCGCAGAGGCATCAACGTCGAGTAGCCGTCTGGGAGGCTGAGCCCCATGTCCTCCCCGGCTGAGCGCTTCGCCGCGGATTATCCGTTCGGGCTGGACGAATTCCAGGTGCAGGCCTGCCGCGCGCTGGAGGCCGGTTCCGGCGTGCTGGTGGCCGCCCCCACCGGTGCGGGCAAGACCGTGGTCGGGGAGTTCGCGGTGAGCCTGGCTCTGGCCGGTGGACGCAAGTGCTTCTACACCACGCCGATCAAGGCGTTGTCCAACCAGAAGTACGCCGACCTGGCGGCGCGGCACGGCCACCACAACGTGGGGCTGCTCACCGGGGACAACACGATCAACGGCGAGGCCCCG
>DASQPJ010000249.1:0-4127 GCA_035644015.1 Sporichthyaceae bacterium
TCACCGATCTCGGCGTGCCCGCACGCCTCAACGACGTTCTCACCAAGCTCGACATCCACACCCCGACCCCAATCCAGCTCGCCACCCTGCCCGATGCCCTCGCCGGACGTGACGTCCTCGGCCGCGGTCGCACCGGCTCGGGTAAGACCCTCGCCTTTCTCCTGCCGCTGGTGGCCCGCCTCTCCGGCGGACCCAAGGCGCGCTCCGGCGCCCCGCGGGCGCTGATCCTGGCTCCCACGCGGGAACTCGCCGGGCAGATCGAGGCCGTCCTGGTGCCCCTGGCCCGGGCCACCCGACTCACCTCGTGCACCGTGTTCGGTGGTGTGGGTCAGGGACCGCAGGTGGCCGCCCTACGCCGCGGGATCGACATCGTGGTCGCCTGCCCCGGCCGACTCGAGGACCTGATCGCGCAGCGGCACTGCTCGCTGGCCGCGATCGAGATCACCGTGATCGACGAGGCCGACCACATGGCCGATCTCGGGTTCCTCCCGGCCGTGCGCCGACTGCTCATCGCCACCCCGGCGGACGGGCAGCGCATGCTGTTCTCGGCCACGCTGGACAAGGCCGTCGACGGCCTGGTCCGCACGTTCCTGGACAAGCCCGCGGTGCACCAGGCCGACTCCGCGCAGTCGCCGGTCGGCACCATGACCCACCACGTGCTGCACGTGAACCGCGAGGACCGGCTACCGGTCCTCGTTGATCTGGTCGCCGCACCCGGCCGCAACGTTGTGTTCACCCGGACCAAGCGCGGCGCCAAGGCGCTGGCCGCCCAGTTCACCCGGGCCGGCATCGAGGCCGTGGAGTTGCACGGCAACCTCGCCCAGAACGCCCGCACCCGCAACCTCGAGGCGTTCCACGCCGGCCGGGTCAAGGTGCTGGTCGCCACCGACATCGCCGCCCGCGGCATCCACGTCGACGACGTCCGACTGGTCATCCACGCCGACCCGCCCGCCGACCACAAGGCCTACCTGCACCGCTCCGGGCGGACCGCGCGGGCCGGCAACACCGGCACCGTCATCACCGTGTCGACCCACGAGCAGCTCCGCGAGGTCGAGGCGCTCACCCGCGCGGCCGGCGTGAAGCCGACGACCACGCGGGTGTCTCGGGTCGATCACGCCATGCATGCCGTCCTCGACCCGGCAGTGGACCTGACGTTCGCTGCGCGCGAGCCGCGCCCTGCCGAACGCGTCGTCGTAACGAAGACCGCGGCACCCCGAGCCGGCGACACTGTGCGTGGGGCACGACGCTCCGGCCGTCGGTCCGCCGCGACGGTGTCCGCCGCCCACGCGACGCACAGCGCGGCGCGGTTCAGCTCCGGGCGCCGCTGAGGTAACGCCGTAACGTCCGACGAAGCGAGCGCTATAGGCCACACCTCGTCGGACGTTAGCGGTCTGGGGTCAGGCGGGGCCAGGCTTGGGCTTGTGCCAGCCGCGCATGGAGCCGTCCTCGCTCAGGTCCTGCCGCTCGCCGGGGGCGTGCTTGATCAGCAAGTGCGTCTCTGAGGCGACGTCACCCAACTCCGCGAGCGCCTTGTAGTCCGCGGAGTCCAACCACCCCTGCAGTTCTTCCGCCGAATCCCAGTGCGTCAGCAACAAGTACCGCGCCGGCGCCAAGGCGGGGAACTCCTGCAGGGGACCGGCGAACTGGAACGGCTGCGGCTCGAACTCGCCCTGCAATGTCTCGTAGGGCGCGACCCCGTACTTGGGCAGCGAGCCGCGCAGCGCGGTCATGGTGGCGGCGATGGTCTGCGCGCTCAGCGGCTCGGTGCGGGCGATTGAGGTCTCCACCCAGAGCGGGCCGCTCAGCGCCTCACCCTCCTCCGGTCGCCGCCACTTGCGGATGTAGACCGCGTCGAACCACATGGTGTGCGCCGCGGCCATCACCGGCTTGTGCTTCTCGTCGTGGTACCACCGGTTCATGTGCTCCGGGGTCTCGAACTTCCCGCTGAAGTACATCCAGGTGGAGTCGGCGATCTCGCCGCCGATGACCCCGAGGAAGCCGGGGGCGGCCGCGACGATCGGGCCGATGCGTTCTTGCGCGGCCCAAAAGTCGGCCTCCGGGCCGGGCGAGAGCTTCATCGCCGCTTCCATGGTGCAGAGGGTCTGCGGAGTGCTGGACATGGGACGTCCCTTCGGTGCGCGAGGCCGTGGGTATGTTCGCGAACCTATAGCGTTACTTTCACCATCGTCAATGGCACGGAACAGTCGAGATCCCGCATTATGCTGGCCCCGTGACCGCCGTCAGTGAGTCGCCGGCACAGGTCGGCGCGCAGCCCCGCCAGCTCATCGTGTCGCTGTACGGCCTGTACGCCCGCCAGAACGACGGCTGGCTGTCCGTCGCTTCGCTGATCCGGCTGATGGCCGACCTCGGCGTGGACGAGCAGGCGGTGCGTTCCTCCACCCATCGGCTCAAGCGGCGTGGCCTGCTTGACGCGGAGAAGGTCGACGGGGTGGCGGGCTATCGCCTGTCCGGGCATGCGCTGGAGGTGCTCGCCGCGGGCGACGCGCGCATCTTCGGCCGCCGCCGGGCCACCGTCGCCGACGGCTGGTTGTTGGTGGTGTTCTCCGTGCCCGAGTCCGAGCGGGACAAGCGTCACCAGTTGCGCAGCGAGCTCGCGCACCTCGGCTTCGGCACGGTCGCGCCGGGGGTGTGGATCGCCCCCGGTCACCTGGAAGCCGAGGCCGTCGAGGCGGTGGAGCAGCTCGAGGTGAGCGCCTACGCGCAGGTGTTCCGCGGCCCGCATGTGGCCTTCGGGGAGCTGCGCGACAAAGTCGCCCAGTGGTGGGACCTGGACGCCCTGCGCGCTCTGTACGCGGAGTTCCTGGACCGTTATCGCCCGCTGCGCGAGCGTTGGGCCGCGGGCACCGGGGAGAACGGCGCCCGCGCGTTCGCGGACTTCGTGGAGATGCTGACCGCGTGGCGGCAGCTGCCCTACGCCGACCCGGGCCTGCCGCTGGACCTGCTGCCACCGGACTGGAACGCCGTGGAGGCCGAGCAGCTGTTTGCCGATCTGCGGGAGATCCTCGCGGTGCCGGCCGGCGGGCACGCGCACACGGTGCTCGCTGCGGCGCGGCGCTAGCCCGCGAGTTCGGTGGCCGGTTCCACCGCCGCCCGCTGTCGCAGCAGATAGCGCTGTAGCTTGCCGCTGTTGTTGCGGGGCAGCTCGGTGACGAACTCCACCCGCCGCGGGTACTTGTACGGCGCGACCGTGGCCTTGACGAACTCCTGCAGTTCCCGCGCCCGTGCCGGGCTGGGTATGGCGCCGGGGCGCAGCACCACGTAGGCCGCCACCACCGAGCCACGCGACGGATCCGGGGCTGCCACCACCGCGCACTCGGCCACGTCGCCGTGTCGCAGCAGCACTTCCTCCACCTCCGGCCCGGCGATGTTGTAGCCGGAGGAGATGATCATGTCGTCGCTGCGGGCCTGGTAGTGGAAATAGCCCTCCGCATCGCGGAGGTAGGTGTCGCCGGTCATGTTCCAGCCGTGTCGTACGTAGCTCGTCTGCCGCTCATCTTCGAGGTACCGGCAGCCGGTCGGGCCCTTGACCGCAAGGAATCCGGGCGTGCCGTCGGGGACCGGGTTGCCCTCGGCGTCGAGCACCGCAGCGCGGTAGCCGGGCACCACCTTGCCGGTGGCACCCGGTCGGGCGTCGTCGTCGGCGGCGGAGATGAACACGTGTAGCAGCTCGGTTCCGCCGATGCCATCGATGATCCGACGGCCCGTCAGGTCATGGAAGGCCTCCGCCACCGACGCGGGCAGCGCCTCACCGGCGGACACCGCCCGGCGCAGGCCGGACAACAGAGCTCGGTCCTCCGAGGCCAGGATCGCCCGGTACGCGGTCGGTGCGGTGAGCAGCACCGTGACGCCGTGCTCGGCGGCGGTGCGGATCAGCTCGACCGGGGTGGCCTTCTCCACCAGCAAGGTGGCAGCCCCGGCGTGTAGCGGGAACACCACGAGCCCACCCAGGCCGAAGGTGAAGGCCAACGGTGGGGAGCCGGCGAACAGGTCGTCGGCGTCCGGGCGCAGCACGTGCCGGGAGAAGGTGTCGGCGATGGCCAGCAGGTCGCGGTGGAAGTGCATGGTCGCCTTGGGCCGCCCGGTGGTGCCGGAGGTGAACGCCAGCA
>DASQPJ010000250.1:0-11387 GCA_035644015.1 Sporichthyaceae bacterium
TCGCCGAAGGCCAGCACCGCGAAGGACAACCGCGCAAGTGACGGAGCGTCAGGACCGGCCAGTGCCTGCCAGAACACGGTGCCGTTGTCCGGTGCCTCACCATCACCGAACGTGCTGGAGACCACCAGCAGGGTGCCGGTCGCGGCGAGCATCGCGGGGGTGACGTGGTCCATGCCGATCAGGTCGACCAGGTACCCGTCGGCGGTCAGGTCGCGCGCGGCATCGGCGGCGAACTCCTCGGCGTTGCCGGTCTGCGAGGCCCAGGCGATGAGGATGCGGGCGGCGGTCGCGGCCGCCGGTACCGCCGGGGCGGTGCGCAGTTCGGCCGCGGGGGAGCGGTGCACGGGCTCGGGGCTGAACAACCCCGCCAGCAGGCCGTCCACCCAGGATCGCGTCGTACCGGAGAACGGGGCGCTGCGCGGCAGCACCGGCACCTCACCACGTGCCGACGCGCCCTGGATCAAGCCCTGCAGGTAGGCGCGCTGGTGGTCGTCGAGGCGGGGGAGCGGGTCGGCTCCCAACAGCCCGGCAAACCCCCCCGTAGCGTCCGACGAACCGAGCGCTATAGCCCTCGGTTCGTCGGACGCAAGCGGGGTTTGCGCGACCGGGCCGACCCGTTTCAGCGCGACTGCGCAAACCTTGAGCTCCGGCTGCAACGAGTCCGGATCGACGGCGTCGGAGGTGACCGCGTTGACGCTCAGGTACTCGCCGTAGCTGTCGTTCCAGTGGAACGGCGCGAACACGCTGCCCGGCGCCACGTCGGCGGACAGCCGCGCGGGCAGGATGGCCCGGCCGCGGCGGGAGGCCACCTCCACCAGGTCACCGGCCGTGATGCCCGGCCCGGCCGCGTCGTCCGGGTGGATCTGCAGGTAGGGGCCGGGGTCGAGCTTGTTGAGCTTGGCCACCTTGCCGGTCTTGGTCAGCGTGTGCCACTGGTGCTGCACCCGGCCGGTGTTGAGCACCCACGGGTACTCCGCGTCCGGCAGTTCCCACGCCGGGGCGTGCGCGCGGGCCAGGAACCGGGCGCGGCCGCCGGGGAGCGGGAAGGTGAGCCCCGCCTCGGTGCGGTAACGGATCGGGTGCCGATCGTCCGGGTCACCCGGCGGAGCCGGCCACTGCACCGGACCGTCGCGCAGTCGTTCGTGGTCCACTCCACGCACGTCCCATCCGGTCACCGGGTTGGCGAACCGGCGCAGCTCGTCGAACACCTCTGCGGCGTCGGCGTAGACGAACGCCTCCGGGTGACCGAGTTCGGTGGCGAGGAGGGCGATCAACTCCCAGTCGGGTCGGGCCTCGCCGGGTGGGTCGGCCATCTGCTGAAGCAGGGTCAGATTGCGTTCAGAGTTGACGAAAACCCCGTCGGTCTCGGTCCAGATGGCGGCGGGCAGCAGGATGTCCGCGTAGGCGTTGGTCTCCGCATCCGCATAGGCCTCCTGGACGATGACCAGCTCGGCCGCCTCCAGACCCTCGATCACCGTGCGCCGATTGCCCACCGAGGCAACCGGATTCGTGCAGATCACCCAGACCGCCTTGATCTCGCCGGCGGCGAGCCGTTCGAACATGTCCACGGTGCCGCCGCCGGCCTCGGCGCGCAGCGTGCCCGGCGGTAGGTCCCAGACCGCCTCGGTGAACTCGCGGTCCGCGGGTACCAGCGCGCTGCGTTGGCCGGGCAGGCCCGGCCCCATGTAGCCCATTTCCCGGCCACCCATGGCGTTGGGCTGGCCGGTCAAGGAGAAGGGGCCGCTGCCCGGTCGGCAGATCGCCCCGGTGGCCAGGTGCAGGTTGCACAAGGCGTTGGTGTTCCAGGTCCCGTGCGTGCTCTGGTTGAGCCCCATGGTCCAGCAGCTCATCCAGTCGCCCGCGGCGCCGATCCACTCCGCTGCGGTGCGCAGGTCGGCGGCCGCGATCCCGGTGATCCCCGCAACGGTGTCCACGTCGTAGTCGGCGAGGAACTCCGGCATGCCCGCCCAGCCCTCGGTGTGCGCGGCGATGAACTCCGGGTCCGTCCACCCGCCCTCGACGATCAGCGCCAGCAGGCCGTTGAGCAGGGCCAGATCGGTGCCGGGATTCACCTGCAGGAACAGGTTCGCCTTCGCGGCGGTGGCGGTGCGCCGCGGGTCGACCACGATCAATTTCGCCCCGGCCCGGACCCGCTCCATCATCCGCAGATAGAGGATCGGGTGGCAGTCCGCCATGTTCGCCCCGATCACCAGGAACACGTCCGCGGCGTCGAAATCGTCGTAGGAACCCGGCGGGCCATCGGCGCCCAACGACTGCTTGTAACCGGTGGCCGCGCTGGCCATGCACAACCGGGAGTTCGACTCCATGTACGCGGTGCGCAGGTACCCCTTGGCCAGTTTGTTCGCCAGGTACTGGGCCTCCGTGGTCATCTGCCCCGAGACGTAGAGCGCGACAGCGTCCGGGCCGTGCTCGGCGACGATGCTGCGCAGCCGCGAGGCGGCCTCGGCGATCGCCTCGTCCAGCGCCACCTCCTCGGGCGCCGCACCGCGTTCGGACCGGATCATGGCGCGGGTCAGCCGCCCGTCGGCGGTGGCGACCTCGGCGCTGGTGGCGCCCTTGGTGCACAACCGGCCACGGTTGGCCGGGTGCTCGGTGTCTCCGGTCACCGAGATCACCCGGCGCGCCCCCGTGGCGTCCCGGCCGATCTCATAGATCAGGCCGCAACCGACCCCGCAGTACGAGCACGCACCGCGGACATGGGTCACCCGGTCAGCGAAGCGTGGTGGTGTTTCCGGACCGTTTCGGAGTTGTCAGTGTCACTCCGCGGTAGGTAACCGCTGCGTTTCAACGTGCTTGCAACGCATCCATGCCGACCGTGGTGGCCAGCAGCATGCGTCGGTCCAACGCCCGCTCGGTGTCCGCCGAGGCGTCGATGTCATAGATGTCGCTCAGCTTCCAGCGCCGTCGCCGATTGGTCGCGATCACCTGACCGTCGCGGATGAACACGAAGTCGTAGGGGATGGGCAGGAAGTCCGACCAGGAGCCCAGGTAAGGCACCAACTCCACCCCGCGGCGGAACAGTGCGATCGGCAGCGACTTCTCGGTGGCCCGGCAGATCTCCTGTCCGTCGGGGGTGAACACGGCATAGGTGGACCGGAAAATCGAGGCGCCGAACACCTTCTGAATCTGCCCGATGGGCGCTCCGGCGGCGGTGGTGATGTCGTAGCGGGCCTTGGGGTCAAAGCGCTGCCGGGCCAGGATCCGCATCAACTGCTGGGTCTTGGTCTGGTCGGCGAAGAAGCCAATGTCCTCCTTGAACTTGAACCGCTTCTGCTCCACGAAGCAGAACGGTTCGCCGTCCGAGGCACCGTCAGGTATCGAGAACACATAGCGGTTGATGGTCAAGGTGAGCTTCTGCCTCAGCACGAACCGGTCGTGGCCGTTCGGATCGATCATCACCGGGTCAGTCTGTCAGCCTGAGGCATTGAGCTTGCGAAGATCAAACTTAAGGGACGCATCCGCGCATATCGCGCGTTCGAACGTCTAGCATCCGATTTGTCGGAATCGTCCTCGACAGACAGGGGAATGCGATGAGCCACCGCCATCACCACCACCACCATCACCACCACCGTCACTGGGATAACGACGACTGGGGCTGGGACAACAACTGGGACAGCGACTGGGATGGCGGCTGGGGCCGCTCGTACCACCGCAGCTACTACAACCGCAACGGCGGCCTGCTCGGCGGCCTGCTGGGTGGCCTGCTCGGCTGAAGTGCGCCGAGTCTGACCAGCGGGCGCCACCCCGGCGCGATGATCGCCGGGGTGGCGCCCGTTCCATGTCCAAACCCCATCACCGGGCTTACGTGCCGGATTCACGCCCGCCACGGGTGTCCCGCACCGTTGGTTGCGCCGAACGGGTTGCCCCGGCCGCGAAGCCCTTCTCGTCCCCGGATCCGGCCTGTGTCATGACCCCAAGGGCAGCAGCGCCGAAGTGTGGCGCGCCCGCACACAGGGGGAGTCAACGACATGGCACGTGGCATCGGAATGCCCATCCGACCGACACTGAGCAACCGAGCCACCCGGTTGGCGACCATCGCCGCCACCGCGGCGGCGACCATGCTGGTGGTCGCCGCGGGCGCCGGAGCGAGCACCACGGTCACCGAGTACCAGCTGCCGAGCGCGACCGCGCAGCCCGCCGGGTTGGTGACCGGACCCGACCACGCGATCTGGTTCACCGAGCTGGGCGCCAACGCGATCGCCCGCATGGACCCGAGCACGCATCAGGTGAAGGAATACCCGCTGCCCACCACCAAGGCGGGGCCGAACGCCATCGCGCCCGGGCCCGACGGGGCACTGTGGTTCGCCGAGTTGGCAGCGGGCAGCATCGGTCGCATCGACCCGGCCACCGGGGCCATCGCGGAATTCCGGATCCCGACCGAGGCATCCAAGCCGACGGGCATCGTGGCCGGCCCGGATGGCGCCATGTGGTTCACCGAGACCGGGGGCAACAAGATCGGCAGGATCGACCCGTCCAGCCACACCATTGCGGAGTACCCGATCCCGACCGCGCAGTCGTCGCCGGGCGTGATCGTGAACGGCCCGGAAGGCGGGCTGTGGTTCCCGGAGCTGGGCGGCAACAAGATCGGTCGCATCGACCCGACCACCGCCAAAATCACCGAGTTTCCGATCCCGACCGCGAAAGCGGGGCCGGTGGGGACCGTGGCGGGCGCGGACGGCGCCATCTGGTTCACCGAGTCCGTGACCCACCAGGTGGGCCGGCTGGACCCGGCCACCGGCGCCATCAAGGAGTACCCGGTCACCGGCGCAAAGTCGGTGCCGGGTGCGATGACCGCCGGGCCGGACGGTGGGGTGTGGTTCCTCGAGATGGGCGCCAACAAGATCGGCCGGATCGACCCGGCCACCGGCGAGATCAAGGAGTTCCCGATCCCCACTGCCAACAGCCTGCCGCTGCTGATCGCGCCGGGCTCGGACGGGGCCCTGTGGTTCACCGAGGTCGCCGCGAACAAGATCGGCCGGATCGCCGGCATCTGAGCACCACCGCGTCGGCTGGTTGACTGCGGGCATGGCTCGAGCGCGGTTATGTCCGTGCGGCAGCGAGGTCGCCTACGACGCGTGCTGCCGGCCGCTGCACGCCGGACATTCGACCGCGGCGACGGCCGAGGCGCTGATGAGGTCGCGGTACAGCGCGTTCGTGCGCCACGACGTCGACTACCTGGCCGCCACGTGGCACCCGAGCACGCGACCGCGGCAGCTGGAGCTGGATGACTCCGTGGTCTGGACGCATCTGGAGATCGTGCGGGTGCGGGCCGGCGCCGTCGGCGATCGCCGCGGCTTGGTGGAGTTCCGAGCCCACCACAGCCGTGGTGTGCAGGCCGAGCGCAGCCGGTTCCTGCACGAGGACGGGCAGTGGTTCTACCTGGACGGGGAGCGGCTCGATCCGGCCTGATCCCCACCATCTGACATAACGTCCATTATCGGCGGTGCGACCACGCTTAGACACCACCAGCGGGCAAGGTTGCAACGCATGGTGCGACCTTGGCGCCCCACATATCCCACCGCTTTCAACTCTGCCCGTGGGTTGCGTCAGGAGCCGGCCACCATCCAGTTGGCGCCCTGGCGCACCACATCGGGTGAGCGTCGTACGTCCGCCCCAACGCGCACGCTCTCCACCACGCCCTGGTTTACAGTTTTATGTTGGCTTATAGTGTTTCGCTATACTGCTTTAGATTTCCCTATGAACGAGGGCAACGAGTGGATCGCGTACGCAACCCATACTCCCCGGGGGCCGGGCGTCCCCCAGCGGCTCTGGTCGGACGTGACTCACAGCGAGAGAACTGGCGGGTGGCGCTCGAGCGACTGGGCGATGGCCGCGGTGCCCAGCCGATCGCACTGTACGGACTCCGCGGAGTCGGAAAGACCGTCTTGTTGTCCCGCTTCACCAAGGACGCCGAAGAGCGGCAATGGCTGGTGGCGCAGGTGGAGGCCGGCGCCGGGAAGTCGTTGCGCGAAGCGCTCGGTGAGGCCCTGTATGCGCCACTGGTAGACCTCGCGCGGCCCTCCGCTGGCCGACGACTGCTCAAGGGACTCAAGACGGCACTCAGCTTCAAGGCCTCCTACGACCCCAACGGGACGTGGAACTTCGGGCTGGACCTGACCGAGACCGCGGGTGGAGGAGCCGATAGCGGCGCCCTGGAAACGGACCTGGCCAAACTTGTCCGCGACCTCGCCGCGGCCGCCGAAGAGGAGGGCGTCGGGTTGGCCTTACTCATCGACGAGGCGCAAGACCTCGCCCCGACCGAACTGACGGCGCTGTGCGCGTCGGCCCACCTGATCAGCCAGCACGGCTGGCCGGTGATGTTCGCATTGGCCGGGCTACCCAGCCTGCCGCGTGTCCTGGCGGAGGCGAAGTCCTACGCCGAGCGCCTGTTTGCCTTCGAACGGATCGAGGAACTCGACAGCCACCTCGCCCGAAGGGCATTGACCGAACCTGCGGTCTCCGAGGGTGTGGCGTGGGACGAGGACGCCCTCGATTACCTGGTCGGGCAGACGTCGGGCTACCCGTACTTCCTCCAGCAATTCGGGCAGGACACCTGGAATCACGCGCTCGGGCCGCGAGTAACACTGGCCGATGCCAGGCTCGGTGCCGCGATCGGACGTGCCGCGCTGGACGACGGCTTCTTCCGTGTCCGCTGGGAACGGGCCACGCGCGCCGAACAGCGCTACCTGCGGGCGATGGCGGCCGACGGCGACGGCGGCAGTGCTTCCGGCGAGGTCGCCGTTCGCCTCGGTCGCGCCGCCACCAGCTTCGGGCCTGCCCGCGCGAACCTGATCTCCAAGGGTCTCGTCTACGCGCCGGAACACGGAGTCGTGGCGTTCACCGTTCCGGGCATGGCTGACTTCATCCTGCGTCAACCCGCGCAGTGAGAAGCCCGCTGCGTGACGCTGCGTCAGACTACTTCCAGTTCCAGAACTGCCAGCTCTGGAACGAGCGCCAGCCGTTCCAGTTGAAGACCTGCGAGACCGGCTTGGAGACGTAGGTACGCCACGGCGTCCAGTGCCGGTGGGTGTCCCACCGCGAGCGGTCGCACGCGTTGTGCAACGAGATCGCGCGCTTGCAGGCGTTGCGCGCGTCGATCCGGTTGATGTTGTCCCGCATGTGTTGCAGCTGGTTGGCGTGGAAGCTGTCCCAGCTGTGACACACGGTCGATGTGCCGGTGCACCATGGTCCCGAGCCGGCGCCGGTGGTGACGGCGCCGGCCGCGGGAACGTTGAGGGTGATCACGGCGGTGGCGGCAGCCAGTCCGACGGCGAGGCGGCGAGGTCCGTGCATAGCTACCTCCTGGATGGGCGCACCGGGTTGGTCCGGATTACCCCAAGCCTCGCTCTTCGTCGGAGTTATGACAACCGACCGCGCCGAGAGGACTACCAGTCCCAGCCACCCCAGCCGCCGCCCCAGCCGCCACCCCAGCCGTGGTGGCCCCAGCCGTGGTGACCGCCCCAGCCCCAGTTGTGCCAGCCGCTCCACCAGTGGCCGCCGCCGCCCCAGTCGTCCTCGGGGTCGATGCCCTCACACGTGAAGGTCACGCCGTCCCAGCACTCGTCGCCCCAGACGTCGTCGCAGTCGCAGTCGTTCCAGCGCCAGTGGTGGTGATGGTGGTGGTGATGCCACGACGAGGTGGCTACGACCGACGGTGCGGGAACGGCCGCGGGCACAGTCGCGGCGCCCGCCGCGGGCGCGGCGAAGGTGGCGAAGACGGCGGCGGCAAAGACAGTCCCCGCAGCTCGCTTGATTCCATTCATGGTTGCCTCCGGTACGAACAGTGACGGGGCCAAACAAAGATCAACTTCTAACAACCGGGACATATCGGGCAAGTGTTTGTTGTCACGTATACCCGAGCAGACCGGGGCAATTCACGGCCTTTTCCCGGGACTGATGTCGAGTTCGTGCCTTGACGCCGCGTTTGGCGGGCGATAAACATGAGGATAGTTCGTCGTTAACCTCACGCTTGCTTGCAGAGCGGCGGTCTTCGTGAGGCCGGGATCCGGGACGCCTTGTGCGTTCCGATCACGCTGGAGACTCCATGCTGCGTCGGGTTGTGGCTGCCGCCATGCGCCCTCGCCGCACCGCCGCCGCGGGCCTCGTGGTGGTGGCCGCGGTGGGGTTCACCGCGCTGCCCGCAGCTCGGGAGCGGGCTCTCCCCCCGGTCGGTCCACCGGTCCTGCAGGTGCGCACAGCGACCCCGAATCTCTCGGCCGAGGACGTAGAACGCCTGGTCACAGCACCGCTGGAGGCTGATCTGCGGGCCAACGTGACCTCGCTGGAGGCGCTTCATTCGACGTCCCTGGCCGGGCTCTCCGTCCTCGACCTGAAGTTGAGGGTTGGCTCGATCATTGATCGAGACCGCCAGGCGGTGCAGGACCGCCTGGCCCTGGCCCGACTGCCCGGCATTCCGCTCCTGGTCTCCCCTGCGGATCGCCTGTTGTTGATCGGGGTCCACTCGTCGCTGTCCACCGCGACAATCACCGATCTGGTGAACGGCCGGATACGGCCGGCGTTAATCGGGGTGCCCGGCGTCGGCGATGTCTGGGTATGGGGTGAATCAGAGCCACTCTTGGTAGTTGAACAATTACCTGGCGTAAATATCGAGGCGGTCACTGCCCAGGTGCAGGAACGGCTGGACGAGCTGGCACCGGGCTCGCCACAACTGCAATTCGATCCGCCGGTGTATCGCGCCGCGGATTACCTGACCGCCGCACGACACGAGCTGGGACGCACCCTGGCGTGGACCGCCTTCTCGCTGCTGTTGGCGTTGGTCCTGCTGCTGCTGGACTGGCGACGCGCGGTGCTTATCGCGCTGGCCGCGCCGATTCCGGTGTTGGTCGGCCTGGCGGCCCTGCGGGCGCACCACACCGCGGTGGACGCCATGACGGTGACCGGTCTGGCCGCTGTGGTCCCGCTGACGTTGTTCGATGCGGTGGTACTCAGCGAGGTGGGGGCGCGGGCGCTGCGCGACCGGGCCGGCGACCCGGTCGGTCGCCTGAGCACGATGCTGCGTCGACTGGGCCGCGCAAGCCTGCTGGTGGCCGCGGCGCTGCTGCCGGTGCTGTTCCTGGACGGATTGCCGGAGCGCCCGTTCCTGCCCCGGACCGCGGGCATCTTCGCGCTCGGACTCCTGGCCACCGCGGGCACTGCACTGGTGGTCGTCCCGGTGGTGCTCGGCGCACTACCGGGTCGGCCGGCCCGGTCACCGGCCCGTCGACTGCTCCGGGTCGGCCACGACCGTGTGCTGTGGCCGCTGGCCCGGCCGGCCGTGGCCGTCGTGGTGCTGGCCGGGTTGCTCGCGGCCGGCGCGGTGGCCTGCACCCAGGTCACCACCCGGATGCGTCCGGCATTTCACGATCCCGCAGTGACCGTGCGATTGCAGGCCTGGCCCGGGACCACGCCGGGGCAGGTGTCGGCAGCCCGAGACCGCGTGCTGGCTCACCTAGGGTCTCTGCCCGGGGTGCGGGCCGCGGCCGCGTTGCCTGACTGTGCGGACCTGCCGGCACGTGACGACGGACAGCGCTGTGCCGACGTCGCGCTCACCCTGGACGACGGCACCGATCGAGACCGGATCCTGGCCGGCGTGCGTTCCGCGCTGGTCGACTCCCCCGGCCTGTTCAGCAACGTGCAGACGGATCTGGATGCCCGTCTCGCCGACGCGACGGTCCGGTCGCACGTGGACCTGGTGGTGCGGGTGTCCGGCGATGACCGGGCGGCTCTGCGGGCCCGGGCGGACGAGGTACGCGAGGCGCTGGGCGGAGTGCGCGGCGTGCTCGCGCCGGTCGTGACCGGCGCTCCGGAGGTCATCGAGCACCGGGACACCATCGGCGTGCTCGACGTCGAGGCCGGGATCAGCGGACGCCACCACGATGCGGTGCGCGCCGAAGTGCGGTCCACCCTCGCCGGACTGGCGCCCGCCGCCGGCACCGAGGTGCACCTGCTCGACGCGAACCGGGACCGCCATCGCTTGATCGCGGCCGGTATCGCGGTCGCCGTGGCGCTGCTGCTGTTGCTGGCGGGCGTGCTGGGTGCCGGCGGCGCGCTGCTGGTCGGGGCGGCCGGGGTACCCGCGGTGCTGGGCGCGGGCATGGTCGCGTTGTGGATGGACGACGCCCCCTTGGGTCCGGGCGGACTGGCCGGGTTGGTCGTACTGGGCGCTCTGCTGCTACGCGCGGCACTGCTGCTGGTCCCCGACCTGCAGCGGGCCGGCGCCGACACCGAGGCCAGGCGGATAGCCGCCGGCGGGCACGCGGTCCCCCTGTTGCAGGCCTGCGGCGTCCTGGCGGTGGTCGCCGTGCCCTGGCTGATGACGGGCCAGCGCGCCGGCACCGAACAACTGCATCCCTTTGCCGTGGTGTTGGTCGGCGGAATCCCCGCCCTCGCCCTGGTGAGCCTGCTGGCTCTGCCCGGCCTGGTCGGCGGCGCGGGTCGTCGCGGCGGGCAGGGTCAGCGCTCCCCCGGTCCGGTCGGCGAGGCGGAAACACCGATGTCGGTGAACCGCTGGATAGATCAGGTGAACGCCGCGCGACCCAGTGCCGCGGACGCGATTGAGCGGACTTCTTAGGTATACCTAATTTGCATTTGCCCACCACTGCTTGGGTGGGACGGTGCGATTTGATAGACCGCCACTCAGTGCATTTGTCCTAATGTGTCCGCGTGAGCACCTTTCGTATCAGTGAGGTCGCCGACCTCATGGGGGTCAGCGCCGATACCGTGCGTCGTTGGACGGACGGCGGCCGGTTGCCGGCCACCCGTGATCACCACGGCCACCGCGTGGTGGAGGGGGTCTCGCTCGCCGAGTTCGCCCGGTCATTGGCCGAGAACCCCGAGCCCGGTCATGTTGTCGCCGCGTCGGCTCGCAACCGACTTCGCGGCATCGTCACCAACGTGATCCGGGACAAGGTGATGGCGCAGGTCGAAATGCAGGCCGGCCCCCACCGCATCGTGTCGTTGATGAGCCGGGAGGCGGCGGATGAACTCGGGCTGGAACCCGGCGTCCTCGCGCTGGCCTCGGTGAAGTCGACGAACGTCGTCATCGAAATCCCGGAGCCGGGCTGATCCCGCTCTCCGGTCCGCCCGCCGCCAAGGAGTAGGACCATGCAACCCCGAATCGCCCGCCACAGACGGCTCGCGCTATTCAGCGTGAGCGCCGTCGCGCTGGCCATGATCACCGCCTGTGCCGCCGACACCACCAGCAACAACACGGCTCCGGTTGAGACCGCGTCCGCCTCCGCGTCCCCGTCACCCAGCGCGTCCATGGGCCCCGTGACCGGCGACCTGACGGTGCTCGCCGCCGCCTCGCTCACCGACGTGTTCCAGAAGCTGGCCACCGCCTTCCAGTCCCAGAACCCCGGCGTGCA
>DASQPJ010000251.1:0-11613 GCA_035644015.1 Sporichthyaceae bacterium
CGTACTACCTGATCGCGCCCAGCGAGTGCTCGTCGAACCTGGCCCGTTTCGACGCAATGCGCTACGGCCTGCGAGTGGGCGACGACGGCGTGGCCGGTGTCGAGGAGGTCATGTCCCGCACCCGCGCGGCCGGCTTCGGGCCCGAGGTGAAGCGGCGCATCATCCTGGGCACCTACGCGTTGTCGGCCGGTTACTACGACGCGTACTACGGCTCCGCGCAGAAGGTCCGCACGTTGATCATCCGAGACTTCTCCGCCGCGTTCGAGCAGGCCGACGTGCTCGTCTCCCCGACTGCGCCGACCACCGCATGGAAGCTGGGGGAGAAGGTCAACGACCCGCTGGCCATGTACCGCGGGGACCTGTGCACGATCCCGTCCTCGCTCGCGGGCACGCCCGCGATGTCGATCCCGATCGGCCTGGCGGAGGACGGCCTGCCGGTGGGCATGCAAATCATGGCCCCGGCCATGGCCGACGACCGGATGTATCGCGCCGCCGCCGCCGTAGAACGCGCGCTGCGCGAGCGCACCGGGCACCTGCTGATCGAGAGGGCTCAGTCGTGACCGCAACTCTGGTTCCGTACGACGAAGCCATCGCTACCTACGAGCCGGTCATCGGCCTGGAGGTGCACGTCGAACTGGGTACCGCGTCGAAGATGTTCTGCGGCTGCCCGACCGAGTTCGGTGCCCCGCCGAACTCCCAGGTCTGCCCGACGTGTCTGGGCCTGCCCGGCTCGTTGCCGGTGGCGAACAAGAAGGCCGTCGAGTCGATCATCCGGCTGGGTCTGGCGCTGAACTGTTCGATCGTGCCGTGGTGCCGGTTCGCGCGGAAGAACTACTTCTACCCGGACATGCCCAAGGACTTCCAGATTTCCCAGTACGACGAGCCGATCTGCGTCGAGGGCTACCTCGACGTCGAGGTCGAGGGGCAGAGCTTCCGGATCGGCATCGAGCGGGTGCACCTCGAGGAGGACACCGGTAAGTCCCTGCACGTGGGTGGCGCCACCGGTCGTATTCACGGGGCGTCACATTCCTTGGTGGACTACAACCGCGCCGGTATCCCGCTGGTCGAGGTGGTCACCAAGCCGGTGCCCGACACCGGCGCGCTGGCCCCGCTGGTGGCCCGGGCGTATGTCACCGAACTGCGCAACATCTGCCGTACGCTGGGCATCTCCGATGTGCGCATGGAGGAGGGCTCGCTGCGCTGCGACGCCAACGTCTCCATCGCCCCGCGGGGTGCCGGTTGGGGCACTCGCTCGGAGACGAAGAACGTGAACTCATTGCGCTCGGTGGAACGCGCGGTGCGCTCGGAGATCTCCCGGCAGGCCGGCGTGCTGAACTCCGGCGGCCGCGTGGTCCAGGAAACCAGGCACTTTCAGGAAGACTCCGGCACCACGATTTCCGGGCGCAGCAAGGAAACCGCGGAGGATTACCGCTACTTCCCGGAGCCCGACCTGGTGCCGTTGGCTCCGGCCCCGGAATGGGTGGAGGAGTTGCGCGCCGGGCTGCCCGAGCTGCCCGCCGCGCGCCGCCGCCGGCTGCAGGCCGAGTGGAACCTGACCGACCTGGAGTTGCAGTCGCTGCTCAACGCCGGGGCGGTGGAGTCGGTCGAGGCCACCGTGGCGCTGGGCGCCGCACCGGATGCCGCGCGCAAATGGTGGATGGGCGAGATCGCCCGCGCGGCCAACACCGGGGGCGTAGAGGTCTCCGAACTGCCGATCACCCCGGCCGACGTGTACGCGGTGATCGGGCTGGTCGACGCCGGTTCGTTGAATGACAAGCTGGCGCGTCAGGTCATTGAGGGCGTGCTGGCCGGAGAGGGTAGCCCGGAAGAGGTCGTCGCGAAGCGCGGCCTGGCCGTGGTCTCCGACACCGGTGCGCTGACCGCCGCGGTGGACGAAGCCATCGCGGCCAACGCCGACGTCGCGGAGAAGATCCGCGGCGGCAAGGTCGCCGCCGTCGGTGCCCTGGTCGGCGCGGTCATGAAGACCACCCGCGGCCAGGCCGACGCGGCCACCGTCAAGGCCCTGATCCTGGAACGGCTCGGCGTTTCGGAATAGCCGCTTCACCCCACATCCCGTCCTGTCATGGCGGGTGGGCGTATCAGCGGCGCCTGATAGCCCGGCACGCCGTGAGAGGTTGCGGTTTTGGGGGCAGGCTGGACGGCATGGGCGACCCACAGGCTGACCTGCACCGGTACCTGACGATGATTCGTGAGGCGGTCCTCTGGAAGCTCGACGGCGTCTCGGAATACGACGCGCGACGCCCGATGACCCCGACCGGCACGAACCTGCTCGGCGTGGTCAAACACCTGGCCTGCGTGCACATCGGTTACTTCGGCTGGTCCTTCGACCGGGGCCGGGACATTGAACTGCCCTGGTACGCCGACGACGCCGACCCGAACGCCGACATGTGGGCCGCCGAGGACGAGTCCCGCGAGCAGATCCTCGCCCTGTACCAACAGGCCTGCGAGCTCGAGGACCACACCATCGCCGACCTACCGTTGGACGCACCCGGCCACGTCCCGTGGTGGCCCGCCGACCGCAACCCGGTCACGCTTCAGTTGATCCTGCTGCACGTGATAGCCGAGACGAACCGTCACGCCGGGCAGCTGGACATCCTCCGCGAACTGATCGACGGTGCCGCCGGCCTGCGCGCGGAGAACTCCAACCTGCCCGACGGCACCGACTGGCCCACCCACCACGCCCGCCTCGAGTCCGTCGCCGCCCGCTTCCGCTGACGCCCCCACATCACCCGTCCTCTCATGGCGTGTGGGGCTTTCCGCGGGGCCGGATAGCCCCACACGCCAGTAGAGGTTGCGGATTTGGCGTCAGAATTTGACGTAGCCGTTCTCGGTCAGCGTGTTCTGGTCGAGGATTGACACCCCGCGGCCGTCGAGGACCACCAGGCGCCCACCGGGCAGCGGCATCACCTTGAGCGCGCCGATGTTCCCGGCGCGGTGTGAGTCCCACGCGGCGATCTCACGTAGCGTGCCGTCCTTGGCCACATGGATCGAGACCAGGCCCGGCCCGTAGGGCAGCTTGCCCTGCACGCCCTGGCCCTGGCAGGTGCCGTCCTGCTTGCAGTACGCGGTGGGCGTCTCCACCGGGAACACCATCATGCGGTCCTCCGGCAGGTACACGAACCCGCGGGCGTCCTGCTCCACCGGCGAGGACGCGTACGTGCCCAGGTCCACGGTGTCGGTGCGCCGCGGGTCGGCCACGTCGAGGATGTCGAACGAGGAGACCTGCAGGCCCTTGGCGCGGCCCCACTGGTCGGCGTCCTGCCCGACGCCGAGCAGTCGGCGGTCACCGATCGGGTGCAGGTATGCGGAGTACCCCGGCACGGTCAGCTTGCCGCGCACCTGCGGTTGGGTCGGCTTGGACAGGTCCACCAGGTACAGCGGATCGGTCTGACGGAAGGTCACGATCGCGGCCAGGTCGTCGAACCAGCGCACCGCCTTGACCTGCTCGGTGCTGCCGATGCCCTCGGTGCGCCCCAGCTCGTCCAGCCGGCGGCCCTCGGTGTCCAGCACGATCACCCCGGTCTGCGCACCGGAACCCCACGACCACGAGGGTGCGGTCGTGTACACCACCCGCAACAGCCCGTCCCGCTCGGAGAACGACCAGCGGTCCTTCACAAAGCCCGGCACCTCGCCGCTGGCCAGGTAGCGCACCGTGCCGCCGGAGAGGTCGAACGCGTGCACCTCGGTGACCCCCGCGGTACGCACCGGCATCGGCGCGGGTCCGGCCCGGAAGTCGCCGGCCGGGGATGCCGGGGAGATCCATTCATCGCCCCAACCGCCGCGGGTGGTGGCCACAAACAGCTTGTCGGCCGACTCATAGACCAAATCCCCGGCCGCGACCACCGCCGTGCTCACCGCGTCCACCAGTCCGGTCGCGGAGCGGGCATCGATGCTCTGCACGGTCACCAGGTCCATGCCGGAGTCCTCGACCGGGTGGCGGATCGCGGAGCAGTCCAGCAGCGGGGATTCCTTCACCATCCGTGAGTCGCGGTCGATCAGCCGCCGCGTCGGGATCCAGTCGCTCGGCTGTGCGTGCGCCACGATGTCCCGGTTGGCCGCGGTGGCCTCGTCGACGCCCATCCGGTCGCCGTCACGCCACTGACCCGGGGACGCGAACGACAACTGCGGGGCGGCAGAGAACACCACCTGGGCAACGCCGTCCTGCAGCCGGGCGGACAGATAACGCGCGCCGACCTCCTCGGTGCCGATCAGACTCGGCCGGTCCGGGTTGGACAGGTCGACCAGGTTCAGCGTGGTCGAGGCATTCGTCGACTTGCCCTGGCCGGGGGAGACGACCAGGACGCGGCTGCCCTCCAGCAGTAACTCGGTCGGCCGGGTAGTCCCCAGATCCAGGCTGCCCCGCGGCCGCGGCGTTGACCCGCTCACGTCGACGACCTGCAGCGCGTGCCCGACGACGGTGACCAACAGCGTCCCGTCGGTTTTGGCCAGATCGGCTTCGTCGACCCCGGCCTCCTGCACATTGGTGCCGGTCGGGCCGACGCCCACCGCGTTGTCGGCGCTGCTGCGCTCGGCGGACGTGGAGGTGCTTGCCGGGGCCGCCGGTTGCTGCTCCACGACATTGCCCGACGAGGTCTTCGCCGCTGCCGCGGACTTCGCGGACTTCGCGGCCGGAGCGGCCGCGTCCGCCGCTGCCGCACCCGACGCCGGCGCCGCAGCAGCGGCGGGCGCCGCTGCGGCGGGCGCGGCTGCTGCGGCGCCCGCTGCGACCTCGCTGGAATCCCCGGACGGCATGGGCGGCATGGGCGGCGTGTACTGCTCCGGGTTCACGTATCCGCGCAGGCGCGAGGAGTTCGCGGTGAACCCGTAGGGCCCGACCCGCTTCAACGCCAGCGCCTGCATGCCGGCGGCGAACGCCGCACAGTCGTCGTAGGCGGGCAGGTCGGTCGCCGCCTGCGCGCTGGTCCGGTCGAACGGGTTCAGCAACAGGGCCGCGGTGATCACCCCGGCGGTGCCCAGGGCGAGCCCGGCCAGGGGGAGCGGTCGACGCAGTCGCGCGCGTCTGCCGATGGGTGTGGACATGGGGGACCACCTCGGGACGTCATCCGGGGCAGCGCCTCACTGCCCACCAAAACGAGGACGGGGGCGGTGAACGAAACGTTCACCGCCCCCGAAATGATTTTTTTCGGACGCGGTCAGCGCACCGGGTGCTGCTCGGGCGCCACCCGCACCGACGCGATCGCCTTGAGCCCGTCCGGGTTCAGCAGCACCACCGAGGTGTCGGTGATCGCGGCCAGCAGGTTGCCCACCGGGATCACCCGGATGATCGAGGAATCCCCGATGAACTCGCCGGACCGGTGCAGAGTGCCGTTGCGGTCCACGGTTATGCCGATCGCGGCGGGCACGTTGATCTCGCCGACGAAGCCCTGCCCGCCCCCGTTTGCCGTCATGCATTGCGCGTTCGGCGGGCAGGACACCTTCTTGTTGATCCACGCCGGGATCACGGCCAACCGACTCGCGGTCAGATAGGTGAACGCGCGGGAGTCGCTCTCCACACTGGTCCACCCCTGGCCCAGCGCCAACACGTCGGTGCGGGTCGGCTTGGCCGGGTTGGCGATGTTGAACTGCTGCGCCTGCAGTCCGGTGATTCGGCCCTGCTCGTCCGCGGAGTGGCCGACGCCCAGCAGGCCGCCGTCGCCGGTGGGGTGGAGGTAGGCGGAGAAGCCCGGTGTCTTCAGCTCACCACGCAACCGCGGGCGGGCCGGGTCGGACAGGTCGACCAGGTACAGCGGGTCGGTCTGACGGAACGTCACCACAGCGGCCAGATCGCCGAACCAGCGCACGGCGCGGATGGTCTCGCCCTGGCCCAATCCGGAGAGCACGGACACCCAACGCAGCCCGTTGGGCCGCTCGGCGAGCACCACGACGCTGCTCTGGCTGGTCTGGCCCTCCTGGGTCGCCCACGGTTGCCCGGTGGTGGTCGCCACCCGCAGATAACCGTCCTGCTCGGAGAAGGCCCATCGGCCCAACAGGTACCCCGGCACGGCGCCGGAGCCCAGATAACGGGATACCGCGCGCCCGGTCACGTCGAACGCATGGATCGCGGTTCGACGCTCGTCCGGTTGTGCGGGCCGGGTGCCCACTTCCGGGACCGGGCGCGCGGCCATTTCGGGGTGCGGCTGCCAGCCGCCCTCGGTGGTGGCTACGTACAGCCGATTCGCCGAGGCGTAGACGAGCTCGCCATTGCCCACCACACCGGTACCGGTGGCGCGGGTGAACTGGGCGTCGCCCGTGGTGGTGTCCAGGGTGAGCACCGAGATGATGCCCAGCCCGGACGGACGGTACGGCCGGCGCACGTCGGTGCAGCCGAGCAGCGGCCCGTCGGAGGTGACCTTTCCGGCCGCGTCGAGGATCTGACGGGCCGGCAGGAAATCGGTGGCCTTCGCCGTACGTACGGCCGCCTGGTTGCGGGCGGTCGCGGTGGCCTCGGGCTCGTTCGGCCCGGGCTGGCTGAAGGCGATGCGTGGCTGGCTGCCGAGTACCACCCGGACGCTGCCGTCGTGCAGACGGGCGGAGATGTAGTGGCCGGTGATCTTGTCGGTGCGCAGCACGGTCGGCTTGCCGGACACGTCGACCAACGTCAGCACGAGTTGTTCGTTGCCCTGCGGGCCGGGGCGCACGATGAACTTGCGGGCGGGCCCGTCCTCGACGGCGTAGGGCTGCAC
Organism: Sporichthyaceae bacterium; assembly: GCA_035644015.1. GTDB lineage: Bacteria > Actinomycetota > Actinomycetes > Sporichthyales > Sporichthyaceae > DASQPJ01. The sequence continues at coordinate 6,705 of DASQPJ010000251.1, forward strand.
CTGCGACCAGCCACTGCTGATCACCAGCGCGCGGTGACCGGGCAGCACCAGCATCTCGCTGGGGTACGAGCCGCTGTCGGTGAACGCCAGCGAGCCGCGCAGCACCGGCTTGCGCCCGGAGGTGTCGACCACGTTGAGCTTGCCGCCGGTCAGCGTGAGCACCCGGTTGCCGTCGACCTTGGCCACGTCGGGCTCGTCGACGTCGCGTTCCTGCACGTTGGTGCCGGTGGCGCCATTGCCGACCGCCTCGCCCGGCGCGCCCGACTTCTCCTGCGGCGCGGCGGTGTCGTTGGTCATCGGGCCACCGCGGCGGTAGAGCATCGGGCCGCCACCGAAGCCGTACGCGCCGACCTCGGGCTCGGCCACCGAGCGCATGTAGTTCGTGAAGGCGCGGCAGTCCTTGAAGCCGGACAGATCGTCGCCCCCGCCGGTTTGCACAGCACCGGTAGCCGCGTGGGCCGGGACGGCGGGGAGGGTCAGGGTGACGGCGAGCGCAAGCATTCCGACAGCGACCCGGCTCCCCCGATCGGGCGCTGTCTTCCCCCTGGTTGCGCTCGCCGCCGTTCTCTGGCCCGCCATCCCCTCCCTGGCGGGATCGAACCGGGAGCCGCCGAGGCCGGATCTGTCGGTGAAAAGGTTCCCGGACATAGCCGTACCTTCCGTCGGTTCCACGGTCGATGTGGCTTTCGACGCAGGAACGCGGTGTCCGGTTCCACCCAGTTGTGGTGATTCGAGAAATTTCTCCGTGCGTTCAACCTGCGGTCAGGTCAGCGCAGCGCCACCCGCACGATGCGGTCATCGCCGGCGTGCAGGACGCCGCGGCCGTCGGTGTTGTCGGTCATCAGCCACAACGTCTGCCCGTCCGGGGCGACCGCCACGGTGCGCAGCCGGCCGTAGGTGCCGGTGAACCAGGCCTGCGGGTCTCCGGGCGTGGTGCCGTCCATCGGGATTTCCCACAGACGGGTGCCCTTGAGCGCGGCCATCCACACCGAGCCGTCCAGGAAGGCCACGCCGCTGGGGGAGGCCTCCTTGGTGTGCCAGGCGCGCAACGGGTCGGTGTAGCCCTGCCGGGTGCCTCCGAATCCCTCCACCGTCGGCCAGCCGTAGTTGGCGCCCGGCCGGATCAGGTTCAACTCGTCCCAGGCGTGCAGCCCGAACTCCGAGGCGAACAGGTTCCCCGCCGGGTCCCAGGCCAGGCCCTGCACATTGCGATGGCCGTAGGACCACACCGACGAACCGGGGAACGGGTTGTCCGGCGGCACGCTGCCGTCCGGTCGCAGCCGCAGGATCTTGCCGTTGAGCGACGTCTTGTCCTGCGCGTGCCCGGTGTCGGTGGCGTCGCCGGTTCCGACGTAGAGCATGCCGTCCGGGCCGAACGCGATGCGGCCGCCGTTGTGAAACTCGGCCTTGGCCAGGCCGCTGAGCAGCACGGTCGGCTCGCCCAGCGCCTTCTCGCGGTAGCGCATGCGCACGATCCGGTTGTCGGTCGCGGTGGTCTCGTACGCGTACAGATAGGGCTCGGTGGCGAAATCGGGCGCGACCGCGATACCGAGCAGACCGCCCTCGCCGATGTGCACCACACCGGGCACCACCCCGACCTCGGTGCGCACCCCGCGGGAGTCGATGTGCAGCACCGTGCCGTCATCACGCTGGGAGACAAGCGCCGAGCCGTCCGGCAGGAACGCCAGACCCCACGGGGAGACCAGTCCGGTGGTCACCTCACCGAGTACGTGCGGATGGTGGGGTGCGGTCGGCGGCGTCGCGCTGCCGGTGGCCGACGCGCTCGCGCTGAGCTCGGGTGACGGGGGAGCGCTCGCGGTGCGATTGGTGCATCCGGCGGCCACCATCAGGCCGAGAGCAGCAGTAATGCCACGCCGCAAGATCATTCCGTCACCAATGTGTGGACAGTTCCGTCTCGGATTGCGGATGGTCTTGGATGTCGACTTGACACCGGCGGCCACCATCGGCGAGCGTTCGGTCATGTGCTTGATCTCGACCGTAGTACTTCGCGAGCGTGCCGCCTGACGCCCGCGTCGGTCTGCACGCCACCCCTCGCTCCGCCCTACCGGGCGCGAGGGGTTTTTTGTGTTCGAGGCCGCAATGATGATCGCTAGCGCAACCGCACCGATGTCGGACCGACGAGAAGAGACACGCGATGCCTGAGTCCAGCGACGACACGACGATCACCGGAGCCCAGTCGCTCATCCGGTCGCTCGAGGCTGCCGGCGTCGAGATCATCTTCGGCATCCCCGGCGGCGCGATCCTGCCCGCATACGACCCGCTGTTCGACAGCAAGCAGATCCGCCACATCCTGGTGCGCCACGAGCAGGGCGCCGGCCACGCCGCGCAGGGCTACGCGATGGCCACCGGGCGCGTCGGGGTGTGTATGGCCACCTCCGGGCCGGGTGCCACCAACCTGGTCACCGCCATCGCCGACGCGCAGATGGACTCGGTGCCGATCGTGGCCATCACCGGCCAGGTGCCCAGCAGCGCGATCGGCTCGGACGCCTTCCAGGAGGCGGACATCCGCGGCATCACGATGCCGATCACCAAGCACAACTACCTGATCACCAACGCGGACGAGATCCCGCGCGCGATCGCCGAGGCGTTCCACATCGCCGGTACCGGGCGGCCCGGTCCAGTGCTGGTGGACATCTCCAAGGACGCGCTGCAGGCGCGCACCACGTTCACCTGGCCCACCTCACTGGATCTGCCCGGCTACCGCCCGGTGACCCGACCGCACGCCAAGCAGGTGCGCGAGGCGGCCAAGCTGATCGTGGCCGCGAGCAAGCCGGTGCTCTACGTGGGCGGCGGCGTGATCAAGGCGCACGCCTCCGCCGAGCTGCGGGTGCTCGCCGAGCTGACCGGCATCCCGGTGGTCACCACGCTGATGGCCCGCGGTGCGTTCCCGGACAGCCACGAACTGCACATGGGCATGCCCGGCATGCACGGCACCGTGGCCGCGGTCGGCGCGCTGCAGAAGTCCGACCTGCTGATCTGCCTGGGCGCCCGGTTCGACGACCGGGTCACCGGCAAGCTGTCCACGTTCGCGCCGGACGCCAAGGTCATCCACGCGGACATCGACCCGGCCGAGATTGGCAAGAACCGCATCGCGGACGTGCCGATCGTGGGTGACTGCCGCGAGGTCATCGCGGACCTGATCGTCGCCCTGCAGGCCGAGCACGACGCGGGCCATCACGGCGATTACGCGGCCTGGCTGGAGCAGATGCAGGACATGCGTTCCCGCTACCCGCTGGGCTACGACCACCCCGAGGAAGGCTCGCTGTCCCCGCAGTACGTCATCGAGCGCCTGGGTGAGATCGCCGGACCGGACGCGATCTACTGCGCGGGCGTCGGCCAGCACCAGATGTGGGCCGCGCAGTTCGTGAAGTACGAGAAGCCGGCGACCTGGCTGAACTCCGGTGGCCTGGGCACCATGGGCTACTGCGTGCCGGCCGCCATGGGCGCCAAGGCCGGCCGCCCGGAGGCGGTGGTCTGGGGGATCGACGGCGACGGCTGCTTCCAGATGACCAACCAGGAACTGGCCACCTGCGCGATCAACAACATCCCGATCAAGATTGCCGTGATCAACAACGGCAACCTGGGCATGGTCCGCCAGTGGCAGACCCTGTTCTACGAGGGCCGGTACTCCAACACCGACCTGCAGTCCAAGCGCATCCCGGACTTCGTCAAGCTCGCCGATGCCTACGGCTGCGTGGGTCTGCGGTGCGAGAAGGCCGAGGACGTCGACGCGACCATCCGCAAGGCCATGGAGATCAACGACATGCCCGTGGTCATCGACTTCGTGGTGCACGCCGACGCGATGGTCTGGCCCATGGTCGCGGCCGGCACCAGCAACGACGAAATCCTGTACGCCCGCGGGCTGGCCCCGGTCTGGGACCGATCCGAAGAGGAGAACGACTGATGACTGTGCACACCCTGTCGGTGCTGGTGGAGAACAAGCCCGGCGTGCTGGCCCGGATCTCCAGCCTGTTCGCGCGGCGCGGGTTCAACATCGACTCACTCGCGGTGGGCCCGACCGAGCACCCGGAGATCTCCCGGATGACGATCGCGGTCAACGTCGACTCCTCGCCGTTGGAGCAGGTGACCAAGCAGCTGAACAAGCTGATCAACGTCATCAAGATCGTCGAGCTGGAGCCGAGCTCCGCCGTCCAGCGCGAACTGCTGCTGGTCAAGGTCCGCGCGGACCTGGACAGCCGCTCGCACGTGCTGGAGACCGTGCAACTGTTCCGGGCCAAGGTCATCGACGTGTCCACCGATTCGGTGACCATCGAGGCCACCGGTAGCGCGGACAAGCTCAGCGCGTTTCTGCGGATGCTGGAGCCCTTCGGGGTCAAGGAGCTCGTCCAGTCCGGCATGGTCGCGATCGGTCGCGGCCCCCGTTCGATCACCGACCGTTCGTTGCGCCCAGTGGAACGCAGCGCCTGACACCCCCGTAGCGTGCGGCTGAACGCATGCGACTGATGAAGGAGAAGAGCCCCCGTGGCAGCAGAGATGTTCTACGACCAGGACGCCGACCTGTCGGTCGTTCAGGGCCGCAAGGTCGCGGTCCTCGGCTACGGCAGCCAGGGCCACGCCCACGCGTTGTCGCTGCGTGACTCCGGGGTGGACGTGCGCGTCGGCCTGCCCGAGGGCTCCAAGAGCCGCGCCAAGGCCGAGGAAGAGGGCCTGCGGGTGGTCACCCCCGCCGAGGCGTGTGCCGAGGCCGACCTGATCATGATCCTGACGCCGGACCCGGTGCAGCGGAAGGTGTGGGCGGAGGCCGTCGCCCCGAACCTCAACCCCGGCGACGCGGTGTTCTTCGGCCACGGCCTGAACATCCGCTTCGGCCTGGTCCAGCCGCCGGCCGGGGTCGATGTCTGCATGGTCGCGCCGAAGGGCCCGGGCC
>DASQPJ010000252.1:0-8286 GCA_035644015.1 Sporichthyaceae bacterium
TGGGGATGCGGCCGAGTTCGGCGATCGGTTCACCGGAGCGGTCGAGCACCGTGTACTTGATGCCGGTCCCGCCGACGTCGAAGGTCAGCGTGGACTCGCGGCCCTCGATGACCCGCACGGCATGGGTCCGCCGACCCAGCAGAGTCGGGCGGTGCTCGCGGCGGGCGGCCCGTTCGGCCGCTCGTTCGGCAGCCCGCTCGGCACGCAACGCCGCACGTTCCGCGGCCTTGGCCGCCACCCGATCCGTGAGCGGCGTGCGGGGCGGGACCTCGTCACCGTCAGCCGACCGACGCGGGCTCATACGGTGCCCATTAATGAGCTCGCACGCTCGCTCATTGTGCCGTGGGGAAGTGCAATCCGGTGTGCGCGACGCCGTCGTCCGGCCAGCGGCTGGTGACCGCCTTGGCCCGGGTGTAGAACCGCACCCCCTCGGCACCGTGCACGTGCGTGTCGCCGAACAGGGAGTCCTTCCAGCCGCCGAAGGAGTAGAACGCCATCGGCACCGGGATCGGCACATTGACCCCGACCATGCCGATGCTCACCTCGCGCACGAAGCGCCGCGCGGCCGCCCCGCTGGCGGTGAACACCGCCGCACCGTTGCCGTACGGGTTGGCGTTGACCAGTTCGATGGCTTCATCGACGGTGTCCACCCGGACCACCGCGAGCACCGGACCGAACACCTCCTGGCGGTACAGGTCGGCGTCGAGGGTGACGTGATCGACCAGGCTGGGCCCGACGAAGAACCCGCTCTCGCCACCGACCACGGCGCCGCCGCGGCCGTCCACAACCACCGTGGCACCCTGCGCGCCCGCCCGATCCAGGTGGCCACGCACCCGGTCGGCAGCTGCCGCGTTGACCAACGGACCCATCTCCGAGGCCGGATCGGCGCCGGGGCCGACCCGGATCGCGGCGGCTCGCGAGGCCAGTCGGCTGACCAGGCCATCCGCGGACGCGCCCACGGCGACCACCACGGAGATCGCCATGCAGCGCTGCCCGGCCGACCCGTACGCCGCACCGGTGATCTCGGAGGCGGCCAGGTCCAGGTCCGCGTCCGGTAACACCACCGCGTGGTTCTTGGCCCCACCCAGGGCCTGCACCCGCTTGCCCGAGGCCGAGGCCCGTTGGTGCACCAGCCGGGCCACCGGGGTGGACCCGACGAAGGACACCGCCGCGATGCCGGGTTGATCGAGCACCGCCTCGACCGCGGTGCGGTCGCCCTGCACCACGTTGTACACCCCGTCAGGTAGCCCTGCCTGCTGGTAAAGACGGGCAATCAGCAGCGAGGTGGACGGGTCCTGCTCACTCGGCTTGAGCACGAAGGCGTTACCGCAGGCGATGGCGATCGGGTGCATCCACAGCGGCACCATCACCGGGAAGTTGAACGGGGTGATGCCCGCGACCACGCCGAGCGGTTGGCGCAGCGAGTAGGCGTCCACGCCGGTGGCCACCCCGTCGGAGTACTCGCCCTTGAGCAGGTGCGGGATGCCGCAGGCGAACTCCACCACCTCGATGCCGCGCGCCACCTCGCCGCGCGCGTCGGCGACCACCTTGCCGTGCTCGGCGCTGATCATCGCGGCCAATTCGTCGGCGTGCGCGTTGAGCAACTCGCGCATGGCGAACATGACCCGGGCGCGCACCAGCGCGGAGCGCTGCTGCCACGCCGTCTGGGCCTTGGTGGCCGCGGCCACCGCGGCGTCCACGTCTGCCTGCTCGGCGAGGCGCACCTGCGCGCTGACGGTGCCCCGCGCCGGGTCGAACACCGGCGCCGTGCGGGTGGACACCCCGGCCGTCCCGACACCGTCGATCCAGTGCTCGATGCGCAACATGCCCGCCATCCTGCCCGCTCAGGACTACCTTCTATTGGAACCAGTGGGGCCGTTGTGCACCAAAATTTCACCCGGCTGAATCCCGGGCGTGGCCGCGTCCGCGACATGCTTGCCATCCCCGGGTCCGGAGGGTTGCATGTCGTTGCGTTACCGCACCGCTTTGTTGGCGGTGCTGACCGGGTCGGTGGTGGTGGTGCCGGCCGTCGGTGCCGCTGCCGCGGAGCGTCCCCCTGGCGCGCCCACGTTGCTGCCGACCGCCCCCAGCGGACCCCGTTGTGACGTCCGCAGCGCGCCGCACGAGCCGGCCGACACCTACACCAAGGTGTTCTCCCGCGGCCCCGGCGTGCCGCACCTCGCGCAGTGGACACCGCAGGGCCTGAGCACCTGGCACAACTGGGACGGCAACGGCCACAACCTGCTGCTGATGGGCATGTACCGCCGCGGGGCCCAGTCCTACTTGGTCGGCATCAACCCGAAGACCGGCAAGCACGTGGGCACGGTGCGCACCGCCCCGTCGCACTTCGGCTCGTTGGGCGTGGTCGGGCGTTGGGTGATCGGCCAGGACACCACCGGGGGCCCGAAACCGGCAGTACGCCGCTACAGCACGACCAACCTTCGCGCGGCGATGCTGAACTCGAAGCGTCACGGCAACAAGCCCTATCTGACCTCCACCGGCTCCCCGCAACGGGTGCACTCGGTGGGCTTCATGGCGGTCACCGGCAAGTCGGTCTGGCTGGGCAAGCACTCCAAGGCCAAGCCCACGAAGATGTACCGCTACAAGGTCGACCACAACGGGCACCTGCAGCAGGCCGGCGGCGCGTGGAAGGTACCGCCGCGGACCCAGGGATTGCTGGTCACCAAGGACCAGTTCGTCTTCGCCTCCTCCCAGGGTGACGGCGCCGGGAAGCTGACGGTGGTCGACCGCGCCCAGCCGAACACCCCGGCGGCGTGTGTGAGCACGCCGAGCATGCCGGAGAACATGACCATCGACGGCGGCAAGGTCTACGCGTCCTACGAAAGCGGGGCGGGCCAGTACACCAAGCAGGCCAGCGATCCGGTGCGCGACCTGCGTACCGGATTCCTGCGCTCATTGATCAACCTGGGCGCGGGCGCCGGGGGCATCGGCGGTCAGGCGGCCGCGTTGGTGGCGCACAACCAACTGCCGTGACGGCCGATCAGAGCAGCGGGCGCTGACCGGCTTTCTGCTGCTCGTAGCGAGTTCTGGCCTCGACCACGCCCGGTAGCTCCGACACCTCGGCCACCGGCACGTCCCACCAACAACCCGAGGACGGGGACGGGGCGCGCGGGTCGGTGCGCACCTGCACGACCGTGGTGCGCTCGGCGGCCAGCGCCGCCTTGAGCGCGTCCCGGAACTCCGCGAGCGTGGCGGCGGTGAGCACGTCCGCACCCAGGCTGGCCGCGTTCGCCGCCAGGTCGACGGGGAGCGCATCTCCGTCCAACATGCCGCCGGCCGGGTTGCGGGCCCGGTAGGACGTGCCGAACCGTTGCCCGCCCAGCGATTCGGACAGGGCCCCGATCGAGGCGAAGCCGCCGTTGTCCACCAGCACCACGACCAGCTTGATGCCCTCGGCGACCGCGGTGACCAGTTCCTGAGCCATCATCAGATAGCTGCCGTCACCGACCAGCACGATCACGTCCCGGTCGGGGGCGGCCATCTTCGCGCCCAGGCCGCCGGCAATCTCGTAGCCCATGCAGGAGTAGCCGTATTCGACGTGGTACTCCTTCGGGTCCCGCGCGCGCCACAGCATCTGCAGTTGGCCGGGCATGGAGCCGGCCGCGCAGATGACCGTACCCCCGGCCTGCAGCACGGCGTCATTGACGGCGCCCAGGATCGCGGTTTGGGCGACGGGTGCATCGGGCGCATCGGTGCACGCGGCGGCCGCAATGGGCGCCCAGGCCGCGGACAACTCCTGCTGCCGCACGGTCCACGCGGCAGGTACCCGGTATTCGTACAAGCCGGCCTCGAGTGCTTCCAGGCCCACCTGCGCGTCGGCCACCAGCATGGTTGCGGCGTGCTTGGCGGCGTCGAACGCGGTGATGTTGAGGTTGACGAAGCGCACGTCCGGATTGGCGAACACGGTCCGCGACCCGGTGGTGAAGTCGCTCCATCGGGTGCCCACGCCGAGCACCACATCGGCCTGCGCTGCCAGGCCGTTGGCCACCGGGGTGCCCGTGGCACCGAGTGGTCCGACGGAATTCGGGTGGTCGAACGGCAAGGCGCCCTTGCCCGCGTGGGTGTCCGCCACCGGGATGCCGGTGGCCTCGGCGAACGCGGCCAGTGCGGCGGACGCCTCCGAGTACACCGCTCCCCCGCCGGCCACCAACAACGGCCGCGCCGCCCCGCGCAACACCTCAACCGCGCGGGCCAGGGCGGCGGCGTCCGGCGCCGGCCGCGGCACGTGCCAGGTGCGCTCGGCGAACAGTGCCTCGGGCCAGTCGTACGCCTCGGCCTGCACGTCCTGTGGCAGGGCCAGGGTGACCGCGCCGGTGGCTGCGGGGTCGGTCAGCACCCGCATCGCGCCGAGCAACGCGGCGGGCAGTTGTTCGGGACGGTTGACCCGGGCGAAGAACACCGACACCGGCACGAACGCGTCGTTCACCGACAGCCCCGGCCCGCCGGGCACCTCGAGTTCCTGCAGCACCGTCCCGGCCGCCCGGGTGGCGAACACGTCGCCGGGCAGCAGCAGCACCGGAAGCCGGTTGATGGTGGCCAACGCCGCCCCGGTGACCATGTTCGTGGCCCCCGGCCCGACCGAGGTGGTGCAGGCCAGGGTGGCGAGCCGGTCGTTCATCCGCGCGTACGCGACCGCGGCATGCACCATGCCCTGCTCGTTGCGGGCCAGGTAGTACGGCAGGTCCGCGTCCCCGGTGAGGTGCCCCTGCAGCAGCGCCTGCCCGATGCCGGCGACGTTGCCGTGCCCGAAGATCCCGAAGCAGCCGGGGATCAGCCGCCGGCGCACCCCGTCCCGCTCGGAGTACTGCACGGACAGGAACCGCACCACCGCCTGCGCCACCGTCAACCGCACGGCGCTCATCGTTCCGGATGGGGCGAAGCAACTGAAAGGCAGGCCAACCAACCACGCGGGCGGCGGGGATTCCCCGTGCCGACCGTGGAGCGCCAATCACCACAACAGGGCGAGCCCCGTCAACCGCTCGAACACGCCGTCCCGCGTCACCAGAGTGGCTTGGGCGAGCAGCGCTTGGGCGGCCAGCATGCGGTCGAAGGGGTCGGCATGAGACCAGTTCAGCCCACCGGCGCGGATGGCATCCGCCGCCGAGATGGGGAGTGCCCGCGCCCCGAGGCGGGAACACAGATCGTCGTGCTGACGGAGCAACAGGTCCGCCTCGGGCCATCGTCCGGCCCGATGCTTGATCGCCATCTCCCACACCGACGCCGCGGAGACCAGCAGCACGTTCGTGGGGTCGGCGACCGCGGCGCGCGCGGGGGCCGAGAGCTCGCCGGGCGCCGTGACCGCCCAGACGTAGGCGTGGGTGTCCAGCAGCAGTGTGGTCACGACCAGGCGGCCAGGTCGTCGCCCTGCAACGGATCGAAGCGCTCGGCAGGCATGGCCATCGGCAAAAAGCCAAGTTCGCGGGTTGGCGGGGGGACCACCGGAACCAGTCGCACCAAGGGAGTGCCCGCGCGCGCCACGACGACGTCCTCGCCGGCCAGCGCGGCCTCCAACAACCGCGAGAAATGCGCCTTGGCCTCCGCGACGTTGTATACCTTGGTCATGTTGATCAGACTAACATGACCAACAGTGCCGGGTTGCGGCCTCCCGCGGTCAGGCCCGGGTGAGCGGCAGCCGCGGGTCGATGGGCACGCCGATCCATTCCTCGCGCACGGCGGCGTGGGTGGGGTCGTCGCAGATGCGCCAGGCGCGTTCCGGGCCGGGGCCGGCCATCACGTTGAGGTAGTACATGTCCACGCCGGGCGCGGTCACCGCGGGGCCGTGCCAGCCGTGTGGGATCAACACCACGTCGCCGGTACCGACCTCGGCGAGCACGTCGATCGGGCGGTCCTCCTGGCCGTAGACGCGCAGGTACGCCAACCCGCCGGGTCGGGAGAGCTCGACGTAGTAGATCTCCTCCAGCGCGGTCTCCACGCCGGGGCGCTCCTCGTCGTGCTTGTGCGGCGGGTAGCTCGACCAGTTGCCGCCGGGGGTGAGCACCTCGACCGCGATGAGCTTGTCCGCCGCGAATGAGGCGGGGGTGCAGAAGTTGTTCACCTGACGGGACGCCGTCCCGGCCCCGCGCAGCTCTACCGGCACGTCGACCGCCGCGCAGTGACGGGGTGTCAGCTGGTTCTCGCACACCGCCCCGGCCATCGCGAACCGACCACCGTCGAGCGAGGACACGGTGACCAGAGCGTCACGCGGCACGTAGGCGAAGTCGCTGACTGCGGCGAACACCGAGGCGCGCCCGACGAGCTCCATGCGCACGCCGTCGCAGTCCACGACCGCCGCGCCGGACAGCGGCAGCACGACCACTTCCTGTTCATTGGTGGTGAACCGGTGCGAGCCGCCGGCGGGCAGCTCCAGCACCCGCAGCGAGGTGTGCGCCCACTCGCCCTGATCGGGCATCACGTGCGCCACCCACGGCCCGCGCCCGGCCGACCCGTGTGGGAGGTGCAGTCTCACGTCCGGACCTCCGCGCTCGTCCTCGAGAGGGCCATCATCCTATGTGCTAAGTTCTACACATGCGCATGCACATAGAGCTGGACGACGAGCTGGTCGCCGAGGTCGACCGCCTTGCCGGCCCTCGGGGGCGCAGCGATTTCGTGCGCGATGCCCTGCGTGCTGCCGTGGATCGGAACATCCGCGCCCGGTCGCTGCGCCGCGCCGCCGGAGCGATCGCCGCCGTGGGTCATGAGTGGGATGACGATCCCTCGGCCTGGGTTGAGCAACAACGGCACGGTGACCAGCGTCGGGTCGGCTGAGCGCACGTGCTGGTTGTTCTCGACAGCACCGTGCTGATCGACTTTTTGCGCGGCAGACCGGCCGTGGCCAGGGTCGAGGCGCTGCTCTCGGCGGGCGAGGACCCGGCCACCACTGCGATCAATGTCGAGGAGATCGTCCGCGGCCTACGGACCGCAGAGCTGCCCGCAGCGGACGCACTGTTCGCCGGGCTTCGAGTACTGCCGATCACCACCGAGGTCGCCCGAGGTGCCGGAACCTGGCGCCGCGAATACGCGGAACGGGGTGTCACCCTTGCGCAGGCGGACTGCCTGATCGCCGCAGCAACCCTCGGCTGCGGCGGGCGCCTGGCCACCGGCAACCCGAGACATTTCCCCATGCCCGACCTGACCGTCGATCACTGGCCGGTCGGCGAGTAGTAGGCGCTCCGCGGATTGCCCCTGACGGTACGTCAGAACAATTGCCCGGGGGGAGGCTGGGCGGCCGCGTCGAGGAACCCCTCGACCTCATCGGTGGTCGGCATCGCCTCGGCACAGGCCAACCGGGACGCCACGATCGCGCCCGCGGCGTTTGCGAACCGGATGCACCGTGCGGTGTCCCAGCCGGCCAGCAGGCCGTGGCACAGCGCGCCGCCGAACGCGTCGCCGGCACCCAGCCCGTTGACCACCTCGACCCGCATCGGCGGCACGTGCACCTCGCCGCCCTCGTCCACCGCGTACACCCCGGCCGGGCCCAGCTTGATCACCGCGAGGCGCACCCCGAAGGCCCGCAGCGCGGCCGCGGCCCGTTTCGGATCACGCTCCCCGACCGCCACCTCGCACTCGTCGAGGTTGCCCACCGCGACCGTGGCGTGGGTCAGAGCCTGCTCGATGATCGGCCGGGCGTCCTCCACCGACTCCCAAAACACGGCCCGCCAGTCCAGGTCCAGCACCGTCATCCCGTTGCGCCCGCGGGCGGCCAGCGCGCCCAAGGTGGCCGCACGGCTGGGTTGCTGGCACAGCCCGGTGACGGTGACCCAGCAGATGCCCGCCGCGCGCACCGCGTCCAGATCCAGGTCGGCCACCCGGATCTGCAGGTCTGGCGCGGAGGGCCAGCGGTAGAACCAAATCGGGAAGTTATCCGGCGGGAAGATCTCGCAGAAGGTCACCGGGGTCGGCAGCTCCGCGACCTCGCGCACGTAGCGGTCGTCCACCCCGAACCGGGCCAGTTCCCGCCGCACGAAACGGCCGAACGGGTCGGTGCCCACCCCGGACACGATGGCCACCCGCCGGCCGTGCCGGGCTGCGGCGACCGCGACGTTGCAGGCGCTGCCGCCCAGGTGCTTGCCGAAGGAGGTGACGTCCTCCAGCCCGACGCCGGTCTGCTGCGGGTAAATGTCCACGCCCATCCGGCCCATCGCGAGCAGGTCGAACGGGTCGTCCCCCGCCATGGCGTCAGGCCGCGCCGCGTTGGGCCTGGACCGCCCCGGCAATGTGTTCCAGGCTCGCCTCGACGTCGGCCCGGATCGCGGCGGCCGCCGCGGC
>DASQPJ010000253.1:0-25113 GCA_035644015.1 Sporichthyaceae bacterium
GCGCAGACACCGAATCCCGCCATTGCGACCGGGTGAGCACCGCGGTCGGGGTCAGGCCGTGCCCGGCCAACCGGCCCAGCAAACGTTCCAGCACCGTGGGTGGTTCGCCCACCACGACCGGCCCGACGGGCGGTGGACGGAGCAACGCCGTCGGCTCGCCGAACGGGTCCGCGGTGTCCACCACGATCACCAGTGCGGTGGGCGTTGTCGGATTCTGACGGTCAGTCATCCAGATCAGCCTCGCGTCGTGCGCGCTCGGCGTCGGCGGCGCCCGCCGCGGTGGGACGTCGGCGCGGGGCGCCGAGGGCTATCTCGTCATCAGGTTCCTCGCCGCCCCGACCGTTGCGCAGCATCCGGGCCGCCCGACGCCGGGCGCGCAGCGCGGAGCGATCGTCCTCGGCCAACTTGTCCGCGTCCCGCCCGTAGCGGGTGAGCACCTCGCTGACCGGGCCGTCATCGATCAGCCGGCCGTCGCGCAGATAGATGCCGCGTTTGCAGAACCGCTCCACCTGCACCGCACTGTGCGAGACGAGCAACACGGTCTTGCCCTGGCCGAGCAGCTCCTCCATGCGGATGAAGCACTTGTTCTTGAACGCCCGGTCCCCCACCGAGAGCACCTCGTCGACCAGCACGATCGGCCGGTCGACGCTGGTCACCACGGAGAAGCCGACCTTGGCCTTCATGCCACTGGACAGGTGCCGGAACGGGGTGTCCAGGCGGTGGGCGATCTCGGCAAACTCCACGATCTCGTCGAACTTGGCCCCGATCTGCTTGCGGGACAGGCCTTTGAGGCCCGCGGCCAACCAGATGTTGTCCCGCACGGTGAGTTCGCCCTCGAAGCCGCCGGTCACCTCGATCAGCGGGGCGACCTTGCTGCTGCCGCCCTTCACCCAGGCGCTGCCCTCGTCCGGAATCATCACCCCGGAGATCAGCCGCAGCAGGGTGCTCTTGCCGTGCCCGTTGCCGCCGATGATGCCGACCGCCTCGCCCCGGTCGATCTGGAACGAGACGTTGCGCAACGCCCAGAACTCCTCCTGGCCGCCGGGTGCGCCGGTCTTGCCCTTCGCCAGGAACTCGCGCACCTTCATCCGCCGCCGTCGGTTGACGTGGAACTGGATGCCGAGGTCATCGGCGATGATCATCGGACCGCTCTGGCTCGCGCGCCCCATGCCTCAGATCTCCTTGAGCACGTCGGGCTCGAGCCGGCGGAACACCACCAAGCCGATGATGAGCAGGGCGAACGCCACGATGGTGCCGTGCACCGCGGTCGAGACCGGCGGTAACTCGTTACGGAACACCGCCCCGCGAAACATGCTCAGCACTGTGGTGAACGGGTTGTACTCGTAGAACGCCTTGATCACCGGATTGATGTGCTTGCTCTGCAGCACCTTCTCCGAGCCGTAGAGCACCGGGCACATGTAGAACAGGATGCGGACCATGATCCGCATCAGGCGCTCCATGTCGCTGAACATCACACAGACGGGCGCCAGGATGAACGCGAAGCCGAGCAGGGTCACCCACATCAGGGCCATGGCCAGCGGCCACATGAGGATGTACCAGTTCGCACCCGTGTGCAGGATGATCATGAAGGCGAAGAGCACCGGGAGGCTGAACAGGAACTCGACGAACTTCGAGCCCACGGTGCGCAGCACCCAGATCTCCCGGGGCACGTCCACCGAACGGACCAACCGGGCCTCACCGGAGATGGATCGCGGGGACCCGGAGATCACCGCCGAGGCCCACTGCCAGGGCAGCATGCCCAGCAGCAGGAACACCAAATACGGCTCGCTGGCTGCGGTGCCGCGGGGGAAGATCCTGGAGAACACGAACCAGTAGACGGCGGCCATGGTGAGCGGCTCGAGCACCGTCCACACGTAACCCAAGGTGGAATCGGAGTACTTGACCTTGAGGTCCCGGGAGATCAGCAGCCACAGAATGCGGCGCCGGGCGATGAGGGTACGCGTGCGCGCCCACGTCTCCGTGCGCGCCAGCACCACCGAACTCAGCTCCCATCCGCAAGATCCCCGGCGCCCAGCGTAGGGCGCGCGACCGGCACATGCGTGCGACACCAGCGCTCTCGACGTGCGCCGTTGGTCACCGTCCGGCGACATCCAGGCGTGCATAAACGTCCAGCATGAGCCCCGCATTGCGGTCCCAGGAGTAGGCCTGAACCGCGTGCGCCCGTCCGGCTGCACCCATTCGGGCGCGCAGCGCCGGGTCGGCGGCCAATTCCTGCATGCGCGCAGCAATGGCCGCCGGGTCACGGACGGGCACCACGAATCCGCTGACCCCGTCGCGCACCACCTCGGGCAGTCCGCCGACATCGGAGACGATCACCGGGACCCCGCAGGCCTGGGCCTCCACGGCGGCCACCCCGAAGCTCTCCGAGTCGCGCACCGAGGGCACCACGAACACGTCCATGCCGCGGATCACGCCGGGCACGTCGGCGTGCGGGATGCGGCCGGGAAAACGCACCCGCTCCCGCATGCCGAGTTCGGTGGCCAGCGACCGGTAGGCCTCCAGCTGTGGCCCACCACCGACCACCAGCAGTTCGCTGTGCGCAGTGAGCTCGGTCGGGGCGGTATCCAGGAACTGCCGGAAGGCCCGCAGCAACACGTCGATGCCGTACTTGGCGTCCATGGTCTTGACGATGCCGAACACGATGCGCGCGTCCGGTGGACGCGGACCGGGCGCGAAGCGCACGGTGTCCACCCCGAACGGGGTCACCGCCACGGTCTTGTCGGTGTATTTGTTGGTCTCCGCGCGCATCACCTGGCTGGTCGAGCACACCGCGTCCGCACGACGCAGCGCGAACTCCACCATGCGTTTCTGCGCCGGGCCCTGCTGCGGGAACTCGTAGATGTCGTTGCCCCACACGGACACCACGTACGGGTGCCGGTTGGCCATCGCACCGAGGAAGCCGTAGCTGGACACGTAATGCGCGTGCACCAGATCGGGGTCGGCCTGCTCGAGCAATGCCCGCAACCGGCGCACGGTGAGCAGGTAGGCGGCCTTGTGGTCGAAGGCCATCGGCAGATACGCCTGACGCACCCGCGACCACTTGTGGCCCTCGTGGTCGGTGTGCGCGGCCAGGCTGATCGCGTACACGTCGATGCCACGCCGGTCGTAGAAGTCCAACCACTTGTGCGTGTGCACGTTGTCCGCGGGGGCGAGCAGCGCGATGCGCATGCGCCGTTCGGACCGCTCATCGCGGCCCGGTCGAGGCTTCACGGGTCGACCTCCGGCGGTGCCGGGGCGCGATGCGCCTCTGGCGACGATGGGCGCAGCCGGTTGGACAGCAGGATCGCCAACAGGTGACCACCGGCCACGAAGATCGCGATCGCCAGCATGGCGACGGTCAGCCCGCGGGTGGCGTCGTGGTTACCGGCGACCGCGTCGACGATGGCGAACACCATGGCGATGAAGGAGAACTCCAGGGCGAGCAGCGCCCGGTGAATCGGCACCCACCCGAAGATCGCCCGGGCGCCGCGCAGCCCGGCCGTGCGGATGGTCTGTTCCCCGTTGGCGGTGGGCGGATAGCCGGCCAATGCCCGTGCGGTGTGCACCAGGTCTGTTTCGGCCTTGACCAGCAGCGTCACGGTGGCGGTGGCGAAGCCCACGGTGGCCCAGCCGTCCAGCGATCCCCAGCCGCCGCCGGCCCGGATGCCCAGGGCCGCGGTGAGGCCGGCTTCCGTGACGTAGTGCCCGATGCGATCCAGGTAGACCCCGCTGGCGCCGGTCTTGCCGCGCCACCGGGCCAGTTCCCCGTCGACGCAGTCCAAGATCAACTGACACTGGATCAGCAACGCGGCGAGGATCGCGGTGGGCAGACCGGGGATGGACAGGCTGATCGCGGACAGACCGCCGGCGACGATCATCATCCAGGTGATGGCATCCGGGGTGATCCGGGTGTTGACCACCGCCCGGGTCAGGTGGATGGAGATCTTGCGGCCGTAAACCAGCCCGGCCCAATGCTCGGCGTTCGCCCGGGACAGCACCGCAGGTGGCTGCGCCTTGGCCCGCAGCTCGTCCAGCGAAGGACGAGAACGAGGACCGGAGCGGACATCGGAAGCCACAGCGCCGTGTATATCAGCGCAGCCGGCCCAACGCGGCCCGCACGCACCGTCGCCGCCTCTACGATCATGGTGTGGCCTCAGGGGTGCAGGTGGTGGTGCTCGCCGCGGGTTTCGGCTCCCGGCTGGGCATGCCGTTCCCGAAACCCCTGACCCCCTTGCGCGATGGCCGCTCGATCATGGCCCGGCAGCTGGACAACGTGCGCACCGTGCTGGGCGCCGACGTCCCGGTGATCGCGGTGGTCGGGTTCAAGCTGGACCTGATCATGGAGGCGCACCCGGACCTGCTCTACGCCTACAACGAGCGCTACGACCAGACCAACACCGCGAAGAGCCTGCTGCGCGCGCTGCGATTGACGGCGCCGGGCGGCGTGCTCTGGATGAACGGTGACGTGGTGTTCGACCCGGCGATTCTGTCCGCGGTGGCGCAGCACATGGCGGCCGGTGAGTCCTTCGTCTGCGTGAATACCGCGGCGGTCGCCGAGGAGGAGATCAAGTACACCGTCGACGCCGATGGCATGGTGCTCGCGCTGTCCAAGACGGTCACCGGCGGGCTGGGCGAAGCGATCGGCATCAACTTCATCGGCGCGGGCGACAAGGACCTGCTCATCCAGCACCTGGACGCGTGCGCGGACACCGACTACTTCGAGCGCGCGCTGGAGACGGCGATCGCCGCGGGCCTGCGGGTGCGCCCGGTGGACATCTCCCGCTTCTACGCGGTCGAGGTGGACTTCGAGGCCGACCTGAAGCGGGCCAACGAGGTCACTCGGGAGCGTTGAGTCAGGAGTACTGGCAGCTGCCGTCGACAGTCGTCGGCTTCGGGGTCGCCTTGGTGGTCGCCTTGGGCGTGGCCTTCGCCTTGGCCTTGGCGGGCTTGGCCGAGGCAGTCGGCGTCGCGGTCGGCAGCGGCCGGGCGAGGGAGGCCGCGATGGCTTGCTGCACCTTCGAGCGGATCACGTTGATGTCCGGGTTCGCCGGGTTGATCACCTCGTTGGTGAACTGGACGCTGGTCACCTCGGTGTTCTTGGTCTTGCCCGCTACGTCGACCAGCGTGGCCAGCGCACCGGTGGTCAGGTCGGTGGTCAGCACCTTCTTGGCCGAGTGCGCCAGGCCGGCGTAGTTCTTCAACACCGTGGCCGGGTTCGCCTCGTGCAGGATCGCGCCGAACACGCAGCGCTGGCGGGCCATCCGGTCGTAGTCGGTGGTGGTCGCCCGGGACCGGGCGTACCACAGCGCGTGGTAGCCATCGAGGTGCTGCAGGCCGGGCTCGATCCAACCCAGGATCGGATTCGCCGCACCCTCCCGGCATCCGCCGCCCGGCAGATCGCAGACGCCCGTTTGGTGCCCGCCGCCAATCGGCAGCCGTTCGTTCACCCGCAACGTGATGCCACCGAGGGCGTCGACCACGCTCTGGAACCCGGCCAGATTGACCAGCGCGTAGTACTGCACCGGGATGCCGAGGGTTTGTGCCACCCCCTGCTCCATGGCCAGCGCACCCGGGTCGGCCACGCCGGGGAACAGGTTCTTGTTCTGCGTCGCCCAGGTGTAGATGCCGAACGCGAAGTCCGGGAACCCGTTCGGGAAGTGCTTGGCCATCGTGGTGCCCGGCGGGAACTGCATGTACTGCATGTTGCGGGGCAGCGCGAACAGCACGGTCTTCCCGGTGGCCACGTCGATGCTGGCCAGCGAGATCGAGTCGGTGCGGATCCCGGTGCGGTCCAGGCCTCCGTCACCGCCGAGCAGCAGGATGTTGAGCCGACCGTTGTACAGCGGGCCCACAGCGCCCGGCACGAACAGTTGCGTGACGACGTTTCGTTGCAGGTGAATCAGGTAGGTGCCGTACCCCAGGGGCACCGACACCCCCGCCATCAGGGTCACCGACAGGACCGCCGAGACCACCCGATGGGGCCGGCGAAGCATAGGTGAACGGCCCAGCCGCCAGGCGTCGACGAACAGGGCCAACCAACACAGTCCCAGCACCGTGACGGCAACCTCGCCCGCGGTCAACGCCGTGGTGTTCAGCCCGAGCTTGATCACCCCACTGCGTCCGATGATCGCGAAGCCGACGACGCAGATAGCCACACACAACCCCACGACCCGCCACGCCGCCCGGCCCACGGTCTTGCTGCCGCACATCACCTGCGCAGAGCCAGGGAGGAAAAGCGTCATGCCGAGCAGAGCCAGCGCGCGCCGGAACCGGACACGTTCGGACTTGTCCGGGATGTCCACGTCCCGAAATGTCGCGGGGGGAACGGTGAGCACGCACATCCTTCGGGGAAGCCACTGCGGACGAGACAGCCAGTATCCGTGGCCCGCCGGAAAAGCGGGCTGTTCCGGCGAGTCGCAAAGCTCGCGCTCAGCTGTCCGGTTCGCTGATCAGGTCCGTCGGGCTGAGCAGGAAGCCGGCGCCCCAGGCCATGTGCATGGTGGCGAGCACCACCGGTAGCCGGACCGCGGCCCCGGTATCCAGGTCCTTCGCGTTCGCCGCCGAGCCGGCCAGCACGACAGCCAGATAGCCGCCCGGTGCCAGCCAGCCGATGCGCTTGCCCGCCAGGCCGAGCACCGTGCCGCCGAGCACCGCGAGCACCACGGCGGGTGGGGCGAGGTAGCGGGCATTGGCGGTGCGCGGCATGCGCCGAATCACCCCGCGGCGCCACTGCCCGGTGCGGAAGAACTGTTTGGCCAGCGCGGGCAGGTCCGGGCGCGGGCGGTAGGTGACCTGCATGCGTGGGGTGAACCAGACCGTGCCGCCCGCCTCGCGGATGCGGTGGTTGAGCTCCCAGTCCTGGGCGCGGCGCAGCGACTCGTCGAAGCCGCCGACCTGCTCGAGGATCGCCCGGCGGAACACCCCGAGATACACCGTGTCTGCCGGACCGGCCTCGCCCCCGACGTGGAACCGGGACCCACCGATCCCCAACCGGCTGCGCATGGCCCTGGCCACCGCCTGCTCGAACGGGGTCACCCCCTCGGCGGCCATGATGCCGCCGACGTTGTCCGCGCCGCTCTCGGCGAGCACCTCGACCGCGATGCGCACATAGTCCGGCGGGAGGATCGCGTGCCCGTCCACCCGCACCACGATCTGGTGCGTGCTGGCCGCGATCGCCGCGTTCAGTCCACACGGGGTGGCCCCGGTCGGGTTGTTCACCGTACTGATCCGCGGGTCGGCCGCGGCCAGTTCCTTGGCGATCACGTCGGTGTCGTCGGTGGACGGCCCCAACGCCAGCACGATCTCCATCGGGCCGCGGTAATCCTGGGCCTGTACCGCCGCCACCGCGGCGCGCAGATGCCGTGTCTCGTTGAGGATCGGCATGATCACCGCGACCGGCGGCAGGGTCGGGTCGCAGGCCGACCCGGCCGGTTCCTCGAGGCCCATGCTCAGGAGTACTGACAGTTGTCGTCGACCGCTTCGGAGGAACCGGGCGCTGCGGAGACGGTCGGTTTCTTGGTCGGCTTGGGCTTGGGCTTCTTCGTTGCCTTGGTGGACTTCGCGGCGGCCTTGGCCGAGGCGCTCGGCGTCGCGGTCGGGACCGGCGCCGCCTCGGAGGCGGCGATGGCCGCCTGCACCTTCTGCCGGATGTAGTTGATGTCCGGGTTGGCCGGGTCGATGACCTGGTTGGTGAACTGGACGCTGGTCACCTTGGTGTTCTTGGTCTTGTTGGCCACATCGACCATCCGGGCCAGGGCACCGGTGGTCAGGTCGGTGGTGAGCACCTTCTTGGCCGAGTGGGCCAGGCCGCTGTAGTTCTTCAGCACGGTCGCCGGGTTGGCCTCGCGCAGGATCGCGCCGAACACGCAACGCTGACGGGCCATCCGGTCGTAGTCGGTGGTGGTCGCCCGGGACCGGGCGTACCAGAGCGCGTGGTAGCCGTCGAGGTGCTGCAGACCGGGCTCGATCCAGCCCAGGATCGGGTTCGGGGCGCCGCCCATGGTGTGTCCGCCACCGATCGGCAGCCGCTCGCCCACCCGTAGCGTGATGCCGCCCAGCGCGTCGATCACGCTCTGGAATCCCTGAAGGTTCACCAGCGCGTAGTAGTGCACCGGGACGCCGAGGGTCTGTGCCACCGCCTGTTCGACCGCCAGCGCGCCGGGGTCGGAGACGCCGGGGAACAGGTTCCGGTTCTCCGTCGCCCAGGTGTAGATGCCGAACGCGAAGTCCGGGAAGCCGTTCGGGAAGTGCTTGGCCATCGTGGTGCCCGGCGGGAACTGCACGTACTGCATGTTCCGCGGCAGCGAGAACAGCACGGTCTTGCCGGTGGCCACGTCGATGCTGGCCAGCGAGATCGAGTCGGTGCGGATGCCGGTGCGGTCCAGGCCGCCGTCGCCACCGAGCAGCAGCACGTTCAGCCGGCCGTTGTAGAGCTGACCGAGGCCGCCCTGCACGAACACGTCCTTGATGACCTTGCGCTGCAGATCAATCAGGTAAGCGCCGTAGGCCATCGGCACCGTGACGCCGGCCATCAGGGTCAGCGACAGCCCGGCGGAGACCAGGCGGTGCTGGCGACGCAGGGTTGGTGGCCGACCCAACCGCCAGGCGTCCACGAACAGGGCCAGCCAGCACAGCGCGAGGACCGTGACGGCAACCTCGCCCAGGGTCAGCGCCTTGGTGTTCAGACCGAGCTTGATCACCCCGTTGCGGCCGATGATCGCGAAGCCGACCACACAGACTGCGGCGCACAGCGCGAGCACCCGCAGCGCGGCCCGGCCCACCGTCTTCGAACCGCACATCACCTGCGCGGAGCCGGGCAGCACCAGCGTCATGCCCAACAGCGCCAGCGCCCGCCGGAACCGGACCAGCTCCGACTTTCGGCGAAGGTCGGCCTTCGGGATGTGCACGTACAGCCTCCGACCTGGTGCGTCGATGACCCCCACACCGGGCAGCGGCGCCCTCGCCGACTCCCCCGGCTGGGGACAAGATGTCCAGTATCAACACGCGACCGGCCGCCGTCCGGTACATCTGAGCGAGTCGCGCGCAGTGATCGGGTGAATACGCCAGATCGTAGACGCCGGACATTAGCCTCGGCTTTGGATCTACGTCGAATATGAACTGGCCTCGCTTTCACGGGGCCGGCAGTCGTGCAAAAGGGGGCCAGTGGTGTCGCTGCGGCTGACGGTATTGGGCACCGGATACCTCGGTGTGACCCATGCCGCATGCATGGCCGAGCTGGGTTTCGAGGTGCTCGGCATGGACATCGACGCGGCCAAGGTGGCCGCGTTGTCCGCGGGCGAGGTGCCGTTCTTCGAGCCCGACCTGCAGCCGCTGGTGGCCAAGCACATCGACGGCGGCCGGCTGCGCTTCACCACCTCCTTCGCCGAGGTGGCCGCCTTCGGCGACGTGCATTTCACCTGCGTGGGCACCCCGCAACGGCAGGGCGAGTTGGCCGCGGATCTGAGCCAGGTGAACTCGGTGATCGCGGGCCTGGCGCCGCACCTGGACCGGGCCTGTTTGGTGGTCGGCAAATCCACCGTGCCGGTGGGCACCGCGGCCCGGCTGTCCGACGAGTTGGCGCGCACCGCGCCCGCCCGGGCCGGCGCGGAGCTGGCCTGGAACCCGGAGTTCCTGCGCGAGGGCTTCGCGGTGGCCGACACGTTGCGGCCGGACCGGCTGGTGGTGGGGGCCCGCAGCGAGGCCGCGGTGGCCCTGCTGCGCGAGGTGTACGCCGACCAAATCGCCGCCGGGATTCCGTTCATGGCCACCGATTACGCGACCGCCGAGTTGGTGAAGGTCGCCGCCAACGCGTTCCTGGCCACCAAGATCTCGTTCATCAACGCCATGGCTGAGGTGTGCGAGGTGGCCGGCGCCGACGTCACGGCGCTGGCCGACGCACTTGGCCACGATCCCCGCATCGGCCGGAAATTCCTCAACGCCGGTCTGGGCTTCGGCGGCGGTTGCCTGCCCAAGGACATCCGCGCCTTCATGGCCCGAGCCGGCGAGCTGGGCGCGGCAGAGGCGTTGATGTTCCTGCGCGAGGTGGACGCGATCAACATGCGCCGCCGCGCGAGCACCGTGGGTTTGGCCCGCGAACTGTGCGGCGGGTCGGTGGTCGGCGAGCGGATTGCGGTGCTGGGGGCGGCGTTCAAGCCGGACTCCGACGACGTGCGCGATTCCCCGGCCCTGCACGTGGCCGGCGAGCTGCAGCTGGCCGGCGCATTGGTCACCGTCTACGACCCGAAGGCCATGGCCAACGCGCAGGCGCGCTTCCCCACGCTGGGCTACGCCGAGTCCGCCGTGGCCGCGTGCACCGGCGCGGACCTGGTCCTGCACCTGACCGAGTGGGAGGAGTTCCGCGCCTTGGACCCGGCCGCACTGGCCGAGGTGGTGACCCGGCCGTGTGTGCTGGACGCGCGCAATGCGCTGGACGCCGAGGCCTGGCGGGCCGCGGGCTGGACCTACCGGGGCTTTGGGCGCAATTAGCCGGTCGGCGGCGGGACCACCTGATTGACCAGCGGGTTGAGGATTGACGGCCCGGCGAAGGCCTCCGTGCCGATGGCCAACTGCAGGCCCTTGATGCCGGACCAGCGCTGCGCGTAGGCCAGCGCGTGCGCGATGTCGGTGATGCTGTTCGAGCCGGGCACCGGGTTGATGACCAACGTGGACAGACTGCCCAGCGCCCGGCCGGCGGCGTCGACATACGGACCACCGGAGTCGCCGGGGATGCCCGGGTTCATCGGGTAGATCAGGTGCGCCCAGCCGTTGTCCACGTCGCCGGCGGACACCGCCTGTTTCGGCTTGGCGTCATCGACCTCCTGGCGGGTGGGTGAGTTGCCGTAGCCGAGCACGGTGTCGCCGGCCTTGGTACCGGTCTCGTTCAGCCCGGTCGGCCCGCCGAACAACGGCATGCTCGGGTTGACCTGGTTGCGCGCGAAGTCCGGGACCCGGATCAGCGCGAAGTCGTTGTCCTTGCAGGCCGCAGCGTCGGTCTCGTGATGGCGCTGCATGGCCAACCAGCTGGAGTAGACCAGCGTGCCGCGCACCCGGGAGTCCTGGAACGTCACCGGAGTGCCCAGCGGCCGGGAGACGAACGTGCACCCGGAGCCCCCGGCGGCCGACTGGTCGGACCCCGGCCGCGCGCAGTGCGCGGCCTGCCCGAGGTAAACGTGCCCGGCGCTGTCGTAGAACACGAAGTTCGCGGTGCAGAAGGTCTTCCCGGCGGTCATCGTGCGCACGCCCGGATGAATGCCGGCGGCGTGCGGGCCGAACCGCGGCGGTGCGGCCGCGGCGGCCGGCGGGGTCGGGCCCAGGGCAAGTCCGAGCACCAGCACTACGGCGACGCGACGCACTACTCACCCCACGGGACGATTCGTCCCATTGTGCTCAGTGTCAGACTTCCTGACCGACCGAACCGAACAATTCGGGCGTGTACTCGGTCGTAGGGCATGACGTGCCCAACGGACTTACCTCCGCCGCAGCGCCGCCCCCTTGGCCGAGGCTTGGATGTTCAGGTCCTGCTGAAAATCGCTCATCCGATTGCGTAGGTCGCGGTCCGCGGTACCCAGGATGCGCACCGCGAGCAGGCCCGCGTTGCGTGCGTTGCCGATCGCCACGGTGGCCACCGGCACGCCCGCGGGCATCTGCACGATGGACAGCAGGGAGTCCAGACCGTCGAGGTGGCGCAGCGGCACCGGCACCCCGATCACCGGCAACGGGGTCACCGCGGCGAGCATGCCGGGCAGGTGCGCGGCTCCCCCGGCGCCGGCGATGATCACCTTCAGTCCGCGCCCGGCGGCCTGCCTGCCGTAGTCGAGCATCGCCTGGGGCATCCGGTGCGCGGAGACCACGTCCACCTCGTGCGGCACGTCGAACTCGGCCAGCGCCTCGGCCGCGGCCTCCATCACCGGCCAGTCCGAATCCGACCCCATCACGATGCCGACCACCGGGGCGGGTCCGGCCGGGATGGCGGGCGGGGCGTCCGGTTCAGCCATCGGAGCCCTCCTCCGCCTCGCCGGTGAGGAAGGTCGCCGCGTGCCGAGCCCGGGCGAGCAGGTCCTCGGGGTCGTCGCCGGTCACGGTCACGTGGCCCACCTTTCGGCCCGGCACAGACTTTTTGCCGTAGTTGTGGATGCGCAGCCCGGGGTCGTGGGCCATGCAGTGCAGGTACCCGGAGTGCAGGTCGGGGTGCGGCCCACCGAGCACGTTGGCCATCACTGCGCGCGGGCGCAGCATCGCAGTGTCGCCCAGCGGCCAGTCCAGCACCGCCCGCAGGTGTTGTTCGAACTGACTGGTGACGGCACCGTCAATAGTCCAGTGCCCGCTGTTGTGTGGTCGCATGGCCAGCTCGTTGACCAGCACCCCGTGCTCGGTGTGGAACATCTCGACGGCGAGCAGGCCGACCACGTCCAGCTCCTCGGCCACCGCCAACGCGACCTTCAGCGCCTCCATCTGGTGTTCCGCCGAGATCGGCGCGGGCACGATGACCTCCCGGCAGATGCCCGCGCGCTGCACGGTTTGCACCACCGGGTAGATCGCGGCCTGCCCGTGCGGGCTGCGAGCCAACAGCACGGCGATTTCGTGGTCGAACTCGACCCGGGTCTCGACCAGCAGCGGACCCCGGGCCACCCAGTCCGCAGCCGCGGCGGCGCTGTGGATCTCCCGGACCCCGCGCCCGTCGTAACCACCGCGCGGGGTCTTCACGATCACCGGCCAGCCCGCCGAGTCGCCGAACAGGGCGAGCTCCGCGACCTCCGTCACGTCTGCCCAGTCCGGATGCGGAATGCCTGCTGCGGACAATCGGGTGCGCATGAGGAGCTTGTCCTGGGCGTGACGCAACGCCTCCGGGCCGGGCCGGACCACCACGCCCTCGGCGACCAGCGCCTCCAGGTGGGCGATCGGCACGTGCTCGTGGTCGAAGGTGAGCACGTCGCAGCCGGCTGCGAAGGCCCGCAGGTCGTCCAGATTGTCGTGGTCACCGAGGGTGACGTCGGCGGCGACCTTCGCCGCGGCGGAGTCCGCCGAGGAGGCCAGCACGCGCAGCCGGACGTCCAGCGCGATCGCCGCCTGGGCGGTCATCCGGGCCAATTGCCCATCGCCGACCATGCCCACCACCGGCGCCGTCACGCGCTCACGCTAATCAACGGCTAAGCGCGAGTGTTCATCGGGTTGCCGTTCGATCACGACCGTGGTCCGTGTGCGGATTCACTGCGCTGTGCCCGTTACATTCATCCAGCGCGGGGGAGTACTGCAATTGTCACGTGAGCTCGGGCCTTGTCCCGGGACGGCTGAGAGGGCTGCCACCGGTGAGTTACGCCCGACCTCTGGACAGCAACTGGCTCGGCGGCCTCAATCGGGCCGTCCGGGAGCGGTTCGGTCACCTGTTGCACGAGCTCGCGAAGTTCGGTGTGGTCGGCGCAGTCGCGTATCTGGTGGACCTGACCACGTTCAACGCGCTGCGCTCCGGGGCACTGTCCGACAAGCCGCTGACCGCGAAGCTGATCTCCACGGTGGTGGCCACCACGGTCGCCTACTTCGGTAACCGGCAGTGGACCTTCCGCCACCGCGAGCGGCAGGGCATGCGCAAGGAGTACCTGCTGTTCTTCGGCTTCAACGCCGTCGGCCTGGCCATCGCGCTGGGCTGCCTGGGTACCTCGCACTACCTGCTCGATCTCACCTCGCCGCTGGCCGACAACGTTTCGGCGAACGTGATCGGCATGGCGTTCGGCACGATCTTCCGGTTCTGGGCCTACCGCCGCTGGGTGTTCCTGGAGACCGACGACCCGGTGGCCGAGACCGTTCTGGTCTGAGCCCGGTTCAGCCCAGGGTGATCCCACCGTCCACCGGCAGGATCACTCCGGTCACGTAAGACGCGCCCCGACTCGCCAGATACACCGCGGCGCCGGCCATGTCCTCGTCGCGACCGATGCGTCCAAGTGGGGTCGCGGCCACGATCTCGTCCTCCAGCCGCTCCAACGTCGCGGACATCATCTTGCTGGGGAACGGGCCGGGCGCGATCGCGTTGACCGTGATGTGGCGGGGCGCCAACTCCCGCGCCAATACCCGGGTCAGCTGGTGCACGGCCGCCTTGGATGCCGAATACGAATAGGTCGGCAAGTGCGGCACCCGCAGGCCGTCGATGCTGCCGACGTTGATCACCCGGGCCGGGTTGTCCGCACTGCCCGCCGCCTGCAGTTGCGGGAGCAGGGCCCGGGTGAGCAGGAACGGCGCCTTCACGTTCAGCCCCAGCACCCGGTCCCAGGCCGCGGCGGGGAACTCCTCCAACGGCGCGCCCCAGTTGGCGCCGGCGTTGTTCACCAGGATGTGCAGCTGCGCCACCCGGTCCGCGATCTCCGCAGCGAGCCGGTCGCACTCCCCGTCCCGGCCCAGGTCCGCGGCCAGGAACTGCACCGGTCCGAACGCCGACAGCTCGGCCACCGCCGCGTCGCCCTGGTCCTGCTTGCGCGAGGTCAGGTACACGGTGGCGCCGGCCTGCAGCAGACCCCGGGCGATCATCAGCCCGATGCCCGAGGTACCGCCGGTGACCAGGGCGGTGCGGCCGGTCAGGTCGAACAGGTGCACATTGGTTCGCTCGCTGCGCTCGTTCACGTGTGGCCGGCTCCTCAGGGTTCGGCGACCTCGGCCGCATCCGGCTCGGCCGTGGTGGGCAGGACCAACTCTGCCTCGATGGCATCGAGCGCCGCCGGGACGGTGCTCGTCCACACCAGCCGTTCGGCCGCGGCGGGGCGCATGAACCGCTGCTCGACCAGCACCCGGATCTGCTCGCGCAGCGGCGCGTACAACCCCGCCGGGTCGAGCACCACCACCGGGCGGTTGTGCATGCCGAGCACCCGGGCCACCCAGATCTCCAGCAGTTCCTCGAGCGTGCCGATGCCGCCGGGCAGCACCAGGAACGCATCCGAGCGGGCATCCATCTGGCCCTTGCGGGTCCGCATGTCCGGGGTGACCAGCAACTCGTCGGCGTCGTGGTCGGCCACCTCCCGGTCCACCAACGACCGCGGGATCACCCCAGTGGTGTGCGCGCCGCCCGCCCGGGCCGCTCGGGCCAGCGCGCCCATCGTGGAGATCGACCCGCCGCCGGAGACCAACCGGTGTCCGCGCGCGGCCAGCTCCGTGCCGACCGCCGCGCCCAGCTCCACCCAACGCGCATCGATGGCCTCGCTGGATGCACAGAACACACAGATGCTCGCCACGATACCGACCTGACGAACCGTCAGCTGTCGCGCAGATCGGGCCGGATCATGCGCAGTTCACCGGTCTGCGCGGCCATGTCGACGGCCAGCGCATTCCCGGCAGCCCGCTCCTCACCGCGGCGGTGCTGGTCCGCGTCGGCCATGATCTGCACGACCTCGTCCACGTCGTCGGTGAGGTGCACCAGGTCCATGTCGGTCGGGGAGATCTTGCCCGCCGCCACCATCCGGGTGCCCAGCCAGTCCAGCAGGCCGCCCCAGTACTCGGTGCCCATCATCACCGTCGGGAACCGGGTGACTTTCTGCGTCTGCACCAGCACCAGCGCCTCGAACAGTTCGTCGAGCGTGCCGAAACCGCCGGGCATGAACACGAAGCCCTGCGCGTACTTGACGAACATGGTCTTGCGCACGAAGAAGTAGCGGAAGTCGATGCCGATGTCGACGTACTCGTTGAGGCCCTGCTCGAAGGGCAGCTCGATGCCCAGCCCGATCGAGATGCCCTCGGCCTCCACGCAGCCGCGGTTGGCCGCCTCCATCACGCCGGGGCCGCCGCCGGTGATCACCGCCCACCCCGCCTTGGCCAGGCTGTAGCCCAGCTGCCGGCTCAGCTCGTACTCGGGGTGATCGCGCGGGGTGCGCGCCGAGCCGAACACGGTGATCGCGCGACCCACCTCGGCGAGCAGGCCGAAACCCTCGACGAATTCCGCCTGGATGCGCAGCACCCGCCACGGGTCGGTGTGCACCCAGTCGCTGGGACCCAGGCCGTCGAGCAGCCGCTGATCGGTGGTGGACGTCTGCGCGTAGCGCCGGCGCAGGATGACGGGTCCACGGTGGTGCTCGGGTGTCCGCGGTTGCTCGACCATGGCCGCGAGGTTAGCTGTGGCCCCGGGTAGGCCCGGTCCCGGCTCGCCCGCCTGGCGTGGCACCATCTGATCTGCCATGCATGTCCCCCTGTCGGTCCTCGATCTTGCGCCGGTACCCACAGGGACGCCGGCTGCTGAGTGCGTGCGCCGCACTGTCGACCTGGCCCGGTTGGCCGACGAGCTGGGATACCAGCGCTACTGGTTCGCCGAGCACCACAGCCTGCCCTCGGTGGCCAGCAGCTCCCCCGAGGTGCTGATCGCGCACGTGGCCGCACACACCGAACGCATCCGGGTCGGTTCGGGCGGGATCATGCTGCCCAACCACACCCCGCTGCGAATCGCCGAGGCGTTCCACACGCTGTCCGCGCTCTATCCGGGCCGGATCGATCTGGGATTGGGCCGGGCGCCGGGTTCGGAGCAGGTGGCCAGCAAGGCACTGCGTGCCTTCGACGGGAACAGCTTCTCCTCGTTGATGTCCGAGCTGATCGCGCTGACCCGGTCGATGTTCCCGGCCGGGCATCCTTTCGGGGAGCTGCAGGTGATGCCGGCGGACGCGGCCAGCCCGCCGATGTGGATCCTCGGCTCCAGCGGTGCCAGCGCCACCTCGGCCGGACGGGCCGGGCTCGGCTACGCCTACGCCACCCACTTCACCGCGGACCCGCCGGGCCCGCCGATCGGCCTGTACAAGGAAGCCTTCACCCCGAGCGCGGAGTTCCCCGCACCGCACGCGATCATCGCGGTCGCCGTGGTCTGCGCGGAGACCAACGACCGGGCCGAACGTCTGGCCTCGACCATGGACCTGGCCTGGTTGCGCATCGAGCGCGGTGCGTTCTCCCCGCTGCCCAGCCCGGAAGAGGTCGACGCCTACCCGTTCGACCCCAGCGAACGCCACGCGATCGCTCGGCGTCGTCCGTTGGTGGTGATCGGCGACCCACGCAGCGTGCGGGAGCAGCTCGAGAGGCGACTCACCGAGTCGGGCGCGGACGAGATCATGGTGGTGACCAACGTGTGGAGTCACGAGGCCCGGCTGCATTCCTACCGGTTGCTGGCCAAAGCGTTCAGCTGAGCCAGGTGCGTAACCGCTCCTCGCATTCCCGGATCTCGCGCAGTTCCACGTACTCCCCCGCGGCGTGCGCCAGGCTCGGGTCGCCGGGGCCATAGTTCACCGCGGGCACCCCGAGCTCGGAGAACCGGGCCACGTCGGTCCAACCGAATTTCGGCGCCGGCGGACGGCCGGTGGCAGCCAGGAACGCTGCCGCCGCGGGCCGGGCCAGGCCCGGTAACGCACCGGGCGCGATGTCCAGGCAGGCGACCTCGAAGCCGTCGAACACCTCGCGCACGTGGTCCAGCGCCTGTTCCGCGGAGCGGTCCGGGGCGAAGCGGTGATTGACCGTCACCACGCATTCGTCGGGGATCACGTTGCCCGCCACCCCGCCACGCACGAAGACGGCGGACAGGCCCTCGCGGTATTCCAGGCCGTCGACCATCGGCCGCCGCGGTTCATACGCCCGCAGCCGATCGAGGATCTCCCCGGCGCCGTGGATCGCGTTCTCCCCGCGCCAGGCCCGGGCACTGTGCGCCCGTACCCCGCGCGCGGTCACCTCGACCCGCAGCGTGCCCTGACAGCCGGCCTCCACCCCGGCGTTGGACGGCTCCATCAGCACCGCGAAATCCGCGGTCAACCAGTCCGGGTGGGTGCGGGCCAGCCGGCCGAGCCCGTTGAGCTCGGCGGCGACCTCCTCGTTGTCGTAGAAGACGTAGGTGACGTCGCGGGCCGGATCGGTCAACGTCGCGGCCAACCGCAGCGCGACCGCGACCCCGCCCTTCATGTCGCAGGCGCCCAGGCCGTAGAGCCGGTCGGCCTCCACTCGGGCGGACAGGTTGCCGGCCGCGGGCACGGTGTCCAGGTGCCCGGCGATCACCACCCGCTCGGCCTTGCCCCGCTGCGTCCGAGCGACCACCGCGTCGCCGTCGCGATCCACCGTCAGATGCGGCAGCGAACGCAGTGCCTTCTCCACCGCGTCGGCCAACGGCCCCTCGGTGCCGCTGATCGACGGGCGGGCCACCAGGTCGGCGGCCAGCGCGGGCCCGTCCAACGACAGGTCGAGCGCACTGCTCGGGTCGATCAACATGGCCTCACGGTACCGGCGCCCCACTTCCGGCCCGCGCTGCGCGACTCACCCGAGTGTGTAGTCGCGCAGCCAGAAACGGCCCGAAAGCCTGCACGACTACACGCTCGGGTGACAGAAGCGGCGGATACGGTGAGCGGGTGAGCGTGACGGGTGCGTGGGGCCACGGGGTGGCCACGGTGGTGGAGTCCGACGGTCGGGTGCTGGACACCTGGTACCCGAGCCCGGCGCTGGGGGTGCCGGACGACTCGGCGCCCCCGACAGCGCTCAGCGAGCTGGTCGGCAAGGACGCCAGGCGCGGGGTGCACACCGAGGTGGTGCGCACGGTGATCGCCTCGTTGGCCGACCCGCCGGTCGATGCCGCGGATGCCTACCTGCGCCTGCATCTGCTCTCTCACCGGTTGATCGCGCCGCACGGCGCGAACCTGGACGGGATCTTCGGCCTGCTGTCCAACGTGGTGTGGACCGACCGGGGCCCATGCCCGGTGGAGGACTTCGAGTCCACCCGAGCCCGGTTGCGTGCCGATGGTCCGGTGCAGGTGTTCGGGGTGGACAAGTTCCCCCGGATGACCGATTACGTGGTGCCCGCCGGGGTGCGCATCGCCGACGCCGACCGGGTGCGGCTGGGCGCCCACCTGGCCGCCGGCACCACGGTGATGCACGAGGGCTTCGTGAACTTCAACGCGGGCACGCTTGGCGCCTCGATGGTGGAGGGCCGCATCTCCTCGGGTGTGGTCGTCGAGGATGGCTCCGACGTCGGCGGCGGCGCGTCGATCATGGGCACGCTGTCCGGGGGCGGCAAGGAGGTCATCCGGGTCGGCACCGGCTGCCTGATCGGGGCCAATGCCGGCCTGGGCATCTCG
Source organism: Sporichthyaceae bacterium (assembly GCA_035644015.1). GTDB lineage: Bacteria > Actinomycetota > Actinomycetes > Sporichthyales > Sporichthyaceae > DASQPJ01. Next base: position 19,065 of record DASQPJ010000253.1, read on the forward strand.
TTGGGCAACGGCTGCGTGGTGGAGGCCGGCTGCTACATCACCGCCGGCACCAAGCTGAGCCTGCCGGACGGCAGCATCATCAAGGCCCGCGAGCTCTCCGGACACGACAACGTGCTGTTCCGACGCAACAGCGTGACCGGCGCGGTGCAGGCCGTGGCCCGGGCAGGGGCGGACTGGGGCGGTTTGAACGCCGCCCTCCATGCGAACTGAGGTGGATTAGCTGAACTCGGCGAGCAGTTCGTCGATGTCGCGCTCGACCTTGGTCCGGGTGTCCACCGGCTCGGCCGGCACGGTGACCCTCGGCTCGGCGAACTCGGCGAGCACCGTGTCGATGTCCGCGGGGCGGTTGGTGACCCGACGCTCGATCTCGGCGAGCAGGGTGGCCCGGTGACACCGCTGCGCGTCGGCCTCCATGGTCATCACCGCGACCAGACGCCGGCGGGACACCGCAATCAGGTCGGTGATGACTGCCCGGGCGGCGGGCTCGGCCAGCCGGGTGCGGTAGCGGGCGGCGGCTGCGGCGATCATGGCGGCGTCCCCGCGGAAGCCGGCCTGGTTCTGCTCGGGGTTGCCCAGCACCTCGTAGTGCACGTAGTGGATGCCCACCGAGCGCAGCGCCTCGGCCAGCGCGTGGCGGCTGAAGCCCCGGCGGTTGCACCGCGGCACCTGCCGGGCGTCGAGCAGCACATGCACGCCCTCGGCGCGCAGGCCCAGCACGAACTCGCTGACCGATTGCCCCTCGTATCCGACCCCGATGACTCCCGTCGGCATACCGCGGCTCTCCCGGTCCGGGCCCGGCGGTGCCGGGCGCCCTACTCGATGTCCTTGTCCTACATTGTCCGGTCTTTGCCAGGGACCAAAACCGAGCGTGCCCCGGTTGGGACCAAGTTCACAAGCCGGGACCGGCCGTGGCACTGACCCGGCGGGTGCGCCGGGCCGGATTCATCCTGCTGGGCATCATGGCGTTGGCCGGCGGCGCGGCGGTGGCGCTGCACATCGTCTCCCAACGGGTGGTGCTGCACGAGGCGTGCACCGCGACGGCCGGGGGCACCACCGTGCACGTCAATCTGGACCAGGCCGACAACGCCGCGACGATCTCCGCGGTGGCCGCGCGGCGCGGGCTACCCGCTCGGGCCGCGACCATCGCGCTGGCCACGGCGCTGCAGGAGTCCAAGCTGGTGAACCTGAACCATGGTGACCGGGACTCCCTCGGCCTGTTCCAGCAGCGCCCGTCGCAGGGCTGGGGTACCGCGGCGGAGGTCATGGACCCGGTGCACGCGGCCAACGCCTTCTACGACGCGCTGGTCAAGATCGACGGCTACAAGACCATGGACATCGGGGCCGCCGCGCAGAAGGTGCAACACAGCGGGTACCCGCACGGCTACGACAAGCACGAACCGCGGGCCCGGGTGTTGGCCTCGACGCTGATGGGCTACTCGCCCTCGGCGTTCACCTGCGCGGAGCGGACCGGGTCACTGGAGGCGCAGACGCCAGGGCCCAGCGGACACACTCCCCGTGCGCAGCAGGTGATCTCCGCGCTCGAGGCCGCATTCGGGCCGTCGGTTGAAGCCCGGGTCAGCGCGCTGGTGAACCCGCGCATCCTGGATGTGCGCTACCCGGAAACCGAGACGGATTCACGTCGAGCCGGATGGGCGAGCGCGCAGTGGGCGGTGGCTCGGGCCAAGTCGCTCGGCCTGGCCGGCGTGGCCTTCGACGGCAAGGTCTGGACGGCATCCAAGTCGGCCCGCGGATGGCAGCAGTACAAGGCGCCGAACGGCTCCACGGATCCCGTCGATCTCTTGAGAGATCAAGTACGGATCATCGTCCGCTAGTGACAAATGTGAACGTAGAGGCGTGTGAAGCCTAACAAGATCTTTGCGGGCAGCATGATCAGCAAGAACCCGAGGGCGCATAGCATTTCGCTGCAATCGCGCTCGCCAACGGGAGAAGATCATGGCCGATACGCCCACCGACACCACGTCGGATGATCAGACGGGGTCGGACAACGACAGTCCGAACAACACCGCCTGGGTCATCGGTGCGCTGGTGGCGATCGTGCTCCTGGCGATCGTGTTGTCGCTGATCGGTCTCAAGTCGGGCAACGACTCGACCTCCTCGACGGCCGGGGCCGGAGTGCCGCCCGCCGGTGCGCCGCCCGCTGGTGCGCCGGTCGAGGTCCCGCCCGCGATCGTGCCCGAGACGACGGCAAGCCCGTCGGCGAGTGCCAAGCCGAGTGCGACTGCGACCTCGTCGACATCCTCCGCCGCGGCTCCGTCGACGTGCGTGACTGCGCCGCCGTGCACCAGCGACTCAGCGAAGCCGAGCTCGACCGCTTCGAGCGCCGGCCGCTCGAACTCCACCACCAGCAACGCGGCGTCCTCGGCCAAGCCGACCGCCACGTCGAGCTCCTCGAGCAGTTCCTCCTCGTCCTCCTCGTCCTCGAGCAGCACCTCGATGCCGGGCATGAACATGGCTCCGGGCGGCTCGATGAGCGCGGACATGCCGGGGATGACCATGAAGCCGAGCAGCGCCGCCACCTCCGCGGCGACCTCGAAGCCCTCTGCCGCGGCCTCGTCCTCGGCCGCCGCTCCGTCCACGTGTGTGACTCCCCCGCCCTGTTCGCCGCCGAAGTCGAGCATCAGTGGCAGCGAGGCCGGCGAGTACGCGACCAGCGAGCCGACCACCGCGGCCACCGCTCCGGCGGTCGAGCCGTCCGCGGTCCCGTCCGGCGCCCCGGCCACCGGTGGCGGCGGCGCGGCGGTCTCGGACAACACCGCGCTCGCGGTGGGTGGCGCTGCTGCCCTGCTGGCCGCCTGTGTCGCCGGTGGGCTCGTGCTGCGCCGTCGCCCGACTGTCTGATCCTCGCCCCTTCCGTCCGGCACACGATCTGTCAGTGTGAGATCCATGGCCGACGGCGACTCCGACTCCGCTGCAGCACCGGCCAGGAAGTCCCGGTCCATGGACCGGACCACCTTCCTGGCCGTTGCCGTGGCCGCAGTGATCGCGCAGATCGGCGTGGCCGCGATCGTGATCGGCCTGGGCTTCGGCAAGCAGGCCGCGCCGGTGCCGTCGATGAGGTTGGCAGAGCCGGCCGCCCAGCACTCAGCCGACGACCCACTGGGGCTCGCGAACACCCTGTTCCCGGCCGGCAGTGACCCGCGGGCGGTTGGCCCGACGGCGCTGACGCTGGACCGCTCGGTGCCGACGCACTTGAGCATCCCCAGGGTCGGCATCGAGACCAGCCTGCTCAGCCTGGGGCTGAACCCGGACGGCACTCTGCAGCTTCCGCCTGACGCGTCCGGATCGCCGGCCGGTTGGTACGAGAACCTGGCCAGCCCCGGCGAGGTAGGCCCGGCGGTGATCGTGGGACATCTGGACGCGCCGGACGCGCAGGCGGTGTTCTTCAATCTGGGTGCGCTGCACCCCGGCGATCGCATCTGGGTCACCCGCGCGGACCACAGCGTCGCGGAATTCACCGTGCGGGAAAGCGGTCTGTACCCGAAGGAGTCGTTCCCGTCCGAGGCGGTGTACGGGCCCAGTGATGTCCCGGTGCTGCGGTTGATCACCTGCGGCGGGGCCTACGCCCCCTCCGGATACACCCAGAACGTGGTGGTTTTCGCCGCGCTGACCGGCATCGCCACGGAGCCCGAGCGCGACGCGCTGGAGGTCGGCAGCGGCGAGTAGCTGCGCCGCGTCACCCGTTGCGATCATGCGGGCGTATCTGCCTGCGATCGCGGTTGCCGAGGTCTATGGTCGATCCATGTCGGACTTGGAGCCGGATCCCGGCGGCAACACCGAGATGTTCCGCGCCTTCGTGGCCGGCTCGGAGCACTACGAGCCGCGCGCGAGCGCCAAGGGCCCGCTGTTCGTCGCGGGTCTGGCCTTGCTCATCGCGGTTATCGCCTTCGTGGTCATCGTCGCCCGCGGCTGATCAACCCGCGCGCGCTGCTCATCGGCGCGCTACGTGGACTTCGCACGCAGGCGCGCAGCCGCGGCGGCGATGCGTTCGTCGGTCGCGGTGAGCGCCACCCGCACGTGCCGCCTGCCCGCGGTCCCGTAGAACTCCCCCGGCGCGACCAGGATCCCGTGCCCCGCGAGGCGCCGCACGGTGTCCCAACAGTCCTCGTCCCGCGTGGTCCACAGATACAGGCCCGCCTCGGAGTGCTCGACGCGGTAGCCGGTCTCCTCCAGCGCGGCGCGCAACAGTTGGCGACGTTGCGCATAGCGCTCCCGCTGCACGCGCACATGATCGGCGTCGGTGAGCGCGGCAATCATCGCGGCCTGCACCGGAGCGGGCACCATCATCCCGGTGTGCTTGCGCACCTCGAGCAGTTCGGCGACCACGCCGCCGTCACCGGCCAGGAACCCCGCCCGATACCCGGCCAGGTTCGATCGTTTGGACAGGGACTGCACGACCAGCAGCCCCTGATGCGATCCCCCGCACACGTCGGGGTGCAGCACCGAGACCGGTTCGACCTCCCAGCCGAACTCGGCGTAACACTCGTCGGAGACCAGCACCGCGTCGTTGGCCCGGGCCCACGAGACCAGCGCAGCCAGGCGACTCGGGTCGAGCACTCGACCGGTGGGGTTGGCGGGCGAGTTCACCCAGACCACCCGCACCGGGCCGACGGCGGCGGCGCGATCCAACTCGTCGGGGTCATCGGCGGGCACCGGGGTCGCCCCGGCCAGCCGAGCGCCCACGTCGTAGGTGGGATAGGCCAACGCGGGATGGGCGAGGACGTCGCCCGCGCCGAGACCGAGCAGGGTCGGCAGCCAGGCCACCAGCTCCTTGGAGCCGATGGTGGGCAGCACTGCCGCGGGTTTCAGGCCCGCAATGGCGAAACGGGTGCTCAGAAAGTCGGCGATGGCCTCGCGCAGCGCGGCGGTGCCCGAGGTCAACGGGTAACCGGGAGCGTCGGCGGCGGCCGCGAGGGCCGCCTGCACCACGGCCGGCGCCGGGTCCACCGGGGTGCCGACGGACAGGTCCACCAACCCGTCGACACCCGCCGCGGCGAGCGCGGCGTCCTTGACCGGGGTCAGCCGGTCCCAGGGGAAATCAGGGAGGGAGCCCCGGCTCACTCTTCGTGCTCTTGCGGCGGCAATGCCACCACCGTTGCGTGGTCGCGCTCGATCAGGCCGAGCTTTGCGGCGCCGCCGGGCGAGCCGAGGTCGTCGAAGAACTCCACGTTGGCCTTGTAGAAGTCCTTCCATTGGTCGGGCACGTCATCCTCGTAAAAGATGGCCTCGACCGGGCATACCGGCTCGCATGCGCCGCAGTCCACGCACTCGTCGGGATGGATGTACAGCATCCGCTCGCCCTCGTAAATGCAGTCGACCGGACACTCCTCGATACAGGCCTTGTCCTTGAGGTCGACGCAGGGCTGGGCGATCACGTACGTCACGGGTGCTCCTCCTCGCGCTGCGATTGCCGACTTAGTATCACGGGCAGGTCAGTCCGTCACGACAACGGGGGCGATGGTTGCCGACGCGGTTCGCGCTGGTGGTGTCCATCACGCCACAGGACGTGGGGGCGCGGGTGTCGGTGCGACGTCGGCTGCCCCACGGAATGATGACCGATGCGGTGGGCATCCTGGTGCGCTGGAGCGGCGGCACGCTCGCGGTGGCCCGCAAGGACGGCACCGTGACCGAGTTCGCCGAGGGGACGTTGGTGGCCGGCAAACGGGTGCCGCCGGCCCCGCTGCGCGCCTCCGGTGGGCGCGATGAGGTGGCGACCCTCCAGCGGACCGCCGCCGCGGGATGGCCGGCGGCGCAGACCGCACAGCTCGGTGGATGGTTGCTGCGGGCCACGGAGGGCTGGACGCTGCGGGCCAACTCGGTGCTGCCGCTCGGGGACCCGGGCATGGCGTTGGAGGAGGCCATGGCCTACGTGGACGCCTGGTACGCGCAGCGCGGCATGCCCGCGGTGTATTCGGTGCCGAGCACGGCTACGGAGGTGGACGAGGCGCTGGTGGCCCGCGGGTTCACCGTGCCGCGGAACGCGGAGATCCTGGTGCTGACCGGGCCCGCCATCGCGGTGCCCGAGCCGGTC
>DASQPJ010000254.1:0-3071 GCA_035644015.1 Sporichthyaceae bacterium
ACGACCACTAAAATCCAAGCACCCCCGGCCGAAGGTTGGGGGAGAACTGCGCGAGCAACCCACGACTGTGGTGCGGGTCGTCACCGGCCCAAAGGGGCTGTTGATGTCGTGTCCGGACCACCGGCCGGTGGCCGGTTGCTCTCGCCTTGGATTTTAGTGGTCGTTGCAACACCCCAGTAGGTCTAGGGGTGCAATGGATTTCGAGATCCGTGCTGATAGGACGCCGCAGGGCCGGCGGAAACTGAGCCGGGAGCGGGCGGCATACTCCCGGCTCATGCGGCAGGGCTACAGCAATACACAGGCGTGCCGGATCGTCGGCGTCGACCGGCGGACCGGCCAGAAGTGGCGTAACGGGCGCAAGCCCACCGGCACGCAGCGCACGGCGATGCAACCGCTGCTGACGGCCCCCGAGCCGTTGGCCGTGGGCCGGTATCTGTGCGAAGCGGAGCGGATCCACATCGCCGACCGGCTGCGCGAGAAGGCATCCATCCGCACCATCGCCGCCGAGCTGGGCCGCAGCCCCTCCACCATCAGCCGCGAGATCCACCGCAACCAGCACCCCGTCAACGGCCGGTACCGGCCGTTCGCGGCCCAGGCCCGGGCCGACAAACGCCGGCCCCGGCCCAAACCCGGGAAGATCAGCCAGAACCCCGAACTGCGGGACGTCATCCAGCAGCACCTGGACCTGCGGTGGAGCCCGGAACAGATCTGCCAGGCTCTGCGGGAACAGTTCCCCGGCCGCCCGGAGATGCACGTGGTCCACGAAACGATCTACCAGGCCCTCTACGTCCAAGGCCGCGGTGAACTGCGCCGCGAGGTCGCCGCCGCCCTGCGCACCGGACGCGCCCAGCGCAAACCCCGCCGCCAGGCCCAGCAGCGACGGCCACGGTTCGCCGACCCCATGGTCATGATCAGCCAGCGCCCCGCCGAGGCCGAGGACCGGGCCGTGCCCGGCCACTGGGAGGGCGACCTGATCATCGGCAAGGACGGCGCCTCCCAGATCGGCACCCTGGTCGAACGCGCCACCCGCTACGTCATGCTCCTGCACCTGCCCCACTTCCGCACCGCCGAACACGTCCGCGACGCACTCCTGGCAACGGCCCAGACCCTGCCCACCCACCTCAAAAGGTCCCTGACCTGGGACCAGGGCAGCGAAATGGCCGCCCACCAGGACTTCACCCTCGCCACCAACATCCCCGTCTACTTCTGCGACCCCGCCAGCCCCTGGCAACGCGGCTCGAACGAGAACACCAACGGCCTGCTACGCCAGTACTTCCCCAAAGGCACCGACCTGTCAGTCCACAGCCCCCAACACCTCCTCGCCGTCGCCGCCGAACTCAACGGCCGCCCACGCAAAACACTCGGCTGGAAAACCCCAGCCGAGCGCATGCATAAACTGCTCGCGACCTGAACAACCAACCACGTGTTGCAACCACCACCAGAAACCGCCGCCCCTTCTCGCGTCACGGTGTCCGCGCGGCGGCGGCGCATCCGTCGCCGCCGACGACCGCTCGGATGGATGTCAGGCCCAGTTGCCGTCCTCGTCGTCCCTCTCGGAGTCCATGGGCTCACGCGCCTCGTCCTCGACCGGGGAACGACGCCGCCGGCTCTCCTGCTCCAAGCCACGCTCCGCCTGCTCGGGGTTCTGCGAGTCGGCGGCCTTGCCGCGCTTGTTACCGAGGGCGTCCTTGGCCTTGTCTGCAACCTGCTCGGCTTGCTCCTTGAACTGGTCGAAAGCACCCATGGTGACTCCTCCTGGAGTGTTTTGGGGGATGGGGCCTCGACAAGACTTACATGACGGGATGACCCTCGCATCTTGGGATAATAACCCCAGGTCAGCACGCGATTACAGTTACCGTGTGTGACGATCGGACGATCTCTCCGCCTCGTCAGCGGCCCCACCGCGCCCCACAAGACCGCGCCGCACCCCCGCGCCGCGAGTCAGCGCCGGTTGCACACGCCGCATTTCACGCTGCCCCAACGCCCCGCCGATCACCGACGGCAAAAACCCGCGGATCGACTGTGTCCCGCGCAACCACCACTGTGCGTACACGTGAGGCGATCGTCGTACGATGCCGGCCGCGATGCGCTCGACGGCCGGCCCCAACGGATAGGTGCGGTTTGCCGGCCAAGGCAACTTGGCGCGCATCTCGCGTAGCGCCTCGTCCTTGTCGGCGCCCCGCACCATGTCGGTGTCCGTCCAACTGAGGTAGCCGACCCCGACCTTGACTCCGAGGTAACCGACCTCGGCGCGCAGGCTGTGCGCGAACGCCTCCACCCCCGCCTTGCTGGCGCAGTACGCGGACATCAGCGGCGCGGGCGTGATCGCGGCGAGCGAGGCGATCTGCAGAAGATAACCGTGCGAGTCGATCAGCGCAGGCAGGAAGACACGGGCTGTGGTGACGCTGCCCAGCAGATTGACCTGGATCACCCGCTCGAACGCCTCGGGGTCGGAGTCGAGGAACGGACCACCAATGGCGACACCGGCGTTGGCGACCACCACGTCGATCCGGCCGAAGTGCGCGACGATCTCCTCGGCGATCCGCGTCATCTCCACCCGGTCGGTGACATCCGCGGTCCAGCAGGCGGCGTCGCGGCCGAGTGACGTGGTGACGTTCTTCAGCTCATCGGGTTCCAGTCCCACCAGCGCCAAGCGGGCGCCCCGAGTGGCGAGTTTGCGGGCGAGCAGCGCTCCCACCCCCCGGGCCGCGCCGGTGACCACCACGACCTGGCCGTCCAACGGTGCTCCACTCATGCGCGCTTCTCCTCTTCGACGGACTCCGACGCGGATGTCGTAGGACCAGCCGACGAACCGGCGGTCAGATAAGCGGCTACCAGTCCTCGTATCACCTGCTCAACGGCGGGTGCGTCCTCGATCGGTGTCATATGGCCGAGCCCCGGCAACTCGGTCAGGCCGACGAGGTGCGGCACCGCGGCGGCCATACGGCGGGCGGGCGCACGGGGGGTCAGCTTGTCGGCGGTGCCGAGCAGGACCGCGGTGGGCGCGGGCAGGGCTGCCAACTCCGCGTCCAGGTCGAGTACGGCGAGCACCTTGCCCCATGCGGAGCGCT